>NZ_JAPDCL010000074.1:0-625 GCF_027706025.1 Aeromonas sp. Y311-2 | reverse complement strand
CTCCTGCATGGAGACGCGATTAGATCACAGACGATCTGCCTGTTCAAATTTCATTAACAAAGTGCGATCCCGCCCTGCTCTTGCAACAGGATAGAAAGTGGTTTTTCCAACCCAGGATTACTTTTTTCATACCATCCACTAAATAACCGTTTTTCAAAATGAGAACGTAAATGGGGTGTTAGTTTGTCGATTATATCAACAGGCATTCCATCGGCAGGCCTGCGGAACCTCTCAACAACTCCTGAAAGATCAATTTCATCTGTACTTGTTTCATTTTTAGCTAATTCTAATGTTGTAATCGAAATTGTTTGGAGAATAGAACGGAGGATATTTGTTAGAGAAATAAATCTATCTGTAAGCTGCATCCTATTGGCTAGTTCTTTTTCTTTTAAATAGATCGTTTTCATACTTATCCTTGATAAATAATCTTCAATGTTAGGCTTTATGATATTCAATCAATGCTACAAATTGGATCGCTAGCCAAACACCACGCTACCGCCCGTGGATTACAGCTTCCAAAATGCTCCATTAACCAGCGAGGGCAGCAGCCTTAACCATCCCCTCATATGAGCGAGGCGTGGCGCGGCTTCTGAGGTATGATCGCCATCCTTGACCAGCTAATACC
>NZ_JAPDCL010000073.1:0-699 GCF_027706025.1 Aeromonas sp. Y311-2 | reverse complement strand
CATATCTGGAAAAGGTATTGGATTCAGGGCTGGCTGAATTGAAGTCAATTTAACAATATGTTCACGCTCTCGCCCTGTGGTTTTCCCATACCCTCCATCACCATAGACTAAACATCTTCTAGAATCATCATCATTGAACCAATCTACAAACTCATCTACTTCTTTATGCCGTCCTTCAAAAGTTTCAGTTTGTCTGATAGGTACATTATGCTCGACAATGTATTCTTTTCCGCAACAATTTACTTCAATTATCTTATAACTTTCGTTGTTATAGTCACCTAGATTGTTAAATATATTTTCTTCAGGAAGAGAAACCGTTTTTTCATCGGAGAGATTGTAATCTAGAGGCTGTAGTTTTAATTTCCAGTTTCCTTGTTTCTGCGTGACGCTAGTTATTACGATAGCTTTTCCTTGGTATACTAATGGAAACTCTATTTTTAACCTACCTGATGGGATTTCAATCAGTATGACTTTATTATCCAAAGTTGGTATTACTGTTGAGAAGACAGTTAGGCATTGGTCAATTAACAACTCTATTTTGTCGACCCAGATTGACATTGAAGATTTATCAAGAACTCCATGTCCTGGTTTATTGTTCCTGAAGGTCACCCACTCTTGCAACCAGGGCGGGAGCACACTTTGTTGATATTTTAACCAAAGAATAACTGAGCCCGATAGTCGTCATTCCAGCCGGCTCTT
>NZ_JAPDCL010000072.1:0-768 GCF_027706025.1 Aeromonas sp. Y311-2 | reverse complement strand
TAAGACCCTATCCCAATAGGGTTTTGTTCCACACAATAATGCCGCAAGCGAAATGCAGCATCGCTTCATAATTCTCGACTTTCTTCTCCCAGCGAGTCAGCACACGACGGAAGCGATTCATCCAACTGTGAGTTCTCTCTACCACCCAACGGTGCGCTTTAAAATCAGTGTTTTTCATGGCTTCAGATTCTTCTTTACGCGATTGAATGTGAGGTTCGTAATAGCGGCTCTTCAGATAGTCTTCCAGCCATTGTGCTTCATAGCCTTTATCCAGGCAGAGATGGAGCCTCCGGCCAGGCCTGCACGTCTGAAGACTGTCAAGCGTGTCAGCAACCAGCTTGATGTCATGCGTATTTGCCCCCGTGACAACCAGTGATAGCGGAAGCCCGTTCGCATCTGTGAGCAGACTGCGTTTTACCCCTTGTTTTCCTCTGTCTGTGGGGTTGCGTCCCGTTTTTTTGAGCCCGCCAAGGGAGACTTCGTGATACAACCGTCCATCGACAGCCATGACCAGTCGATGGCGCCCTGCTTTGCGCAATCAAGTAAGCCATTTTGCCAGAACCGCTCAAACACCCCAGCATCACGCCACTCTTGAAAGCGTCGGTGAGCAGAACTGGATGAGCAAATGCCGGTAGCATTGAGGGCATTCCATTGGCACCCCGTCCTAAGCACAAAGAAAATGGCGTTCATCGCGGCACGATTATCCACCCGCTTGCGATGCCTCCCCAGCGGGTGGTTGGTTTTGTGTTCTGGAAGCAATGGTTCCAT
>NZ_JAPDCL010000071.1:0-823 GCF_027706025.1 Aeromonas sp. Y311-2 | reverse complement strand
CGGCACTGTTGCAAAGTTAGCGATGAGGCAGCCTTTTGTCTTATTCAAAGGCCTTACATTTCAAAAACTCTGCTTACCAGGCGCATTTCGCCCAGGGGATCACCATAATAAAATGCTGAGGCCTGGCCTTTGCGTAGTGCACGCATCACCTCAATACCTTTGATGGTGGCGTAAGCCGTCTTCATGGATTTAAATCCCAGCGTGGCGCCGATTATCCGTTTCAGTTTGCCATGATCGCATTCAATCACGTTGTTCCGGTACTTAATCTGTCGGTGTTCAACGTCAGACGGGCACCGGCCTTCGCGTTTGAGCAGAGCAAGCGCGCGACCATAGGCGGGCGCTTTATCCGTGTTGATGAATCGCGGGATCTGCCACTTCTTCACGTTGTTGAGGATTTTACCCAGAAACCGGTATGCAGCTTTGCTGTTACGACGGGAGGAGAGATAAAAATCGACAGTGCGGCCCCGGCTGTCGACGGCCCGGTACAGATACGCCCAGCGGCCATTGACCTTCACGTAGGTTTCATCCATGTGCCACGGGCAAAGATCGGAAGGGTTACGCCAGTACCAGCGCAGCCGTTTTTCCATTTCAGGCGCATAACGCTGAACCCAGCGGTAAATCGTGGAGTGATCGACATTCACTCCGCGTTCAGCCAGCATCTCCTGCAGCTCACGGTAACTGATGCCGTATTTGCAGTACCAGCGTACGGCCCACAGAATGATGTCACGCTGAAAATGCCGGCCTTTGAATGGGTTCATGTGCAGCTCCATCAGCAAAAGGGGATGATAAGTTTATCACCACCGACTATTTGCAACAGTGCCCA
>NZ_JAPDCL010000070.1:0-879 GCF_027706025.1 Aeromonas sp. Y311-2 | reverse complement strand
TTACCCAAAAGCACCGTAAAGCCCCGTCATTCATGGCGGGGATATAAGGTGTGAATGGCGTAGCCGTTCCATGGTTAATGAGGTGTTTGCTGTTGCTCGATGTACTGCCGGATGATCTCTATCGGAGCGCCGCCACAACTCGATGCAAAGTAAGATGGCGACCACAACATGCCCTTGTAGTAGAACTTGGCGGCGATGTCTGGCCGCTCTTTTCGCAGCACCCGACTGGATGCCCCTTTTAGGCTGTTCACCAGCGCCGATACTGCCACTTTTGGCGGGTAATTCACCAGCAGGTGAACATGATCAACCTCTCCATCCATCTCTTTTAGCTCTGCCTCAAAGTCAGCGCAGATCTTGGAGAACAGCTCTCTAAGGCGGTCGATGGCGGCATTGTCGAATACTCTTCTGCGATATTTCGTCACAAAGACCAAATGAACATGCATAGAGAAAATGCAGTGTCTGCCAGTTCTAATGGCATTGATTTTGCTCATAGACCAAAGTATATTATGGCCATGCAACGACTTCAAGCCTTCAAATATGAACTTCGGCCAGACGGCCAGCAACAGCTGCGAATGCGCCGCTTCGCTGGTTCATGCCGTTTCGTGTTCAACAAGGCGCTGGCGTTGCAGCAGGAGCGCTTTGAACAGGGCGAGAAGAAGCTCGGCTATGCGGAGCTGTGTAAACAGCTCACCCAATGGAAGTCGGAAGACTCAACCGCTTGGCTTGCCGAAACGCCCTCCCAACCCTTGCAGCAAACGCTAAAAGATCTGGAGCGAGCCTACACTAACTTCTTCGCCAAACGCGCCGATTTCCCTCGCTTCAAAAAGAAGGGTTTATCCGATAGCTTCCGCTATCCGCAAGGTTTCAAGCTCGATCAGG
>NZ_JAPDCL010000069.1:0-888 GCF_027706025.1 Aeromonas sp. Y311-2 | reverse complement strand
TTGACATCCTCCCCGCCCTAAAGGACGGGGATTCCTACTGCGGTTAGGCGATTACGCTTAATTCGCTTCGGTGGGTTCCTGCTGCTGGCGGCCTTATTGCACCACTCACTTCACAGGCTAACTGGGCGTGTCCCGCCCTTAACACATTGATCGCGCCGACTAGATCGGCGTTTTCTTTAAAATCACACTCCACACATTCGAACGTAGCTTGTGTTTGACGATTATCAGCCGAGATATGCCCGCAACATGGGCACGTTCGGCTGGTGTTCTTCGGCGGCACCGCTATCAAATGCCCGCCATTCCAAGCCAGCTTGTAGTCGAGCTGACGCCGAAACTCGCCCCAGCCTTGATCTAAAATAGCCTTATTCAGGCCCGACTTGGCTCGCACGTTGCGCCCAGGCGTGTCAGTTGTGCCCGCCGCTGACTTGGACATATTTCGCACCTGCAAATCTTCGACACATACCAGCGCGTGGTTTTTGCTGATGGCGGTCGAGATCTTATGCAAGTAGTCGCGGCGGGCACTGCCGATATGAGTCTGGATGCGCTGAATACGGGCTTTCGCTTTCTTCCAATTGCGGCTGAATATGACTTTGCGGCTCATCGCCTGCTGCGCTTTGCGCAAGGCTTTTTCGTGAGCCTTGAAGCTGTTAAGTGGGTCTTTGTGGCTGCCATCTGACAGGGTGACAAAGCGTTTAATCCCCATATCGAGGCCAACAGCTGTGCCTTGATGAACGGGCACATCAACCTCTCGCTCGGTCTGGATAGCGGCATACCACTTACCGCTTGATTGGCTCACGGTGATGTTCTTGATCACCCCGAGCACATCCCGACTGTTGCGGTAGCGTAGCCAACCCAACTTAGGCAGGAACAGACGGCTATTGGCCTGAT
>NZ_JAPDCL010000068.1:0-1066 GCF_027706025.1 Aeromonas sp. Y311-2 | reverse complement strand
CCGTCATTCCGCACCTAATTTTGGCTTTTTCAAAGCTTGACGGCGATCGGCCATTCTGATCTATTACTCTCTTTTGCAGGTAGATCATCATGGCCGCTCCCGCTATCTCTATCCGTAACCTCGATCACCTTGGTTTGGTCGCCGCACTCTGCCAAGAACTGGGCATTGCCCGCATGATCGATGCCGTGCTCCCCAAAACGCCCCCTTTCAAGGTCTCACATGGTCAAGCGCTGGTCGCCATGATAGTGAACGGCCTGGGCTTTCACAGCAGCACCCTGCACATGTTCCCGCAATTCTTCGCTAACAAGCCGGTTGAGCGCCTGATCGGCCCCGGGATCTGTGCTGATGACCTCAATGATGATGTGCTCGGGCGCTGTCTCGATGCCCTCTTCGACGCCGATGTCAGCACCTTGTATCAGGTGATGGCGGCGCAAGTCGTCGAGCGGCTGGGGCTCAAAAGCACCGCTGTGCACCTCGATATCACCAGCTTCCACGTCGATGGCGCCTATGACCAGGCCGATGGCGAGCAGACCGGCAAGCTGCAATTGGTGCGGGGTTATAGTCGAGATCATCGGCCAGAGCTGAACCAGGTTATTCTGGAACTCATCTGTGAAAATCAGGCCGGGCTGCCCGTCTATATGCAGGCCCTCAGTGGCAACAGTAACGACACCAAAGCCTTTGCCCAGACTGTTCGTCGCCATTTGAGCAGCCTCAAGGCCGCGCAGGAGAGCCGTTATCTGGTCGGTGATGCAGCACTGTACTGCGCTGAGACCTTGCAATTACTGGAGCAACAGCAGCAACTGTTTGTCACCCGGGTGCCTGTCACGTTGAATGAGGCCAAGCAGGCCGTGGCAACGATTGGCACCCAGTCGCTGGTTGCGCTGGGCAATGGTTATCATGGCTGTTGGCAATCCGCCCATTATGCCGGCGTCGCGCAGCGCTGGATGTTGGTGCGCAGCGAACAGGCCAGTCATCGCGAGCAGCAGACACTGGCAAAAAACCTGCTTAAAGAGAGCACCCGCGAGCTCAAAGCCTTCGCCAAATTGTGTGCCCGACGCTTTGCCTG
>NZ_JAPDCL010000067.1:0-1109 GCF_027706025.1 Aeromonas sp. Y311-2 | reverse complement strand
CTCAGAGATCCCCTCATTTTTAGAGACTCAAATAATTCCAAGTGTGCGGGTATATAAGCGGTGTTGCTTCAGGTAGTAGATAAATTTATCCATCAACAAGACCGCATTGGCTTCTTTCATTTTAGGTAGCAACTGGTAATAGATGACCCCTTGCCGAAAGAACGAATAGGTTCGGCTCTTGCTGGTATTGACCTTGATCGTTCTCTCTAGACCGACACTGTCTCCAGCCTTACCCAGCAGCGTCAGCAAGACGATGGCTAGGGCACTGAATAAAAACAGTCGGTCGCGCCGGACCGGATTACTGATGTGCACATCTCCCATACCCATGCCGAATTTGTAATCTTTGATATCACGAAAACTGGTCTCGATACCCCAGCGCTGGCCGTATAGTTGCAACGCCTTGGCGGCGCTCAGGTCGGTCCGGTTACTGGCCAGAAACCACGCGTCTTTCATGCCACTCTTATGACAACAATAGACCCGTTCGACAGGCTGTCGCTGCCCAGTTAGCTCCACCGCTTTGAGGGTTCGGGTGCGCCCGGTCGGCGTTAGCCAGTCCCGAGCTGGAACCTGCTCTACACCAGGGTAACCAACCAAAACATTTCCTTTAAATCTAATGAGATAAGCAAAGCCTAGCTCTTGCTCCAGGCGTTCGAACAGCTCCATGTAACCAAAGCCGCGGTCAGCTACTACCGTCACGAAGATACCCTCTGGCAACGTCTGCTTGAGCTTGGTGAGCAGCTCTTTCTCATGGGCATTGCGTTGCCCTTTGAGCAACGATTTCCGATGGGTTTTCCACAGCAGCGGAGTACTGCGACCGTGGTTGGTTTGCAGGCTGATAACCAAGGTACTGTGATCATCGGCATCGAATTCGGTCCAGTCCATGGAGACTACGATCTCGGTACGTTCACCGACCACATAGGGCACCCAATCGTCAAAGAGGCTCCAGACATTGAGCTTGGTGTTAGTGAGCAGGCGATCCACCTGTTTAACCGCATGTTTACGTTCGAGACCGTTGGCCAAGGAGAGGCCACTACCGATGGCGTGGATGGCCAGTGAACCTGACTCGATAACCCCGAGGGTAGCATTGGCGAGGGAAAGAACACGCTTAG
>NZ_JAPDCL010000066.1:0-1212 GCF_027706025.1 Aeromonas sp. Y311-2 | reverse complement strand
CAGGGCGGGAGCACACTTTGTTGATATTTTAACCAAAGAATAACTGAGCCCGATAGTCGTCATTCCAGCCGGCTCTTTTTAGCTTGTTTCTCTGACTTCGAGCACCACAATTGCTCTGTTTTACGATATTCAATACGAACCGCCGGAATAGCGCCATATTCTCGACCGCATCCTCCATCGCTATCCTGGAAGCATCCTCGTTGAACACCACATCAAGAATGTAATGCTGGCTGTTCTCTATCCGCCAGTGCTGCCGTATATAGTGCCCTAGCAGCTTGTGCTTGGGGGATAACGAGCTGACATAGTAAGAGGTATCTACCGTTCCTTTTCCGTTGGCGCTGCGGTGACGCTCAACGGCAATGATGCTGCGGATTGTCGGCCATTTCTCCGTCAACTCTGGCGGTAATTTGGCTTTTAATTGAAACACATAACGCTCTTCCTGGCGGCCATGTCCACTCTCTTTGTGCTCGACGACAATCTTCTCTTTCTGGGCGTCAAACAGTGACTGGAATTGCGATTGAACCGCTTGATACAGCTTCGGTTGATTATTCTTGACCTGTACCACTACATGAGCCTTCTTCTCGCTGATTTTCTCCAGTGTCTCACGCTGACAATGCAACGCATCGAGTGTGACAACGGCTCCTTTTAGCTCAAGAATGTCCAGCATATCTTTGACGGTTTCGATTTCCCCCTTCTTGTTAGGGGTTGCTTTCTGGCTTAACACCAGCCCATTTTCGGTATCGTAAGCCGTGACCAACTGAAGCGCATCCTTGGCATTTCCCCGAAAGGAGCCGCGTAACACCTTGCCATCAAAGGCAATGATGGGTTTGCCCTGATGAGTGCGCTGTTCATTGACCCAGCACAGCAACGCTTCAAGCAAGGTATCGATGACAATGCAGCGCAGAATGCGGGCAACCGTGTGACGCCGCGGGATGCCGTTGGCAAAGGGGCGATGCTGACGGAGCCAATCGATCTTTGAATCGCCATAGGTTTCGATGTCATTCCAGCCCTCGGCACCACTCATGATGGCACTGATGACAAGGAACATGACATCAACCAGGTTATGTTTACGATTGATCTCAGAGCGAGTTTCTTCGACAAGGGTAAGGTGTTCAATCAACGTCATAGCGCGTGCCTCCTGCATGGAGACGCGATTAGATCACAGACGATCTGCCTGTTCAAATTTCATTAACAAAGTGCGATCCCGCCCTG
>NZ_JAPDCL010000065.1:0-1222 GCF_027706025.1 Aeromonas sp. Y311-2 | reverse complement strand
CTGGGAGAAGCTCCGCCACAAGTAACGGAGCTAACAGGAGACCAGCAGATCATTTTGGAGGTATTGGGTGAGCGCTACCGACAAATTTATTCCTAAATCAGGTGCGGAATGTCGGCTACAAACCTCAGTAGCATACTGATTGAATGCAGCAAGGTGTAAATCGCCCAATATCTTTTTTCGATACTTAGTCACAAATACCAAGTGAACATGGAGAAGATAAGCAGCATGGCGTGATTTGTTGATATTTACGACTTGCATTTAATGACTCTGCTCGGTGTAATGATGTGAAGAAATATTGCTACACACTGAGCATTTAATGCAAATTCTAAAAGCCTACAAATTCCGACTCGAACCGACCGAACAACAAGCGCAACGCCTGCGCCAGTTGGGCGGCAGTGCTCGTTATGTCTGGAATCACGGGCTGGCAGAAACCAAACGCATTCTTGATTCTGGCGAAAAACTGCCTTCTGCCTTTGAGCTTAACCGGATGCTCACCAGTTGGAAGAAAGTCCCAGAAATGGCCTTTCTGGCCGAGGCATACACCGACAACCTCCAGCAGAAACTCAAGGATTTGCACGGCGCGTGGATGCGTTGTTTTGATAAAAAACTCGTCGCCAAAGCCCCAGTTTTCAAGAAGAAAAGCGACAACCGCGACTCTATCCGGTTCGTCAACTTCGACAAGTATTGCCGCCTTGAGAAAGGCCGTGTGAAACTGCCAGCCGGGCTGGCGTGGGTTAAGTTTCGCCAGTCACGCCCAGTAGAAGGGAAGATTAAAAACGCCACTGTCAGCCAAGCCGCCGGGCACTGGTATATCTCATTACAGGTCGAGCAGGAGACGCCTGAGCCAATTCACCCGTCCGGCTCAATGGTCGGGCTGGATGCGGGTATTGCCAAGCTCGCAACCCTGTCAGATGGCACGGTGTTTGAGCCCGTCAACAGCTTCAAAACCCATCAGGCCAAGCTGGCAAGGCTCCAGCGCCAGTTGAGCAAAAAAGTAAAGTTCAGCAGTAACTGGAAGAAGCAAAAAGCCAAGATCCAGCGCCTGCATTCACATATCGCCAATACCCGCCGCGATTACCTTCACAAGGTCACAACGACTATCAGCAAAAACCACGCGATGATCGTCATTGAGGATTTGAAGGTTGCCAACATGTCAAAATCAGCAGCGGGCACGACAAGCCAGCCGGGGCGCAACGTCCGGGCAAAATCAGGGCTGAATCGT
>NZ_JAPDCL010000064.1:0-1256 GCF_027706025.1 Aeromonas sp. Y311-2 | reverse complement strand
CAGGGCAAGATCGCGAACGTTTTTTAAGCAGGGCACGAGGATTTGACCGACCGAACAGGGTGTGATCTTATACTCTCTTTTACGGGAGTTTCGTCATGAACCATCAAGCGGCATTTACCCAATTCTTCTCCGAACTTGAAGACCCTCGTCAGACAACCAAAATCGCGTACCCCTTCTTCGATGTGGTTTTTCTCACCGTCTGTGCTGCTATTGGTGGAGCTCAAGGTTGGGAAGATATCGAGCTTTTCGGCGAGGCACATCTGGAATGGTTTCAGCGTAATGGATTGTTTCATAACGGATTACCTGTTCACGACACCATAGCCAGGATCATCTCCCGTATTCAACCGGAGCAATTCCAGAACGCCTTCGTCCGCTGGATGCAAGCAACATCAGAACGTACCGATGGTGAGCTGATTGCCATTGACGGCAAGACCTTACGCAGCTCTTACGACCGAGACAGTCGTCAGTCTACCATTCATATGGTCAGTGCCTTTGCCGCTGAGAATCGTCTGGTGCTCGGGCAAGTCAAAACAGATGAGAAATCTAACGAAATCACCGCCATTCCTGAATTACTGGCACTCCTCGATATAAAAGGCTGCCTGGTATCCATCGATGCCATGGGCTGCCAGACTGGAATAGCCTCAACCATAGTCAAGGGCGGTGGCGACTACTTGCTGGCGGTAAAAGGTAACCAGCCCACACTGCATAATGCAGTACGCGCAGCTCTGGCCGAGTCGACCAAGAAGCCGCTGAGTGAAGAAACGCTCAGTGTCGAGAAAGAGCACGGTCGCATCGATGGCCGCGAGTACCATGTGTTACCAGCCGGAGCACTATCAGAGCAATTTCCAGAGTGGAAATCGCTGAAGACTGTCGGTGTCGCAATATCCTATCGAATTGAAAATATGGAAAAATTTTCGATGGAGTATCGCTACTACATCAGCTCGGCTGAACTGACACCAGAGCAGTTTGCTTCAGCGGTACGAGGGCACTGGGCAATTGAAAATAGCCTGCACTGGGTTCTGGATGTCGTGATGAATGAGGATGCCTGCCAGATATATCGAGGTGATGCCCCTCAAATATTGGCCTGTGCACGACACATGGCGCAAAACATGCTGCGAGCCGAAACCAGCCGTAAGGCAAGCTTGCGGAAGAAGCAGCAATTTGCGGGCATGAGCAGCCCATATCTGGAAAAGGTATTGGATTCAGGGCTGGCTGAATTGAAGTCAATTTAACAATATGTTCACGCTCTCGCCCTG
>NZ_JAPDCL010000063.1:0-1813 GCF_027706025.1 Aeromonas sp. Y311-2 | reverse complement strand
TATCCGCAGGCCGATACCACCATCTCGGCCCGCCATGTTGTACCGGATTGGCCCTCTGTCCATCAGGAGCTCAAGCGTAAGGGGGTCTCCAAACAACTGCTCTGGGAGGAGTACACCCAGCGCTATCCCAACAGCTGTTACAGCTACTCCCAGTTCTGCGACCGTTACAAATCCTGGTGTCAGTTGCAAAAGCGCTCCATGCGCCAGATCCACAAGGCGGGGGAAAAGCTCTTTATCGACTACTGCGGGCCCACGGTGCCCATCGCCTCGCCCTCCACGGGGGAGGTCCGTCAGGCCCAGATCTTTGTCGCCGTGCTTGGTGCGTCCAACTACACCTTTGCCGAGGCTACCTGGTCACAGTCACTGCCGGACTGGTTGCAAAGCCATGTCCGTGCCTTTGAGTTTTTCGGCGGTACACCTGCACTGCTGATCCCCGACAACCTCAAAAGCGGTGTCAGCAAGGCTTGCCGATACGATCCCGAGCTCAACCCCAGCTACCAGCAGTTGGCCGAGCACTATCAGGTGGCAGTGATGCCAGCTCGCCCTTACAAGCCCAAGGATAAAGCCAAGGCTGAGGTGGGTGTGCAGATCGTCGAGCGCTGGATCCTCGCCCGCTTGCGCCACCAGACCTTTTTCTCGCTGGCCGAGCTCAACCAGTGCATCCGGGCCTTGCTGGACGAACTCAACGAGCGCCCGTTCAAGCAACTGCCCGGTAACCGGCGCGAGGCGTTTGAGCAGTTGGACCGCCCGGCGCTGGGACCACTGCCGGTGCATCCCTATCGCTATGTCGCCATCAAAACGGTCAAGGTCAACATCGACTATCACGTCAGCTATGAGCAGCACCACTACTCGGTGCCACACCAGTATGTGGGCCAGCAACTGGAGCTCCATGCTGGCGACACTTTGCTTCAGGTCTATCACCAGCAACAGCTGGTCGCGAGCCATCCGCGTAAAACCATCCCGGGGATGAGCACGATCCCGGAGCACATGCCGGAACGCCACAGCAAGCAGCAACGCTGGACGCCAGGCCGTCTCAAGCAGTGGGCTGCTGATATCGGACCGGGCACCTTGTGCTGGGTGAGCGAACGGCTGGAAGAGAAAGCCCATGTCGAGCAGGCATACCGACTCTGCCTGGGGCTACTGAGTCTTAGCCGGGAGTATCCGCCATCACGGGTCGAGGCCTGCTGTCAGTTGGCTAATCGGGAAGGACTGGTGCGACTCAAACAGCTCAAGTCGGTGCTGACCAGTGGCCGCGACCAACTGCCCGAAAGCCCGCTGAGCTACCCAGAGTTACCGCAAGAGCACGAGAACATCCGTGGCCCCCAGAGCTTCCACTAAAGAGGATACGCCCCATGACCCAACAAACCCTGACCCGCCTGAGAAACCTGAAACTGACCGGCATGGCGGATGCAGTGCAACAACAACTGGAACAGGCCAGTACCTACGAAGGGCTGCCCTTCATCGAGCGTCTAAGCCTGCTGGTCGAACACGAACAACTGAGCCGGGAGCAACGTAAACAAGCTCGGCTAGTCAAGCAGGCGCGGCTCAAACTCCAAGCCACGGTGCAAGAGGTGGACTACCAGTCTGCACGCAACCTGGAGCGGTCACAGGTTGCAAACCTGGCCCAAGGAGAGTGGCTGCGCCGAGGCCAGAACCTGCTCATTACCGGCCCCTGTGGCTGTGGAAAAACCTACCTGGCTTGTGCGCTGGGCTACCAAGCCTGTCAGCAAGGGCATAGCACTCGTTACTACCGGCTGCCGCGTCTGCTACTTGAGCTGAGCCAGGCCAAGGTAGATGGCAGTTACGCCAGACT
>NZ_JAPDCL010000062.1:0-1826 GCF_027706025.1 Aeromonas sp. Y311-2 | reverse complement strand
CACCAGAAACCCACCACGACAGAGTTTGTCGGCATCGCCCCACCCTCACGGTTTAGCAGGCCCGGCACACGCCAAAGCCCGCCGTAGCGGGTGATTAAGAATTGCTCGTTCAGCGCAATCGAATTATCCCGCTGCCTTTGCAGACGTCACTCCCTCACACTTGAACCATCAACTGAAGGAGACACATCATGCATACACGTAGCGAACAGATGGCTGACTATATTGCCGATCGTCTCGAGTTCATCACCTTCCTCGCCTGTTGCAGCGCCCTGCTGGCCCTGCTGACCGGCATGAGTGGCCAACAGGCACTGGCCTTTACCGCCCTGAATCTGCCGTTTGGCCTCGGTATTCTGCTGGCGATGGCGATGCTGGCCCCGCTGCCCGCCCACTGGCGGCTGCCAGGCATCACCTTGCTGCTGGCAGGTTGCGCCCTGATGACCCTGCAACTGGGGGGCGAGTGGCTCAATCCGCTGGCCATCTGGAGCCTCTACGCCCTGCTCGGGCTGGAGATCATCTGGCAAGCTCGCCCCCGCGCCGTGCTAGCCACCCGCGCTCGCCAATAATAGGGCTGACCAGCGCCGGTAAACGGCGGGCTGTGATGGCTGACGCCGGTGGCAAATTGGGGTACTCTTGCGCCCCCATTTGCCACCACACTTGGCATTAACAACCTTCGCCATCACGCCCAGGAGCGCCCCGATGAAAAAAGCCTGTGCCCAGCACATTCTGGTCAAGACCGAAAAACAGTGTATGGAGATCAAGGAGAAGATCGAGAAGGGAGCCGACTTCGGCCAGATGGCCAAGCGCTTCTCCACCTGCGCCTCTGCAAAACGTAGCGGCGATCTGGGGGAGTTCAATAAAGGGGATATGGTCAAGCCCTTCGACGATGCCGTATTCAAGGGCGAACTGCTCAAGGTACTGGGGCCGGTGCGCACCAAGTTCGGCTTCCATCTGATCAAAGTGCTCTATCGCAATTAAACCATCGCAACTGACCATTCTCTCGGTGAAGCTCGCATCAGGCGGGCTTCACCGACCTCTGCATCCCCCCTCGCAAAACTGGCTGAAACAACGCCAAACTCGCATCAATTTACTAACGTTATCAGACAATTAAGTTTATCCTTCTCGGCATTGTCCACATTCGACGATGGATCCCGTGCTATGCCCCGCTCTTGCTTGTGGCCCCTGCTGGCCTGGTTACTCCCGCTCGCTGGCGCCCTCGGCAGCCGCTTCCATCTCTGGCCCTGGTGGATAGGTTTTGCGATCTGTCTCATCGGAGCGCTTGTCTCCCTTATCCTGCTGGTGCGCCTGCCCTGGAGCCGCAACCGCTACGCCAACGGCTTTGGCGCCTTGCCGCTGTTGCTGCCGCTGCTCTTTGTGGTGCAGGCGCTGCGCATGCCGCTGATCAACGATGTGAGTACCGATCCCTACAATCCCCCCCTGCTGCGCTGGGCGGCGGAGCTTAGAACCGAGCAGGATCTGCCAATTAATAGCGCCCCGCTGAAAGCAGTTGAGGCAAAACCCGGTCCTCTCTTTACCAGGGCCTCCCCTGCCGAAGTGGTGATTGAAGCCAGCGAACTGATGCAGGAGCTGGGCTGGCAGGTACGACCGAGCCCGGATGGTCTGGATGCAGTGGTCACCACCGGCTGGTTCGGCTTTCAGGATGATGTGGCGCTGCGGGTCTTTGCCGGCCCGAAAGAGACTCGCATCGATATGCGATCGGCCTCCCGTCAGGGGCGCAGCGACTTGGGTACCAACCGGGCGCGGATCGAGGATTTTCTGATCCGCCTGAACGAGCGACTCGGTCAGGCCTACAAACCCAATTTGAAACC
>NZ_JAPDCL010000061.1:0-2563 GCF_027706025.1 Aeromonas sp. Y311-2 | reverse complement strand
AGGCTCAGACTCACGAAACTGGTATAACATGATTGGTCAACGAGCTATGGGGGCCACTTACTACAATACTACTGGTAACACAATAACTGTCGCGGTAGGCCCCACAGGAACCAGATGGGAGCAAATGGATGGTTATGTTAATGGGGTTTATATAGGCCGAGTGTATTCCGGGGATTTCGGTGGCGGTGCAGTACTTACGATGGATGTCCCACCTAACGGCTCATATCGCGTAACCACATATAATCATCGGGGTCATGGGCATGGGATTCAAACGTGGGTTGAATTTAGGTGATTGGCCTCAAGCAGGCCTCTTCATGATGGCATGACCGTGGCCAGCCGCCGGTGTGAATTCCAACGTGATAAATTGGATCGGTCGTCCCCGGGTACAAAAGAGCCTTGTTTAGTCATAAATAACGATGTAATTCACAGCCGGGATTGCCAGAAACAAAACATAATCCGATAGACAGAGGCAAACTGTGCAGTAAACGACACCACATAGTTGTAGTGGTGACGCACAATGATAATCGCCCCGATGTTTGCAAGCAAAGGGGGCGACCTGACAAGTTGCACGCAGACACAAGGGATACGACTTTTGACGTTGCCGTGATTATTGTGATGTGTGGGATGAAACCTATTTTCATCCCACATGAGGCAACGGGTGTATAAAGGCTCGAAATGCCAGCGAGGTATCGATAGCAATGAGCAAAGGGGTTGTCATCTGTCGTAGAGCGCACTCATAGGAGTGCTGACAGGCTTTAGTTGTTAGTTGGAGCCTGTAAATAATTCTGTGTAACTGCCCACTTCATTACAGGTGACCGTTCAGGCGATCACCGAATTCGATAATAAAACGATTTAGGGCAAGCTTCCAATTCTGGATCGGATAGTCCATTTCTTGGAGGCCTGCTGTATCGCGAGGAACGCCACTTTTAGCGCTGAGTCATCGGTCGGGAAGAGCTTCCTTTGCTTGGTCGCTTTGCGCAGCACGCTGTTCAGTGACTCGATCGCATTGGTGGTGTAAATCACCTTCCGGATGGCGGGGGGGGTAATCGAACAGCGTGATCAGATTGGCCCAGTTACCCTGCCAGGAGCGCGCTATTTGCGGGTACTGGCTATCCAGCGCTCGCCGAAGGCCGCTAGTGCCTGCTGAGCTTCACGTTCCGTCGCAGACTGGTAGATCTGCTTCAGTTCAGCCGTCACCGCCTTGTAGTCCTTCCAGGAGACATAGCGCAACGAGTTGCGCACCATGTGGACGATACACAATTGGGCCTTGGTCTGGGGATACTCCACGGCAATCGCATCAGGGAAGCCCTTGAGGCCATCCACGCATGCGATCAGGATGTCTTCCAGGCCGCGGTTCTTCAGCTCGGTCAGGACCGACAGCCAGAACTTTGCCCCTTCGGTCTCGGCCAACCACAGGCCCAACAGCTCCTTGTGACCCTCCATATTGATGCCCAGTGCCAGATAGAGCGACTTGTTGATCACCCGCTGATTCGCGCGGACCTTCAGCACAATGCAGTCCAGATAGACGATGGGATAGAGCAGATCCAGCGGCCGGTTTTGCCATTCGTGGACCGGCTCGATGACCCGCTCGGTCACCTTCGATACCAGCCCCGCCGAGATGTCGGCGTCATACATCTCTTTGAACGCGTCAACGATGTCGCGCGTGCTTAAGCCCTTGGCGTAGAGGGCGAGGATCTGGTCGTCCATCTGGGTCAGGCGGGACTGGCCCTTGCGGACAAACTGAGGCTCGAAGGAACTGTTGCGATCACGAGGAGCCTGGATGATGACTTCTCCGTGCTGTCCTTTTAGGCGCTTGGTGGAATAGCCATTGCGATTGTTGCCGGTCCCGCGGCCTTGTGGGGCGTGTTTCTCGTAGCCCAGATGCTCGTCCATCTCGGCATTGAGCGCGGTCTCGACGGTGAGCTTGATCAGCTGTTGGGTGAGGGTGCCGAGATCTTTTTCAGACTTGATGTCTTTGGCCAGCTCAGCGGCCAGTGCTTTGAGTTTGTCTTGGTCCATTTGCTTACCCACGAAGGTATCCTTTTGAAAAAGTTACTTATTCGTGGGCGGTTACACAATTGGATTTACAGGCTCGTTAGTTGTAGTACAGGCTACGAGTCCGTTTCTCGCGACAGTTGGATATACATCTCGCCTTGCTGACGCCGGCTAGTGCTGTTATCTGTTTGCGTTTTATTGAACGATTTTGTTAGCGACTCTAAGGGGGGGCAAGGGCCGATTTTTTTCGGATAAAATTTAAGTCCCATATCCGATCACTGTGTAAATCACAGGAGCTCCCGTCCATATACCTTCCCCTCTTAATGTGATGCTATTTCCAGACCTAGAAACTCGGATTAGAGCATCATATGGGCGGTCAGCGTTCTCCCCGCCTCGGTTATAGACTCGGAAGTTACCTCTCCCCACAGTCTCTTCTATGTCTATCATCTGCTGTGTAATCCCCCTGCCATCAAGGTCAAAACTGACATACAAGGTAGTCATCGTTGGGTCAACACCAACCGTCACAGCTGTTGACCGACCGCTGTACAAGACCCGTCTTGTGCCCGAA
>NZ_JAPDCL010000060.1:0-2962 GCF_027706025.1 Aeromonas sp. Y311-2 | reverse complement strand
AAGATGGCATAAAACTCGGCCTTGTTGTGCAGGGCCGCAGCGACACAGGTGGGATCAAACTGGCTGCCGGCATGCTCCTCCAGATAGGCAAACGCCGTCTCGAACGGCCAGGCCTGCTTGTAGGGGCGCTCGCTGGTCAGGGCATCAAAAACATCAGCCACCGTCACGATACGCGCCGCCAGCGGGATCGCCTCCCCCGCCAGGCCCAGCGGATAACCGGTGCCATCAAAACGCTCATGATGGCCTGCGATGATGTTGGTCAGCATATCGGTGTGGTGAATGCCATCGAGGCCAAACTCATTGATCATCAGGCTGATCATCTCTCGCCCCTTGCTGGTGTGAACCTTCATGATCTCGAACTCTTCCGGGGTCAGCTTGCCCGGCTTGAGTAAAATGGCATCCGGCACCGCGATCTTGCCGATGTCGTGCAGCTCGGAGAAGAGGTAGACAAACTCCACCTCCTCGTCGCTCAGCCCGCAAGTCGGGGCCAGCGTCTTGGCGATCAGTCGGGAGTAGGCCGACATCCGATGCAGATGGTTGGCGGTCTCCTCATCCCGATAGCGACTGAACTCCCGTGCCGTGGTCAGCGCGCCGCCGAGGGTCTGAATAGAGAAGAACTCCACCGCAATGATGGCGGACAACATCTGGGCATAGGCCGACAGTTCGCTTTGGATCGACTCATCGAAATAGCCCGGCTCCATGGCATCGCAAAACAGAAAACCAAACAGCTTGCTGTTGAACAACAGCGGCTCGGTATAGCTGGAGGCATAGCCCGCCTCCAGCAGCTTGCGGCTGTGTTCCGACGCGGAACCACGCAGGGCATCGAGATTGCCAAGCACCCGGGGGTGCTTGTGCTCCGCCAGATAGCGCAAGGAGGGAACATCGCTCAGCTTCACCTCATACTGCACCAGCGGCGAGGGCCCCTCGGTGCTGTGAGCGAAGGTCTTGAGCTGATCGGTATGGGGATCGTAAATCGCAATGGCCACCCGACTCAGCTTGTCAAAACGCTCGCGTAGCGTAGCGTAGCGTGCAGATTCTGCATTCTTTCGCCAAATGAACTTTCCATTGCCTTCTCCACCGGATCACCATGATGGGAGTATAGGGGCACCCGTGACAGGGTTCCCAGCCACAGACCGCGAAATTGACTAATAAGTCAGCAATGCATATTGCCAGCCACAAACCTGTGCAGCAGGGACTGCGCGCCAGTCAGGGCTCCACCATCAGCCGCTATTCGCACGGCCCAATCCTGCCCACTCGGAGATATTGTTCAGTTCTGCCATGCTGGCTGTATAGTTTTTGGTTAACCATTCCGGTAAAATCCGCGCCCTTAAAGAAGAGCCACCTAAGAGTGATTGAGCGATGTCCAACACAAAACAGGCCCCCAAAGTAGGATTCGTCTCCTTGGGTTGCCCGAAAAACCTGGTCGATTCCGAGCGCATCCTGACCCAGCTGCGTACCGAAGGGTACGACGTGGTGCCCAGCTATGACGATGCCGAGCTGGTTGTCGTCAACACCTGTGGCTTTATCGACAGCGCAGTGCAGGAGTCGCTCGAAGCGATCGGCGAAGCGCTGGCCGAGAACGGCAAGGTGATCGTCACCGGCTGCCTTGGCGCCAAAGAGAATCAGATCCGCGAGATCCACCCCAAGGTGCTCGAGATCACCGGCCCCCACGCCTATGAAGAGGTACTGGGTCACGTCCACAAATATGTGGAGAAGCCGCAGCACAACCCCTTCACCAGTCTGGTACCGGCCCACGGCGTCAAGCTGACTCCGCGCCACTACGCCTATCTGAAGATTTCCGAAGGGTGCAACCACCGCTGCACCTTCTGCATCATCCCCTCCATGCGCGGGGACCTAGTGAGCCGCCCCATCGGCGACGTGCTGGCCGAAGCCAAGCGCCTGAAAGAGGCCGGTGTGAAGGAGCTGCTGGTGATCTCCCAGGACACCTCCGCCTACGGCGTCGATGTGAAGCACCGCACCGGTTTCTACGACGGCATGCCGGTCAAGACCAGCATGGTCGCCCTGTGCGAAGAGCTGGCCAAGCTCGATATCTGGGTACGTCTGCACTACGTCTACCCCTACCCGCATGTGGATGACGTCATCCCGCTGATGCGTGATGGCAAGATCCTGCCCTACCTCGACATCCCGCTGCAGCACGCCAGCCCGCGCATCCTCAAACTGATGAAGCGCCCGGGTTCGGTCGAGCGTACCCTGGAGCGGATCCAGAAGTGGCGGGAGATCTGCCCGCAGATCACCCTGCGCTCCACCTTTATCGTCGGCTTCCCGGGCGAGACCGAGGAAGATTTCCAGATGCTGCTGGACTTTATCGACAAGGCTGAGCTGGATCGGGTCGGCTGCTTCAAATACAGCCCGGTCGAAGGGGCGCTGGCCAACGAGCTGCCGGATCCGGTGCCGGAAGAAGTTCAGGAAGAGCGCTTCCAGCGCTTTATGGAGCTGCAACAGCAGGTCTCCATCCGCAAGCTGGCTCGTAAAGTGGGTCAGGAGATGACCGTTATCATCGACGAAGTGGACGAAGAGGGTGCCACTGGCCGCTCTTTTGCCGATGCACCGGAGATCGATGGTCTGGTCTACCTCAACGGCGAAACCAGCCTCAAGCCGGGCGACATGGTCAAGGTGCGGATCGACGAATCCGACGAATATGACCTGTGGGCCAGCCTGATTGGCTAACCCTGCCATGGGTACACACGCCGCGCGTTGAGCCGATAGCGTTCAACGCAACTAAACAAAAAGCGCCTGATGGCGCTTTTTGTTTAACAACTACCGGCGATAAACTGCTAGCCGAGGTCGTGCAGCGCCTTGCCAAGGGGCGCAGTGAGGCGCAAGTCAGAGAAACGCACCGCCAGCCCCTGCCGCTCCGGCGTGCAGCACATCACCCCGATAAAGCAACTTTAGCCTGGCGGAAACGGGGCGAGGCGCAGCAGCGGCCACACCTTGCCATCTA
>NZ_JAPDCL010000059.1:0-3005 GCF_027706025.1 Aeromonas sp. Y311-2 | reverse complement strand
AATGCGAAAGGGGACTCCCTCCGACGTAGGTGGGAGGGGAATTTCGCCGGGGCGTCAGCCCCGCTGGTTTTGAATGTATTGCTTGATCACCTCCAACGGCGCACCGCCGCAAGAGCCAGCAAAGTAGGAGCGTGACCAGAGCTCGGGCTTACTGTAAGCACCTCTTAAGTCCAGGAATTCATTGCGCAGTCGCCTTGATGTGACTGCCTTCAACGAGTTCACCAGTACCGATAGCTGTACTGTTGGGCCGTACTCTATCAGCATGTGAACATGATCAGCCTCTCCGTCACACTCTTTCAGTTCCGCGCCAAAGTCGTTACAAACCACAGTGGCATACTGATTGAATGCGGCAAGGTGTAAATCGCCCAATATCTTTTTTCGATACTTGGTCACAAACACCAAGTGAACATGGAGGAGATAAGCGGCATAGCGTGACTTATTGATGTTTATGACTTGCATTCAATGACTCTGTTCGGTGTAATGATGCGAAGAAATATTGCTACATACTGAGTATTGAATGCAAATTCTTAAAGCCTACAAATTCCGACTTGATCCGACTGAACAACAAGCACAACGCCTGCGCCAGTTGGGCGGATGTGCTCGTTATGTCTGGAATCACGGGCTGGCAGAAACCAAACGCCTTCTTGATGCTGGCGAAAAACTGCCTTCTGCTTTTGAGCTGAACCGGATGCTCACCAGTTGGAAGAAAGACCCGGAAATGGCCTTTCTGGTTGAGGCATACACCGACAACCTCCAGCAGAAACTCAAGGATTTGCACGGCGCGTGGATGCGCTGTTTTGATAAGAAACTCGCCGCCAAGGCTCCTGTTTTCAAGAAGAAAAGCGACAACAGAGACTCAATCAGATTTGTCAACTTCGACAAGTATTGCCGCCTTGAAAAAGGGCGAGTGAAGCTGCCAGCCGGGCTGGCTTGGGTCAAGTTCCGCCAGTCCCAGCTAGTTGAAGGGAAGATTAAAAACGCCACTGTCAGCCAAGCCGCCGGGCACTGGTATATCTCCTTTCAGGTCGAGCAGGA
Source organism: Aeromonas sp. Y311-2 (assembly GCF_027706025.1). Lineage (NCBI taxonomy): Bacteria > Pseudomonadati > Pseudomonadota > Gammaproteobacteria > Aeromonadales > Aeromonadaceae > Aeromonas > Aeromonas sp. Y311-2. The sequence continues at coordinate 1,970 of NZ_JAPDCL010000059.1, read as the reverse complement.
GCACCCCGAGCCAGTTCACCCGTCCGGCTCAATGGTCGGGCTGGATGCGGGTATCGCCAAGCTCGCAACCCTGTCAGATGGTACGGTGTTTGAGCCCGTCAACAGCTTCAAAACCAATCAGGCCAAGCTGGCAAGGCTCCAACGCCAGTTGAGCAAAAAAGTAAAGTTCAGCAGTAACTGGAAGAAGCAAAAAGCCAAGATCCAGCGGCTGCACTCACATATCTCCAATACCCGCCGCGATTACCTTCACAAGGTCACCACGACAATCAGCAAAAACCACGCGATGATTGTTATTGAGGATTTGAAGGTTTCCAACATGTCAAAATCAGCAGCGGGCACGACAAGCCAGCCGGGGCGCAACGTCCGGGCAAAATCAGGGCTGAATCGTTCGATATTGGATCAGGGCTGGTTTGAGCTGCGCCGCCAGCTCGAATACAAGCAGGCATGGCGAGGCGGTCAGGTGCTGGCGATTAATCCGGCCTACACCAGCCAGAAATGCGCCTGTTGTGGGCACACTGCGAAGGATAACCGCCAGACGCAAAGCCAGTTTAAATGCGTTGCGTGTGGGTATGAGGCGAACGCCGATGTGAACGGCGCTCGCAATATTTTAGCGGCGGGACACGCCGTTTTAGCCTGTGGAGGAGCGGTGCAAACAGGCCGCCCGATGAAGCAGGAACCCGGTACTGCGAGAGCAGCTATCACCCAGTAATGGGAATCCCCCTCCTGAGACGCGAAGCGCGAAGGTGGGGGAGGATGTCAAACCAGGTGCTGCGCCAAAAATCGGTCTGCTAGTCCGTTACCACCAGCAAACCGTCATCTGTCTGGTGCCATTCGGCGGGCTCATTGAGCCAGCGCCATTCCATCCCTTCCATCATCCTGCTTTGCTCCCTTTTATCCCGCGTAATCCCGCACAAATGGGGCTAGCCAACGCCTCGTCCGGTCACGACAGGTCATGGCTGCGCCTCTGCGGAACCCATAAAAGGAGTCAATAGTGTCGCTATTGCTGCCCCGATACAATGCTTGTGCGTTGCGCCATCAGTGCGTCCCAAAAAGCGCGGGGGGCCTGATGGCCCCCCGCAAACACACCGGATGAGAAAATGCCTTACTTGGCGGCGCTATCCTTCACGCACTTCTGGACAAAGCTGTTCTTGGCCGCGCCAGCCAGCTTCTTGTCGGCTGCCGCCTTCTCGCACTTGGCCGCCGGATCCACCGCCGCGCCCGTCTTCACGCACTTCTGGATAAAGCTGTTCTTGGCCACACCGGCCAGCTTCTTGTCGGCGGCCGCCTTCTCGCACTCACCGCTCGCGGCGCCAGTGGCATCTTTCACGCACTTGCCGACAAAGCTGGTCTTGGCGGCGCCGTTAAGCTTTTTGGCTGCGGCCTGCGCCTCGCACTGCAACTGGGCTGCGTCGTTGGCAAAGACCGGGTTGGCCAGCAGCACGCTGCCGCAGAGCAGGCCGAACAGGATGGTACGCTTCATGGGTGATCTCCTCTCTATCTGGTGATGTGTTTGCATGGTCATATTTGCATGACGATGTGTTGCAAATGGCTGTGATTGCAACATCTGATTGTTGCCGCAGATCCCCCGCCTCGCCAGCTTGGGAGCGGAGCAAAGGGCAACCATCGCCCGCACTATAGCGCCGATTGGCTGAGCGGGATGGTCCCCAGCCAACCCTTCCCCGACGGCAAGTCTGCCCCCAACTTTCCCGCCACGCCCGCCAACTCCAATAAAATCAAGGGCCATGGGAATCCAGTGCCCGGTTAGTGCGATTTGTTGAGCCAGCGCAAAAAAGGCGATTTTTCTGATAGTTACGTCACTTTTTGACTGGTGAGACCAGATTCGATTGGCTTAACATAGCCATCCGGTGCCTATTCACCAGTGATGGGCTGCTGCCCTCAGAGATCCCCTCATTTTTAGAGACTCAAATAATTCCAAGTGTGCGGGTATATAAGCGGTGTTGCTTCAGGTA
>NZ_JAPDCL010000058.1:0-3202 GCF_027706025.1 Aeromonas sp. Y311-2 | reverse complement strand
AATCGGCTCAAACATGAAGAAATGAAATGACTGAGTCAGCCGAGAAGAATTTCCCCGCTTATTCGCACCTTCCCTAAACAACAGGCTGATGTCTTAATGGCATTAGCCTGTTTAACCGCACAGAGTTAGCCTTATTCATTAAGGCTCGGCTTGCAGCTTCGATGGTTTGGCTAAGATGAAGTGTTTCTTAGGGTTACAATTCGAAAAATGGGTCTGGTGCTCGCGGAGCGAGGAAAATCAAAAAGGACAGGATTCGTCATTTTCAGTAGCGAATTAATCATTAGCATTTTTAGTTTCATACACCACGAACCACGTGGGCTGCATCCACACCAGTTACAATAAATCGCCTCAAAGACCGCCCTTGTCACAAGCACCTCATACATCGTTCTTGTCCACTTTGTAGTGAACGACTGATTCTAAATCGAATTGACTGTTGAGATAGAACTCTCATCCCTTCAAAATTATTAGAGTTTATAGATAGTTTTGCCATTTTAGGGCTCAATTATAATGTTTAACTAATAATTTTAGAGAAAAGTCAAGATATTTTTATTTGCCCTATTGCAAACGCATTGGAATAAGCATATCGTTCATTTCGTACATACCAGTCAGTGTATGTAGATACATAATTTATATTTATGAATTCTTCCAAGAGATTAAAAAATCTCTAAGGATCATACCTACGCCAATTTTTAGGTGTGAATGCTAGAGAAGTATTTAAATATTTAATAACTATAATAAAAGTGTAGCGTTGAAAAACGCCACCATATTATTATAAAAACTAAGTGAGGTGGATATGATTGTGTTGAGTTGTGGCGAAAACTGCCAGTTGAAATTTGGGGTTGATGAATCTAACGCGCTGAGGGATAAAATCGTAGAAATTATTGGCGATGGTGAGTCTAGGAATTCAGTAAGATTAATCAGTGACAATAAATCGGGATTTGATGCAGTGAAAATTGCATTCGATTATAAGATCACAGTCGTGCTGGATGGGCATGAGTTTAAGACTTGTTCGAACAAGGTCAATCTAGGGTTGCTGCTTCTCGGGTATGCTAAAAATGAGGTGGAGGAGCAAGAAGCAATTAATTTTGTGGCGCTAAACTCTCATCATGTTTGCCCAGAAATAATGTCTCAGACGTCTCTAATTGATTATGTTTGGTCTCAAACTAGTAATCGATTCCATACTAGAATCGCCGAGGCTATAAACAAACACTTGTTTGCTAAAAAGAGCGCGGTATCTTTGGCGCACAATTTCTATACTAAGAATGATAATATTACTGAAACTAATATCGATCTTTGTCACGAAAGATTGTGTCTAGATCGTTTCCCTGGGATTCACATAGTTGTCACTCCGCCAGGGACTGGTAAAACAACTAATTGCCTAATACCCACATTTGACGAGGCTGGGAATAATGGTATGCATCCTATTTTTTTAAATCCATCTCGAGCTTTCAATAATTCTCTGTATCACAATCTGGATAATCGAAACTATCAGACAGATACTCCCAAAAATAAAACCGGTGTCTATGGTGTTAGTCTGAGCATTTTATATAGTAAAAAATATAAGCATATCCGGGATAAGTGCCAAGTTTTGATTATAGATGAGTTTGAGGATGTTTTTAATTTAATGCACTCAGAATTGGGCATGAGAGTCTCAGTTGATGAATACATTGAAAGGATGGATAATTTCAAAAAAATTATTGCTGATGCCAGCACTGTTGTTATTGCCGATGCGTTTTTAAGTCAGGACTCATTTGATTTTATTTCAAATTTAGCTACGCTCAGTAATAAAAAAGTGTTCGTATATAGATCATCCAAACCTAGGAATATGCCAGAAATCTTTTTAACAACTAAACCAGATATTATAAACAAGATCAATGAGCGTGCATCAAGTGGCAAAAAATGTATTGTATTTAGCGACGAGGCACACAATGCAAAAAAATCAAATGTTAACGTATTGGTAAATGCAATAAATACACCAAAAAAAATATTAATCGATGCTGACACTGCTCGTAAATTCCCTAATGGTGCTATAAACAAAAATGTTAGCAGTAAACTGGTGTCAATTTTTACACCGGTTGTGAAAAATGGATTTAGTTTCACAGATAAGGATCTAACATTTACTGCAATTTTTTCAAATGGGCTCGTTCAGCCTAATGATATTATGCAGTTTGTCCACCGAGCGAGGAATGCTAATAATGCATTTTTAGCGCTTCTTGGTGGCAAAAATAGGGTATATAAAAATAGCGATCATATCATTACAGAGTTGGTGATGTCAGCGTTGGGGTGTGATTATTCTATTGAACGTTTGCATGAGTATTGCCACAACCCCACATTAATGCATATGGTTAACCGATTGTTTATTCAACATAAATTGTGTTTGGATTATAATTTCACCCTACTAACAATGCTGGAACAACAGGGGTATAAAATTAGCTATCTTTTACCTGAGCTGAAAAATTCAGATAAAAAAATGCTTGAGTTAGCTGAGTTGAAAACAGAGGCGGAGCGAATTTGCGGGTTATTAAATAGAAGTAAATTTTATGCTCGGGAGGCTTTTGATATTGAGGATTTTTACGGTGAGAAATTAAGTGAGGAGTTGATAAAGTTTGATGATAGAGGAAATACTCGCAGAATAATTACAAATAACATCCCATTACATAGATGGGCTGACGATTCTAATAGTCAAGAATCCGTAACATTTGCAATGATAAGATCGCTAGCCAATGAGTTAAAACTCAGTGACAATTATTGCTACAGTAGTGATGAGGCTGGTAAATTCCTAGCGTGGATTGAGAATGGAAAATTTAAGTTTGGTCATGAACTCATTGCAGTAAAAAAATTCTTTAATAAAGACTATTTTATCATTCCATCTAAAAGGGGAATTCCAATTAGGTTTTTAGAGTCGTTCCTCAATAAGAATTTTGGCTATAAAACGGATTCGAGTAAGCCCAAAAATTACTATCGTGATGGACCAGGATCGGTGCGTTCAAAAAGAGCTGTTAAAATAGCGTACCTGCCAAATGATATTAGTTACTGGCTTACCAAAAAATTGGCCAGTCAGTAACTATATTTAACCTGTACAGATATAGTCATCTCCTGACACCGGCCTCAAACCGGTGTCTTATGGAAGGTGCGAACAAGTCCCTGATATGAGATCATGTTTGTCATCTGGAGCCATGAAAAAGGGTTCATCATGAGTCAT
>NZ_JAPDCL010000057.1:0-3218 GCF_027706025.1 Aeromonas sp. Y311-2 | reverse complement strand
CTCACAGCCAAACTATCAGGTCAAGTCTGCTTTTATTATTTTTAAGCGTGCATAATAAGCCCTACACAAATTGGGAGATATATCATGAAAGGCTGGCTTTTTCTTGTTATCGCAATAGTTGGCGAAGTAATCGCAACATCCGCATTAAAATCTAGCGAGGGCTTTACTAAGCTTGCCCCTTCCGCCGTTGTCATAATCGGTTATGGCATCGCATTTTATTTTCTTTCTCTGGTTCTGAAATCCATCCCTGTCGGTGTTGCTTATGCAGTCTGGTCGGGACTCGGCGTCGTCATAATTACAGCCATTGCCTGGTTGCTTCATGGGCAAAAGCTTGATGCGTGGGGCTTTGTAGGTATGGGGCTCATAATTGCTGCCTTTTTGCTCGCCCGATCCCCATCGTGGAAGTCGCTGCGGAGGCCGACGCCATGGTGACGGTGTTCGGCATTCTGAATCTCACCGAGGACTCCTTCTTCGATGAGAGCCGGCGGCTAGACCCCGCCGGCGCTGTCACCGCGGCGATCGAAATGCTGCGAGTCGGATCAGACGTCGTGGATGTCGGACCGGCCGCCAGCCATCCGGACGCGAGGCCTGTATCGCCGGCCGATGAGATCAGACGTATTGCGCCGCTCTTAGACGCCCTGTCCGATCAGATGCACCGTGTTTCAATCGACAGCTTCCAACCGGAAACCCAGCGCTATGCGCTCAAGCGCGGCGTGGGCTACCTGAACGATATCCAAGGATTTCCTGACCCTGCGCTCTATCCCGATATTGCTGAGGCGGACTGCAGGCTGGTGGTTATGCACTCAGCGCAGCGGGATGGCATCGCCACCCGCACCGGTCACCTTCGACCCGAAGACGCGCTCGACGAGATTGTGCGGTTCTTCGAGGCGCGGGTTTCCGCCTTGCGACGGAGCGGGGTCGCTGCCGACCGGCTCATCCTCGATCCGGGGATGGGATTTTTCTTGAGCCCCGCACCGGAAACATCGCTGCACGTGCTGTCGAACCTTCAAAAGCTGAAGTCGGCGTTGGGGCTTCCGCTATTGGTCTCGGTGTCGCGGAAATCCTTCTTGGGCGCCACCGTTGGCCTTCCTGTAAAGGATCTGGGTCCAGCGAGCCTTGCGGCGGAACTTCACGCGATCGGCAATGGCGCTGACTACGTCCGCACCCACGCGCCTGGAGATCTGCGAAGCGCAATCACCTTCTCGGAAACCCTCGCGAAATTTCGCAGTCGCGACGCCAGAGACCGAGGGTTAGATCATGCCTAGCATTCACCTTCCGGCCGCCCGCTAGCGGACCCTGGTCAGGTTCCGCGAAGGTGGGCGCAGACATGCTGGGCTCGTCAGGATCAAACTGCACTATGAGGCGGCGGTTCATACCGCGCCAGGGGAGCGAATGGACAGCGAGGAGCCTCCGAACGTTCGGGTCGCCTGCTCGGGTGATATCGACGAGGTTGTGCGGCTGATGCACGACGCTGCGGCGTGGATGTCCGCCAAGGGAACGCCCGCCTGGGACGTCGCGCGGATCGACCGGACATTCGCGGAGACCTTCGTCCTGAGATCCGAGCTCCTAGTCGCGAGTTGCAGCGACGGCATCGTCGGCTGTTGCACCTTGTCGGCCGAGGATCCCGAGTTCTGGCCCGACGCCCTCAAGGGGGAGGCCGCATATCTGCACAAGCTCGCGGTGCGACGGACACATGCGGGCCGGGGTGTCAGCTCCGCGCTGATCGAGGCTTGCCGCCATGCCGCGCGAACGCAGGGGTGCGCCAAGCTGCGGCTCGACTGCCACCCGAACCTGCGTGGCCTATACGAGCGGCTCGGATTCACCCACGTCGACACTTTCAATCCCGGCTGGGATCCAACCTTCATCGCAGAACGCCTAGAACTCGAAATCTAACGTCCGTTCGGGCATCGAGGTCCATGTCGGGGTGGGACGGGCCCGTGGCTTCAAGATCACTTGCAGTCCGACCGCGATGTCTTGGTTGCGCGAGAGGTTGTCGATATCCTCCACTTCCATCATCAACCCTGGATAATGCCGCCGCCGTCATCGCCGCCGACGCCCGTGCCGGGCTTTTCGGGCCTGTCAGGCTTGCTCGGCCTTCAGCCTGCCTGGGCGAGATCTCCGGCGGACGGATTAACGGCGGAGCTTCGCCGCCTTTCGTGCGTGTGAAGGCCGAAGATAGTTCTCTCAAAAACATCCGTTTATGAGAGATACCAAATGTCATTTTCAGAAGACGACTGCACCAGTTGATTGGGCGTAATGGCTGTTGTGCAGCCAGCTCCTGACAGTTCAATATCAGAAGTGATCTGCACCAATCTCGACTATGCTCAATACTCGTGTGGGCTCTGTTGCAAAAATCGTGAAGCTTGAGCATGCTTGGCGGAGATTGGACGGACGGAACGATGACGGATTTCAAGTGGCGCCATTTCCAGGGTGATGTGATCCTGTGGGCGGTGCGCTGGTATTGTCGCTATCCGATCAGCTATCGCGACCTTGAGGAAATGCTGGCGGAACGCGGCATTTCGGTCGACCATACGACGATCTATCGCTGGGTCCAGTGCTACGCCCCGGAGATGGAGAAGCGGCTGCGCTGGTTCTGGCGGCGTGGCTTTGATCCGAGCTGGCGCCTGGATGAAACCTACGTCAAGGTGCGGGGCAAGTGGACCTACCTGTACCGGGCAGTCGACAAGCGGGGCGACACGATCGATTTCTACCTGTCGCCGACCCGCAGCGCCAAGGCAGCGAAGCGGTTCCTGGGCAAGGCCCTGCGAGGCCTGAAGCACTGGGAAAAGCCTGCCACGCTCAATACCGACAAAGCGCCGAGCTATGGTGCAGCGATCACCGAATTGAAGCGCGAAGGAAAGCTGGACCGGGAGACGGCCCACCGGCAGGTGAAGTATCTCAATAACGTGATCGAGGCCGATCACGGAAAGCTCAAGATACTGATCAAGCCGGTGCGCGGTTTCAAATCGATCCCCACGGCCTATGCCACGATCAAGGGATTCGAAGTCATGCGAGCCCTGCGCAAAGGACAGGCTCGCCCCTGGTGCCTGCAGCCCGGCATCAGGGGCGAGGTGCGCCTTGTGGAGAGAGCTTTTGGCATTGGGCCCTCGGCGCTGACGGAGGCCATGGGCATGCTCAACCACCATTTCGCAGCAGCCGCCTGATCGGCGCAGAGCGACAGCCTACCTCTGACTGCCGCCAATCTTTGCAACAGAGCC
>NZ_JAPDCL010000056.1:0-3385 GCF_027706025.1 Aeromonas sp. Y311-2 | reverse complement strand
ACCATTTCGCAGCAGCCGCCTGATCGGCGCAGAGCGACAGCCTACCTCTGACTGCCGCCAATCTTTGCAACAGAGCCCGCCGTGCTAGTCTGCTCGGTGATGGTGGAGTGAAGCCAACCCGCAATCGGGTTATGAATCTGCATCGCGATTCGCAATCAGCTGTCTCTTGAGCATGTCGAACTCCTGCGATGTTATCTCGCCGTGCTCGTGCTGCTACACCAACTTGTCCAACTCATCCGCCACACCGCTCCCCACCACCTGCGATGGCCAGGTTGTTTGCTGGGCGCATTGGCGGAGTATCGTCTCGACCCGGGACACCCACACCGGCACAACCTTACGGGAGTGATTCACTGTCAAAGAATCGGCCCGGTGCTCTGACGCAAGTATCGGGATGGTCACCATTTGTAAGCCGTAGACCTGAGTGGTGATCAAGACTTCGATACCACCGACCGTACCGGTACTAATCGACGACGGTCGTGTTCGTCGCCTGCCGCAGGGACTCTGCACACCTCCGTTTACGCATGTGCCTGGAGGAGTTGGAAATCGTCGTGTTCGGGAAACATTAAACACAGGATGGCAGCGATCTGAGCCAGCACATGATCAGCTAGCTCACCATCCGGATCGACGGCCCACTGCATCGTCGCGCCAGCGATGACCGAGTGCAGGAGCAACTCAGCTGCCGCAGGAGCACCTGGGGGCAGTCGCTTGCGGATCCCCTCCACCACCGCGCGGTTCCGCTGGATCGCAAGCGTGCGTAGCTCCGGCACCTGGAGCTCGTACCAGGAGATGAGATAGTTCACCGAGAAGTCGTTGCGAGTGTTCATGCTCCGAACGAGCACCTGCAAAAATTCCCAGAGCCCTTGCGGCCCTGCGCCTATCGGTATCGCATTCAGGTAATGCCGCACCTGCTCGACGCCGCGCTCCATCATCCTCACCAGCAGCGTATCGCGGTTGGTGAAGCGCTGGATTAACGCTGCGCGGGAGAGCCCCACCTCCTTTGCTACTCCGCTGAGCGTGAACTCTATGGGACCGCAACGCTTCAGCACTACGGTGGCGGCCTCGAGTACCTCGTCATCGGACTTGAGCTTGGGGCGGGGCATCAGTGTTCACCTTCTGTATGGGTTGGGGCGGAGGCTGTGGCTGCCGCCGCCATTGTAGCAAATTGAAGACGGAGCGAGAGTAGAGCCACGAGCCCCGCAAACACGGCCGATACAACGAGGCCAGGGAGCGGACCAGCAAGGTCGACAAACGCGCCGGCCGCAAGCATAACCATGGGCGAGGCTGACAGCATCACCGCCGAGACCGTGCCGAGTACCCGGCCGAGAAGTTCTGGCGGCGTGCGGTTGTAGATGGCAGCGTTGAGAATGGGAGAGACTGAGCCGGTCAGCAGTCCCACGAGCGCGCCCAACAACATCAGCACCGGCACGCCTGGCAACTGTGAAAGCAGAAGCGAGCCCACCGCAGAGCCACAAAATGCCACCGCCAGCCAGTTCTGCGCTGATATCCGGGCGCCGACCGACGCATGAATGGCAATGCCAAGGAGACCACCAGCCCCCATCATTGAGGAGAACAGCCCGAGCTCTGCTACTTGGCGTCCTGCATCTACAAACAGCGCAGGCATGATGACGCTGCCGTTGGCGCCAACGATGCCCACGAAGATCATCACTATACCAAAGAGAGGGCGCAGCAGGGGTTCGCTCCAGAGAAAAGCGACGCCGGCGCGCATGGAGAGAGTCGCCGTCGTGGTCATCGTCCGAGCGGCACGCGCGGGAAGCACCCACGCGCCGAGCAGACCTGCAAGGACGGAGCAGAACGCCGTCAGCCCGAGCGTTGGCGCAGCGCCAAGCAGGCCGATTGCGGCCCCCCCAAGGGCCGGGCCACCTAGAATCGCGACGTTCCCGATCACCGCTTTCAGTGACGAGACGCGCTCAACGGAGAGCCCGGCGACGTGGCCGAGTTTGGGCAGCTCACTGTCCTGCGCGGCCATACCGGGTGCGTCGAACGCGGCACCGAGCACCACGCAAGCGATCAGCCCAGTGTTCGAGAGGGCGCCAACGGCATCGAGCAGTGGGATGCTCGCCATGGCCACGCCGCCCACCACACCCGAGATCAATGCGACGGGCGCGCGCCCGAACCGATCGACGAGGCCACCACCAACCCACGCGCCGATGATGGTCGCGATGACGCTGCTAGCGGCCGTGGCGCCCGCCCAGGCCGCGCTCTTTGTATGAGACAGGACGAACCATGGAAGCGCGAGGGCCGCCACCGCGTTGCCGATCCGGAAGAGAAAGGTCGCCGCGAACAGCGTCGCGAGCGGGCTATATCGACGTTCGCTCATTCCGCTGCGGCGAGCTGCGCCTTCGCCGCAGCGAGGTACTCTTCGTTACCCGAGTCGAGGGCGAAGAGTGCGTAGGTGACCGCCCCGAACGCAAGGCGCTCCGCGATGTGGTGGGCGAGCCGCGGCCACACCCGGCCACCGGCCGCTTCATACGTGAGGAGGAGCTTCGCGAGCCCCTCTTCACCAAAGACCATAAGGTGCGCGGCCATGTCGATGGCAGGGTCATCAACGCGGGCCTCGCTCCAGTCGATCATCCCGCTGACGCGCTCCGTGTTGTCGATGAGCACATGGCCCACGTAGAGATCGCCATGCACCACCACGGAGAAATCTGGCCACGACGAATCGTCGTCGAGCCAGCGCTGCCACCGGTGGAGGCGCTTGTCGTTCACCACGAACTCGCGTCGGACGCGGTCAACGTCGTCGGCCACCTTCTGACGGGCCTGCGTCGGTGTACGGATGAGCATCCCCGCATCCACGGCGGCGGAAATGGGGACGGCATGCAGGGCGGCGAGCGCGGTCGCGAAGCTCTCCGCGAAGACCTCCGAGTCCTGCGGCACGACCCAGTCGGGCGTGGACGAACCAGGCTGGATGACCATCGCAGTCGAGTCTTCGAGCATGGGATAGGCAACGAGCTCGGCGTTGGCCACGCGCCAGTCCGGCACCGCGAACGGCAGGCGATTCTTGAGCATTGCCAGCACCCGCGCCTCTGGTTCGACCTTCGCGCTTACCTCGGCTCGGCGCGGGATGCGCAGCACCCACCGACGTCCATCGTCGACGGTGGCGATCACGATCCTATAGTCGAGCCCAAGCTCATTGACAGTCAGCGGGCCATGGAGCTTGAGCCCATGTCGGGCTGCAAGTGCGTACAGTTGGGAGGTATCGGCGGTCGTGACTACGGTCATGATTCACTCCTGAGGGCTTGACGGGTTTAGCCACCTAAATGTAACAGTCACGTCGGTTATATTCAATCCGGCACTGTTGCAAAGTTAGCGATGAGGCAGCCTTTTGTCTTATTCAAAGGCCTTACATTTCAAAAACTCTGCTTAC
>NZ_JAPDCL010000055.1:0-3423 GCF_027706025.1 Aeromonas sp. Y311-2 | reverse complement strand
TGACTCATGATGAACCCTGTTCCATGGCTCCAGATGACAAACATGATCTCATATCAGGGACTTGTTCGCACCTTCCCATGATTGACAGCAAGTGACGCCGCTTTGGCCCTTTCCTCACGGCTTAGGTAGATATAGCTTCCTGTAGAACCCAGTGCGCCAATCGAGTCAACATTGGCTAGAGCTAATCGCTCTATCAGGTGGATATAGGCCCTTTCATCGATGCCGTGATGGTTGACGGGCGTCAGGGGAAAAGCACTTAGTCCTGAAAACATCTCTTGTGTTCCCTAGCCATGAAATTAATCAAAATTCAACCTTCTCTTTGGCAGAAGAAGGTTGAGATATAGAGAAACGCGATAAATAAACTTATTTATTCTTTATCTTCAACGTATGTAAATACAATTTGCGCTTCTGGCATCATTTTCTTGAGACCAGAAATAAGGTCATCACTAGCAGCCTGTAGGGCCTCACGCGGCATTTCTGGCAGACTTTCTAAAATGAACCACATCTTTTTTGCATGCTCATCCAGTCGAGTTCTTACACCTTGACGCCAATTCCATCTACGGCAGGTTACTCCTGCTTCATCTCTCCAAATGACTTCCCCTTTCTCTGGTGGTTCATTTGCTGGCTGGCCTGATTTGACTGTATCAAATGCTTCTGTACCTTCAGCAATTGTTAGGTGTGGTATCCCAACATATGCTTCGTAGTTTTCACCACCGACAGGAATTGCATATTTAATGCTGATGGCATTATAGAGATCAACGATAGGATCTGCACTTGTGATCCCACCATCCTTTAGGACTCTATTACGTAAAGCCTCGGCAGAGCATGGCGTTCTCTTCGGTTTTGCACCAAACGTCTTAAATACCTCTCCCCATGCAGCAAGGTGTGCTTCGGCCCAAGTAGGATTATCCTCATGCACACACTTATATGAGTCTAAAAGTGCCTGAGTCGCTACATCAGAATCAATTATTTCTGACGCCAAGACCGTAATACTTATAGCGCGAAATCCAGGGGCAATCTCAAATATCTTTGGACTAATCAAAGGTGCAACTGGCATGCAATGCCTCCATCTATCATATCTTCATCAATCCTCTCATATTATTCTCATCCTAGCATTACTAAAATCAATAAGATTTGAGTAAATCACTTCCAATTCATTGATTTTTTCTGTAATGAAATTTTGAATGCTCAATCTATTATCTACAGGATTGCAGAGAGGTTTACGTTTTTGAATAGTCAGTATATTGCATAAACTTATCCATAAGCTCAAATTATTAAAACTAAGCCATCATTAGCTAAACTGATTGCGCTTGGTGGTCAATTGGATAGCATGGACTGAAACGTGTATGGATACGGTATTCACCTGACAGTTGCCCACCAAAGGGAGTCGTCATACGACTTCACACCGGATAATAAAACCATACCCTTACCGTGTTATCTGGAATCAGCGCATGACCACCAATAAGAAAGTTGTGCGTCAGCTACAGCTCGCTGAGCACCAACGTCGATTGCTCTCCTTGGCGGCAACACGTCCCTTATGTGCCCGCAGGGTCAATGGTGCAGCCGGTATTCTTTCCAGCAGCAGTCCATGATCGCGTATGACGCGATATACCCGTTTGGCGTTTACCAGAGGCTGTCGTGTTGCCTCTGACTGACGCCGTAACAGCGCCCAGACTCGACGATAGCCATAGGAGTGAAGCTCAGCCATCGCCTCCATGATCCGGCCAAGTAAGGCAGCATCATCATGCAGGCGATGATGACGACCATCTTGCCAACCTGGTTTTCGATGAACACGAACGGATAGCTGAGCACGCGATACATTAAGGGCTTGGCTCACACCACTTAATCGTCGTCCCCCGGCAACAAGGGCGCATGCGCAATCCATTTTTTGCTCGGCCATACTCCACGGCTTCTTTGAGGATCTCGTTCTCCATGGTCTTCTTCCCGAGCAGACGCTGGAGCACTCGGACCTGCTTGATGGCAGCAGCCAACTCGGAGGCAGGAACAACATCCTCACCGGCGGTGATCGCCGTGAGCGACCATTCTTGGAATTGTTTGCGCCATTTGAAAAGCTGGTTGGCGTTGACGTCGTGCAAGCGAGCGACATGAGAGACGGTCATCCCAGGCTCAAAGGTCTGCTGCACGATAGCGATTTTCTCTTGCGGAGTCCGGCGTCGACGGCGCTCTGCCCCTGTTAATACTTCGACCATCTTCTCGTTGTGACTAGTACTGCACATAGTTTCAAGACTACCTCTTAAGTTAAGAGGGGCGAAGTGTCTGGATCTTTAAGGGGCCAATCTAGTAACCAAGACCTCAGTTTGAGGCTGGTCTCAGGTGATAAGTAGATCTGTACAGTCTGTAAACCCCCATTCATACAGTCGGTGTTCAGCATTTCCTATGTATACTTTCCGACCACTCATACTCAATTAAACACAAAAAACAAGAGAGATGTACAGAATTGAACAATAAAATGCATACAACTAATAACTCATCTTATATTAAGACAGTACTTCATACAGTCCTATTTATTATTATAATGTCCATGATTGGCATGACTTCAGGTTGAACTTATTATTATATTTCAACCAGACACAACAATGAATCAATAGTAGTTACCGTAAATATAGCCATGTCTATTAATGTCAGGGGTAAATGACTTATACACTGCATAATGGAAAGTCAAAAGTTATAACAACCCAATCTTGTTAAAAAGCCACATCGACTCTCACCTGATTAAATACATTATAAAACAATTCAATGCAGAGGTTAAATTGTTTATTAAGAACAGTTTAAAAGAAAATAGAGATAAGCTTCAGCATGCTTTTAGCTCATATATATATGACATTTCAGCAATTGCACTACTTCTATTACCATTAACACTTACAAACTCATTGTGTGTTTTGCTTGGGCAGGGCTTTGCTCACGCAAATTATGCTACTATATCAGATCTACTAATTCAACTTTCACACACTTTAATTAATTTTTATCCTCTTGCACTGTGTGTGTTAACTAGTTACTATTTATCTCACAAAACATCTATAAATAGTGGTACTTTTATTGTATACGCAATAATACTATTCTATAGTTTATCTCATGCTAACAACTTATACTCCCCTGTTTTTCACCTCCCAAATAACACTATATTGGCTTTAGTAAGCCCGATTTTAACCTTAATCTACTGCAAGAAGGTTACATTACGAGATCTTGTTCCACATTCACTCGATTTCCCCTTAGCCATCTCTTTGCATGTTGCTCGGTTTTCTTGTTTTGCAATTCTAGTACTTGGTCTATCTACACTTAGTAAGTATATATTTAATTTATCTGTTGAGAACTTCGGCGAATATAGACTTAGAACCTATCCCAAAAGGAGTTGTCAGACAAAAATAGTGTTGTGTGACAATTTCTGAGGGGCGGATGGCGGGC
>NZ_JAPDCL010000054.1:0-4031 GCF_027706025.1 Aeromonas sp. Y311-2 | reverse complement strand
CTCCTGCATGGAGACGCGATTAGATCACAGACGATCTGCCTGTTCAAATTTCATTAACAAAGTGCGATCCCGCCCTGGGGTTTGCGTACCTTGGATGTATGACGCAGAAACCCTATCGACCAGATATTCCGCCGAGCCCAAACCTGCTTTATCAAGGAGCATTTTATGTGTGCCGTGCCGAATACCACACCACGCAGACAATTCCCTACTGCATTTACCATTCTGTTTCTTATTATGTTGCTGGCCATTGCGCTGACCTGGATAATTCCGGCGGGCGCCTATGCCAAGCTCTCTTATAATCCGGCCAGTGAAAGCCTGATGGTCAATAGCCTACAGGGGGAAATAAGCCGACTTCCCGCAACCCAGGATGCCCTGGCAAAACTCAATATCAATATTGCGGTGGAGCAATTTACCAACGGCACCATCCGCAAGCCCATCGCCATTCCCGGCACCTATGCCCGGCTGGAACAAGCGCCCAAGGGGCTCGGTGACGTGGCAGTCAGCATGGTCAAGGGCACCATAGAGGGGGCGGATATCATCGTCTTTATTCTG
Organism: Aeromonas sp. Y311-2; assembly: GCF_027706025.1. Lineage (NCBI taxonomy): Bacteria > Pseudomonadati > Pseudomonadota > Gammaproteobacteria > Aeromonadales > Aeromonadaceae > Aeromonas > Aeromonas sp. Y311-2. Next base: position 3,479 of record NZ_JAPDCL010000054.1, on the reverse strand, counting down.
GTGCTCGGGGGGCTGATCGGCGTCATCAACAAGACAGGTGCCTTCAGTGCAGGGCTGGTGGCGTTGTCGCGCAAGACCCGGGGCAACGAGTTCCTGTTTGTGGCGCTGGTCTGCTTCGTAATGGCGCTGGGAGGCACCACCTGCGGACTGGAGGAAGAGGCGGTCGCCTTCTACCCCATACTGGTGCCCATCTTTCTGGCGCTCGGCTATGACTCCATCGTCTGCGTAGGGGCCATCTTCCTCGCCGCCTCCATGGGCACCACCTTCTCCACCATCAATCCCTTCTCGGTGGTGATCGCCTCCAATGCCGCCGGCATTCCCTTTACCGAGGGGCTGATCTTTCGCGCCATTGGCTGTCTGGTGGGCACTCTGGTGGTGATCGGTTATCTCTACTGGTACTGCAAGAAGATCAAGGCCAACCCAGCCTTCTCCTACACCTATGAGGACAGAGAGAGCTTTCGCGCCCGTTTTCTCAAAGAGGGCTCTATGGACGAAGGGGTGCCCTTCACCCTGCGCCGCAAGATCATTCTGACCCTGTTTATCCTCGCCTTCCCGCTGATGGTGTGGGGCGTCTCCATGGCCGGTTGGTGGTTTCCGCAGATGGCGGCCTCCTTCCTGACCATCGCCATCATCATCATTTTTATCTCGGGCCTGAAAGAGAAAGAGGCGGTCGAAGCCTTTACTCAGGGGGCATCAGAACTGGTGGCCGTCTCCCTCATCATCGGGCTGGCACGGGGGGTCAATCTGGTGCTGGATCAGGGGATGATCTCGGACACCATTCTGGCCTACGCCTCCGAGCTGGTCTCCGGCATGCATGGCACCGTGTTCGCGGTGGCGCAGATGCTGGTGTTCACCCTGCTGGGGCTGGTGGTGCCCTCCTCCTCCGGGCTCGCGGTGCTCTCCATGCCCATCATGGCGCCGCTGGCGGATACAGTGATGATCCCGCGCTATATCGTGGTGTCGGCCTACAACTGGGGCCAATACGCCATGCTGTTCCTAGCCCCCACCGGACTGGTCCTGGTCACTCTGCAGATGCTCGGCATCCAGTTCAACAAGTGGGTCAAGTTCGTGCTGCCCATGGTGGGCTTTGTGCTGGGATTTGGCGCCCTGATGCTGGTGGCGCAAGTGATGTTGGCCTGATGGGCCTTTGATAGATGAGTGACAACACCCCGTGCCTGGCGCGGGGTGTTCTTTTGTCAGCCTTAGTGGCGCACCCGCCCCTGCTGGCGGAAGCAGTAGAGTTTAAGGCTGATGTCGGCGATATCGGCGGGAAGCTCCTCTCCCTGCTCGGGCAGTGGCCGGTAGAGGGATGAGAGCAGACGTTCGGCCTGCTGCACCGTGATGATGTTGGCCTGGATGGCCGGGGTGATCCAGCTGGGTAACATTGACATATCTCCCCCTCGTTGATCCGTTGATCTCGGGTGAACATCTTCATATCAGGTCTTACGCCGTTGTCTGCCGGCCCATTCACCCTCTGCTTCACCCAATCAAAGCAAAATGCTTGCCGTGATCTCTTATCGGCCAACATCCGATGGGGCTGGAGCCATTTATCAACCACTTGCGTGGCCATCTCAACGAACAGAGCCCTTTCTCAAGGCCTCCCTTGACCTGCCCCCGTCAGCACTTTGCCACTCTGGCATTCTGCTCACCGCACGCCTTGCAAATTGCGACTCGAATTGCTCCTTATTACACGGGCACAGTCCACCATGCGCCGGAAACTGGTCACTTTTAGTCCGTTGTCGCCAAAGCCAGACACTTTTTCGGGGTGACTGTTTTTTGACCTTGCCAGCGCCTGTCGCAGACCCATCCCCCTCGCCTTGTCCGGCCAACCGGTTATGACAAGATGGCGCCAGATTGGAACAGCCCATATGGGTATGCAGGAGAAGAACAAGATGAACAGATCCATGATGGCAGGTATCGGTATTGGCATCGCCTCGGCCCTGGCGCTCTCGGCGGCGGCCAGTGGCTCGCTCTTTACACCACAACCCACCTTTGCCGAGGTGATTGCCAGCAAGCCGATCACCGAGACCATCAAGACTCCCCGCCAGGAGTGTCGCAACGTCACCGTGACCCATCGCAAGCCGGTACAGGATGAGCACAAGATCCTCGGTACCGTGGTGGGCGCAGCGCTGGGTGGCGTGGTCGGCCACCAGTTTGGCGGTGGCAGCGGCAAGAAGGTGGCCACTGCTGCAGGGGCCGTCGCGGGGGGTTATGCCGGTAATCAGGTGCAGGGCAATATGCAGGCGGGGGATACCTACACCACCACCGAACGGCGCTGCAAAACCGTGCAGGATACTAGCGTCAACACCATAGGTTATGACGTGACCTATCGCCTCGCAGGTCAGGAGGGGGTGATCCGCATGAAGCAAGCCCCCGGTGCCACCATTCCGGTCAAAGATGGCAAATTGGTGATCGACCTGCCAAAAGTGTGATGTCCCCAGACCCCACTCAGCAGCAGGCCCGCCTCTTTCGAGGCGGGCCTGTGTTTTTGGGCGGCTTGATTTCCTTTTTTCAAACAACGGCACGCACCACTCACGGCACCCGAACTATCACCCTTTGCAGCACTTCTTCACCGCCCGCACCACGTTCTGATAACCGGTACAACGGCAGAGGTTGCCCGACAGCCCGCGGCGGATCTCCGCATCGGTCAGCGGACGGCGCTCGGTCTTGTCGAGCAGGGCGGCGCTCGCCATCACGAGGCCCGGCGTGCAAAAACCGCACTGCACCGCCCCCTCGTCGATAAAGGCCTGTTGCACGTCGGAGAGCTCATTTCCCTTGCGCTCCCCCTCCACGGTACGAATGGATTTGCCATCGGCCCAGACCGCCAGATAGAGGCAGCTGTCGATAGCCGTGCCATTCACCCGCACGGTACAGGCGCCGCACTCACCGACACTGCACCCCTCTTTCACACTGATAAGCCCCTGCCCACGCAGGAAGTGGAGCAGCGACATGGTGGGCGACACAGCATAGGAGTATGGTTTGCCGTTGATCTCGCACTGGATCTCTACGGCGGGACAGCTTTGCGGTTGCATCATAGGATCTTGCCTCCGGCACGTTCGACTGCGCAGGCGACCACCCGCTGCGCCAGGGTTTTGATAAGGTGCAGGCGAAACTCCTTCTCTGCCCGCCAGGAGGATCGCGGCGCCACATCGGCTACCACCGCCTCGGCAATCGCTGCCAGTGTGGCGCGAGTCAGGGGTTGGCCCTCGGCCGCGGCTTCCGCGTGAGGCGTGCGCACCGGTGTCGGTGCCGCCACCCCATAGGCCAGCCGCAGACTCTTGAAGTGACCATCCTCAATCTGGCAGTAGGCGGCACAACCGATGGTGGCGATATCCATGGCATCGCGCATGGCGTATTTGAAGTAGTGGGAGCCCACATGGGGATGAGTATCCGGGGCGAAATCTTAACCATCCCCTCATATGAGCGAGGCGTGGCGCGGCTTCTGAGGTATGATCGCCATCCTTGACCAGCTAATACCC
>NZ_JAPDCL010000053.1:0-4928 GCF_027706025.1 Aeromonas sp. Y311-2 | reverse complement strand
GAATGGGTTCATGTGCAGCTCCATCAGCAAAAGGGGATGATAAGTTTATCACCACCGACTATTTGCAACAGTGCCCATCGGCGTAGTAGTGGATGTGGTCGATGACAAAGCCGGTGCGGGTCAGCGTGCGCCGGAGGATCGGCAGAAAATCGACCAGGAACGAAGTAGCGCGTGTGACGACGGCCGGTACGCCGACACGCGCCACGGCCTCGGCCCAGCGCGCGGCCGGCGGTTGGAGCAGGCCGTTGTGCACCGAACCGTGGTAGGTGCCGACCGCCAATGTGAGCCAGCGCTCTAGCTCGCGCAGCGTCAGGGCGGCCTTGTTTTCGGAATCGTAGTCGCCGCGCTGGTCAGGGTTGGAGAAGGTCGTTCCCGGCAGTTCGTCGTGAATCATCTGCATCGCCGTGCCGATGATCCGTTCCACGATGCCGCCATAGTGCGGCTGTCCCAGCGGGCGATAGTCCAGCCGGATGCCATGCTGCTCGCAACCCCGGCGCAGGGCCTCGCTCTTGAACTCGGCCGCGTTGTCTAGGTAGAGCAGCAAGGGCTTGCCGCTCATCTGCCAATCCATTTCCACGTTCAGTCCTTCCAGCCAAGGGCGCTTGTCGCAGGCGACATGCACGAGGCACAGGCCAACCGAAACGGCAGACGGCGCTTCCAGCGTGACGACCATGCCGAGCACGCAGCGGGTGAACACGTCGATGGCGAGGGTCAGGTACGGGCGGCCAATAGGTTGCCGGTCGCGGTCATCGACCACGATCAGGTCGATGACCGTATGGTCTATCTGCACCTGCTCCAGCGGCGCGGTCACGGCAGGAGGCTCGCCGCCCACACCTTGTAGGTCACGAGCGGCATCCTGGCCTTCCCGCCGGCGGATGACCTTGCGCGGGTCAAGGCTAGCGATCCGTAAGGCCACGGTATTGCGCGCCGGCACTCGCAGTTTTTGAGCCTTGCACACCTGAGTGACTTCGCGGTGAAAGGCCGCTAGGCTGCGCTTCTGCTTGGTCAGGAACCGCTTTTGCAGTAGCTCGTGGATGACGCGCTCGACCGGTTCCGGCAAGCGCCCCTTACCTTTACCTCCACCGGACTGGCCGGGCACCAGATCCGTCACGAGGCCGCTGCCTTGCCGGGCACGCCGGATCAGAACGTATACCTGGCGCCGAGACAAGCCCAGCGCCTGAGCCGCCATATCGGCCGCTTCGTGCCCGACCGTCTCCGACTGCGCCAACGGACTGATGATCTCCGCACGACGGCGCGCACGCTCCCAAGCCTCATCAGGCAGAGTGGCCACGCCTTGTTCTGGAATCCGTGGGGTGTCCGCCGCCATGCTCACCTCGCTTTGGTGCACACGAGTATTGAGCATAGTCGAGATTGGTGCAGATCACTTCTGATATTGAACTGTCAGGAGCTGGCTGCACAACAGCCATTACGCCCAATCAACTGGTGCAGTCGTCTTCTGAAAATGACATCCATGCCCAGCCCGTGCGCGAGCTGGATCACCGCCCGCACGATAGTTTGGTCACGGGCATCATCCGGGAGCCTGGCGACAAAGGATTGGTCGATTTTCAATGTGGTGATGGGGCAGCATTTCAGATGTTGCAGGCAGGAATAGCCGGTGCCGAAGTCGTCGGCGGCGAAGCGCACGCCGATGGCGCGCAAGGCGTCGAAACTGGCGAACAGGGCTGGATTGCCGAATGCGACCGATTCGGTCAGTTCGATCTCCAGAAGCTCGGCGGGCAGGGCCATATCGGCCAGCACCCGCTTTACCTCGTCGTCGAACGTTGGCCCAACCTGGCTGGCGGACACATTGATGGCAAGACGGAACGGTTGCCATGCCGGTCCTTGCCACTTGTGCATCTGGCGACAGGCCTCGCCCAGCACCCACGCGCCTATTTCCGGCATCAGGCCGAACGACTCGGCCAGCGGCAGGAACTGGCCGGGCGGCAACAGGCCAAGCCTCGGATGCCGCCAGCGCATCAACGCTTCCGCGCCAGCGATCCGGTGATCGCGCAGATCGACCAGCGGCTGGTAATGCAGGTCAAGCTGTCCGCGCGCCGCCGCCTGCGCCAACTCGGCCGCCGTCCATCCGGCGGGCTGCGAACTCGTCATGATCCGCCCCGGAAGGCGCGCAGCAGCCGCGTTACGGCCAGAACGAACAAGCCGGTCAGCGCGAGCGCGGCAACACCCCAATGCTCGCCAAGGAAGGCACCGGCGGTCGTCCCGGCCAGCACGGCGGCGAGAATCGGCAGATGGCAGGGGCAGGTCAACACGGCCAGCGCACCCCACAGGTAGCCGGAAACGGGTTGGCGCGTCTCGGGCGGCAGTTTGTCAGGGGCGTTCACGGCAATGCCTCCTCGTGCGCCCGCTCGGCTGGCATGGAGGCCAGTTGCGCGTCCAGATGGGCCAACGCCGCGCGCCGCCGCTCGACCAACTGGCGCAGCACGGCAAGCTGCGCTGCGGCTTGTGCGCCGTCCGCTGCGTCGAGCGCACGGCACAGCCGCGCCAGGGCATCCAGGCCGATACCCGCCTCGAAGGCCGCGCGCACGAAGCACAGCCGTTGCAAGGCCGCATCGTCGAACACGCCGTAGCCGCCCGTGGTGCAGGCCACCGGCCGTAACAAGCCGCGCACCAGGTAGTCGCGCACGATATGTACGCTCACCCCAGCGTTATGGGCCAGTTGCGATACCGTGTAGGCGCTCATCGCACACCTCCTTGTCCTCACCCGGCGCAGCAGGAAAGCTGCTTCACATCCTTGTTGAAGGTCTGCGCCGCGAGCTTCAACCCTTCGACCATCGTCAGGTAGGGGAACAACTGGTCGGCCAGTTCCTGCACCGTCATCCGGTTGCGAATCGCCAGTGCGGCCGTCTGGATCAGTTCGCCCGCTTCCGGGGCCACTGCCTGCACGCCGATCAGTCGTCCGCTGCCTTCTTCAACCACCAGTTTGATGAAGCCGCGCGTGTCGAAGTTGGCGAGCGCGCGCGGCACGTTGTCCAGCGTTAGCGTGCGACTATCAGTTTTGATGCCGTCATGGTGCGCTTCCGCCTCGCTGTAGCCTACGGTCGCCACTTGCGGGTCGGTGAACACCACGGCCGGCATCGCGGTCAGGTTCAGGGCCGCGTCACCGCCGGTCATGTTGATCGCGGCGCGAGTGCCGGCCGCTGCCGCCACATAGACGAACTGCGGCTGGTCGGTGCAGTCGCCTGCGGCGTAGATGTGTTCCACGCTTGTAGGGGTCTGACGCTCAGTGGAACGAAAACTCACGTTAAGGGATTTTGGTCATGAGATTATCAAAAAGGATCTTCACCTAGATCCTTTTAAATTAAAAATGAAGTTTTAAATCAATCTAAAGTATATATGAGTAAACTTGGTCTGACAGTTACCAATGCTTAATCAGTGAGGCACCTATCTCAGCGATCTGTCTATTTCGTTCATCCATAGTTGCCTGACTCCCCGTCGTGTAGATAACTACGATACGGGAGGGCTTACCATCTGGCCCCAGTGCTGCAATGATACCGCGAGACCCACGCTCACCGGCTCCAGATTTATCAGCAATAAACCAGCCAGCCGGAAGGGCCGAGCGCAGAAGTGGTCCTGCAACTTTATCCGCCTCCATCCAGTCTATTAATTGTTGCCGGGAAGCTAGAGTAAGTAGTTCGCCAGTTAATAGTTTGCGCAACGTTGTTGCCATTGCTGCAGGCATCGTGGTGTCACGCTCGTCGTTTGGTATGGCTTCATTCAGCTCCGGTTCCCAACGATCAAGGCGAGTTACATGATCCCCCATGTTGTGCAAAAAAGCGGTTAGCTCCTTCGGTCCTCCGATCGTTGTCAGAAGTAAGTTGGCAGCAGTGTTATCACTCATGGTTATGGCAGCACTGCATAATTCTCTTACTGTCATGCCATCCGTAAGATGCTTTTCTGTGACTGGTGAGTACTCAACCAAGTCATTCTGAGAATAGTGTATGCGGCGACCGAGTTGCTCTTGCCCGGCGTCAACACGGGATAATACCGCACCACATAGCAGAACTTTAAAAGTGCTCATCATTGGAAAACGTTCTTCGGGGCGAAAACTCTCAAGGATCTTACCGCTGTTGAGATCCAGTTCGATGTAACCCACTCGTGCACCCAACTGATCTTCAGCATCTTTTACTTTCACCAGCGTTTCTGGGTGAGCAAAAACAGGAAGGCAAAATGCCGCAAAAAAGGGAATAAGGGCGACACGAAAATGTTGAATACTCATACTCTTCCTTTTTCAATATTATTGAAGCATTTACCAGGGTTATTGTCTCATGAGCGGATACATATTTGAATGTATTTAGAAAAATAAACAAATAGGGGTTCCGCGCACATTTCCCCGAAAAGTGCCACCTGACGTCTAAGAAACCATTATTATCATGACATTAACCTATAAAAATAGGCGTATCACGAGGCCCTTTCGTCTTCAAGAATTTTATAAACCGTGGAGCGGGCAATACTGAGCTGATGAGCAATTTCCGTTGCACCAGTGCCCTTCTGATGAAGCGTCAGCACGACGTTCCTGTCCACGGTACGCCTGCGGCCAAATTTGATTCCTTTCAGCTTTGCTTCCTGTCGGCCCTCATTCGTGCGTTCTAGGATCCTCCGGCGTTCAGCCTGTGCCACAGCCGACAGGATGGTGACCACCATTTGCCCCATATCACCGTCGGTACTGATCCCGTCATCAATGAACCGGACTGCCACGCCCTGAGCGTCAAATTCCTTTATCAGTTGGATCATATCGGCAGTGTCGCGGCCAAGACGGTCGAGCTTCTTAACCAGAATGACATCACCTTCCTCCACCTTCATCCTCAGCAAATCCAGCCCTTCCCGGTCTGTTGGGCACTGTTGCAAATAGTCGGTGGTGATAAACTTATCATCCCCTTTTGCTGATGGAGCTGCACATGAACCCATTC
>NZ_JAPDCL010000052.1:0-3084 GCF_027706025.1 Aeromonas sp. Y311-2 | reverse complement strand
TGCTCTTTAACAATCTGGAAAGCTGATTTAAAAAGTAGTTCTCAAACATTTGTTACAAGTGCTTTGGAAACTTCTTGGCGAAAACCAAATTTTATTTGGTCCTTGTTGTACGACAACAAGCTGTGCCGGTTTCACCGACACTTCTTGGGGTTGTATGGTTAAGTGACTAAGCGTACATGGTGGATGCCTTGGCAGTCAGAGGCGATGAAGGACGTACTAACCTGCGATAAGCTGTGAGAAGTCGGTAAGAGACGCTATTACTCACAGATTTCCGAATGGGGAAACCCACCCGAGATAACTCGGGTATCTGTTACTGAATACATAGGTAACAGAGGCGAACCGGGAGAACTGAAACATCTAAGTACCCCGAGGAAAAGAAATCAACCGAGATTCCCTCAGTAGCGGCGAGCGAACGGGGATTAGCCCTTAAGCATCTTGGAAGTTAGTGGAACGGTCCTGGAAAGGCCGGCGATACAGGGTGATAGCCCCGTACACGAAAACAACCTTGATGTGAAATCGAGTAGGGCGGGACACGTGACATCCTGTCTGAATATGGGGGGACCATCCTCCAAGGCTAAATACTCCTGACTGACCGATAGTGAACCAGTACCGTGAGGGAAAGGCGAAAAGAACCCCTGTGAGGGGAGTGAAATAGAACCTGAAACCGTGTACGTACAAGCAGTGGGAGCCCTTCGGGGTGACTGCGTACCTTTTGTATAATGGGTCAGCGACTTACATTTTGTAGCGAGGTTAACCGTATAGGGGAGCCGTAGGGAAACCGAGTCTTAACTGGGCGTCTAGTTGCAAGGTGTAGACCCGAAACCGGGTGATCTAGCCATGGGCAGGTTGAAGGTTGAGTAACATCAACTGGAGGACCGAACCCACTAACGTTGCAAAGTTAGGGGATGACCTGTGGCTGGGGGTGAAAGGCCAATCAAACTCGGAGATAGCTGGTTCTCCCCGAAAGCTATTTAGGTAGCGCCTCGGACGAATACTACTGGGGGTAGAGCACTGTTTGGGCTAGGGGGTCATCCCGACTTACCAACCCCATGCAAACTCCGAATACCAGTAAGTAATATCCGGGAGACACACGGCGGGTGCTAACGTCCGTCGTGAAGAGGGAAACAACCCAGACCGCCGGCTAAGGTCCCAAAGTTCTGGTTAAGTGGGAAACGATGTGGGAAGGCTCAGACAGCTAGGATGTTGGCTTAGAAGCAGCCATCATTTAAAGAAAGCGTAATAGCTCACTAGTCGAGTCGGCCTGCGCGGAAGATGTAACGGGGCTCAAACCAGGCACCGAAGCCGCGGATTCATACTTATGTATGAGTGGTAGGGGAGCGTTCTGTAAGTCTGCGAAGGTGTATCGAGAGGTATGCTGGAGATATCAGAAGTGCGAATGCTGACGTAAGTAACGATAAAGGGGGTGAAAAGCCTCCTCGCCGGAAGACCAAGGGTTCCTGTCCAACGTTAATCGGGGCAGGGTGAGTCGACCCCTAAGGCGAGGCCGAAAGGCGTAGTCGATGGGAAGCAGGTTAATATTCCTGCACGACTTGTAATTGCGATGGGGGGACGGAGAAGGCTAGGTGGGCCAGGCGACGGTTGTCCTGGTGAAAGTGCGTAGGTGGTGTTTCTAGGCAAATCCGGAGACACAACACTGAGACACGAGACGAACACACTACGGTGTGGAAGCCATTGATGCCCTGCTTCCAGGAAAAGCCTCTAAGCTTCAGATTACAAGTCATCGTACCCCAAACCGACACAGGTGGTCGGGTAGAGAATACCAAGGCGCTTGAGAGAACTCGGGTGAAGGAACTAGGCAAAATAGAACCGTAACTTCGGGAGAAGGTTCGCTCTTGACAGTGAAGTCCCTTGCGGATGGAGCAGTTGGGAGTCGCAGTGACCAGATGGCTGGGACTGTTTATCAAAAACACAGCACTCTGCAAACACGAAAGTGGACGTATAGGGTGTGACACCTGCCCGGTGCCGGAAGGTTAATTGATGGGGTTAGCGCAAGCGAAGCTCTTGATCGAAGCCCCGGTAAACGGCGGCCGTAACTATAACGGTCCTAAGGTAGCGAAATTCCTTGTCGGGTAAGTTCCGACCTGCACGAATGGTGTAACCATGGCCATGCTGTCTCCACCCGAGACTCAGTGAAATCGAATTCGCCGTGAAGATGCGGTGTACCCGCGGCTAGACGGAAAGACCCCGTGAACCTTTACTACAGCTTGGCACTGAACATTGAACCTACATGTGTAGGATAGGTGGGAGGCTTTGAAGGCGTGACGCCAGTTGCGCTGGAGCCGTCCTTGAAATACCACCCTTGTATGTTTGATGTTCTAACGCAGGGCCCTGAATCGGGCTCGCGGACAGTGCCTGGTGGGTAGTTTGACTGGGGCGGTCTCCTCCCAAAGAGTAACGGAGGAGCACGAAGGTTGGCTAATCCTGGTCGGACATCAGGAGGTTAGTGCAATGGCATAAGCCAGCTTAACTGCGAGACGGACAGGTCGAGCAGGTACGAAAGTAGGTCATAGTGATCCGGTGGTTCTGAATGGAAGGGCCATCGCTCAACGGATAAAAGGTACTCCGGGGATAACAGGCTGATACCGCCCAAGAGTTCATATCGACGGCGGTGTTTGGCACCTCGATGTCGGCTCATCACATCCTGGGGCTGAAGTCGGTCCCAAGGGTATGGCTGTTCGCCATTTAAAGTGGTACGCGAGCTGGGTTCAGAACGTCGTGAGACAGTTCGGTCCCTATCTGCCGTGGGCGTTGGATGATTGAAGGGAGTTGCTCCTAGTACGAGAGGACCGGAGTGAACGAACCTCTGGTGTTCGGGTTGTCACGCCAGTGGCACTGCCCGGTAGCTAAGTTCGGAATCGATAACCGCTGAAAGCATCTAAGCGGGAAGCGAGCCCTGAGATGAGTCATCCCTGACCCCTTGAGGGTCCTAAAGGGCCGTTGGAGACCACAACGTTGATAGGTGGGGTGTGTAAGCGCGGCGACGTGTTGAGCTAACCCATACTAATTACCCGTGAGGCTTAACCATACAACACCCAAGAAGTGTTCTAAGGCTTGTAGCAAATA
>NZ_JAPDCL010000051.1:0-5965 GCF_027706025.1 Aeromonas sp. Y311-2 | reverse complement strand
GAACCAGCTTCACAGAGGAACCGAAGACGCGAAGCGGCTAAGGGCCCTCTGTGTATGCTGGCTTAGAGTCAAGTTTGGCATAGGCGAAAGAGTTTGTAACTCGGGTTTTGGGAGCTATTTAAGGTAACGGTGACTTTAATATATGAAGGTAGGCAGATCGCTGGAATGGGCGCTTAGAGGAGAGTGTCCTGGGGGGTGATTATGCGTGCCAAAGGGAAGAAAAAAACCGGGCGAAAAGGATGTCGGCAAGCCTCCTCAGTAAGCAGGCTCTCCTATCTTTCGCTGCGCTTCAAGATAGGAGAGCCCTCCTACAGGCCACTTCTATTTGAGGTGGTTTTACAGGATGAACTCGCCTTGCTCCGGACTATCGAGACTGCTTGCGGCAGCTCCCTCTCACGCGCTCCAGAGACACACCCCGTCCTGCTGCTATCTGCTTTAGCCCCCACCTGTTGGCCGGGCTGCCGCGCCGTTTTTTAAGAGCTGGCCGTGGTTGGAACCCCGTTACGCTCTGAGTGCAGATGCCCCAGGGGTGCGAGTCCTGGGAGGCTGTGGTGCGCGATTACACGCTTGGGCAGTATGTGAGATTTCCCCGTTCTGCCCGACCTTCACACCCGCTACGGCAACAATCACTTGCGTCCAATCCGAGCGAATACGACAAAGCGCCAAAGGTGAAAGCCTTTGGTAACACGGTTCGAGAGAGGGTTTGATACTTGAACAGCGGGCCGCACGCGGCTAAACTGAGGGGGTACTTAACGGTATCTGCTTCCTCTCACCGAAGCTGTTACCCACCGGATTCCAAGGTCGCCAAACCGAAGAACACCGGGCAAAGAACCCACCTTACGGTGGGTTTTTTGTTTGCGGAAAGTAGGTTACGCCGGATCCAAGGATCCGATCAAGATCATTCGAGCAGCAGCGACGGATCTAACTGGGGTTGTACGCTGGAACCCCAGAAAATTCTGTCGATTAACACCTAGGCTGATGTTTCCGGCTATGGCTCCTATCCGATAGGGTTTACCGTGTATATCTTGCTCACGGTGGATCGTAGTTTTCGCCTCAAGACGGGTTATGTCGGAAACAACCGTTTTACGACGACCCGCGCCAATGCTGGAGCTGTAAACTAGGCGGAAAAATCTGGGATTCCGGCGTACAACCCCTATAGCCATACATGAAAGCCACCATTGTGCCACGGGCGGCAGGCGAGACCAAAAAAGCGGCAGCACTGGCGGCGATTACAGCGATTCCGGCACCCACACCAAGGCGATGGCATACCTCCAATAAAAAACGCGCCGTAGCGCGTTTAAATGAAGGATCCGAGCACAGAAAAGGATCTCGCTTGATTACGGCATGTTCGTTATCGGGGTTCTACGCCGCGCAACTGTTCCCCCAGCCGATACAGCCGTCTCAAGCTGATGATCTTGACGAAGAGAAAGCTGTACATCGACATTAAAGCCACAAGCAGCGTGTTGGTCGCAGATATACGCCTCTGTGTTTGGTGCCCAAATCGCCGAAGTGTCTTCTCGGCGAAGCCTTACAGAAAAATTATTTGTCGCCGGGTTACGGCAACCAGCAATGATACATGCCATTGGTTACTCCTCTATGTGTAAACCAGGTCACATCATAGCCGAATGGGCACCATTCAAAAAACAAAAAGCCATTCCTATCAATAAATTAAACATCACCACGGCTTGTTATCACCAACTCTAGAACCAGAATTGTCTTGTACAAGTAACTCCCAGTTAATTCCCCCAAACTGGTTGCAGTATTTAGAAACAAACTCAGCAGTAAATAAATTCAGCTTGGCATCGATAAGAAGCTGTAACTCTTCATTCCTTTCTTTAGCTGTTCGACCAAAAGGTTCTATTATATCCTTATATAAGCTAGAGTTACCGTCAGAAATAAAGTTCCAAAAATCCTCTCCACACATTTTAATGTGAGTTCCTTTGTCTGGAGAAGACTCATATCCATAACAGCAACCTTCAACACAAAAAATTGATTGAGAACTCATACCGCCAGAGGTTCCCAAAACTTTTTTGGCTAACAAAAAATTGTCCTTCATCTTCTTTATTTGAGATGAATTACCCCAGTTAGGCCCAGACTTTATACTAACAAGATATTTCACCCCATTCTTTTCAAACTCAAGATCAATGCCAGTGGCACTGGACTTCCTACCGCCTAACGCTTGAGAACATGTAAAAATAGCAACCTTTTCCATGAAATTACCAAAGACAGTTTCCTCACCAGAAGAAACCGTGGCATCCATGATAGATTTAATCAAATCACTAGCATTATTCATCCCCTTCGCTTTAAACAAATAAGGGTTTTTTCTCTTTGTTATGTCAACAAGTTTCAAACCGCATATTTTAAGCTCTTTCTTTTTATGAAAGTCACTATCTACGTTAGAAACAATAAAGTTTGATATTGTTGCAGAATCAATCATTGATCCCCCTCAAAAACAACAAATCCATTTTTTTCTTTTTTTGACAAATTAACTCGCTCAGCACTAACAAGACAATGCTCTCCCAGTAGCTCAATGCCAACCCCTATGCGCCCAAGATCTTGAGCAACCTTCATTGTGGTTCCGGAGCCAGAGAACGGGTCTAGCACCACATCCCCACTTTGAGTGAATAGCTTTATAAACCAAGCAGGCAGGCTCTCTGGGAAGGCTGCACTATGGCTTTTATTTGAACACTCTGTGGCCAAATGCAAAACGTTAGATGGCAATGCCATTTTACGATCTTTCCAGTTTTCTATTTTTTTACCAAATCCACTTCCTACCTTTGACTCATCTCTTCGCTTATCTGTATCACTTAAATTTTTCAGTCGAGTATTAGCCCAATCCCCCATGGGAACTTTAACTGCATCTTGATACATATGGAATTTCTTGCTTTTTGTAAAGTGCAAGCAACGCTCCCAAGAATCCCTAAATCTATTCGGCCATTTACCAGGGAAACTGTTTTTTTTGTGCCACATATACTCCTCTGTCCATAGCCACCCAAGCTCCCTCATTTTTATAATAAGCTCAAGAACATATGTATGCCTTTCACCATCAACAACTTTCTCCTTAATATTAAGGACAAAGGATCCGGTTGGCCTTAGAACCCGTAACAGCTCCTTAGCTATTGGAAGGAACCAGCTGACATATTCATCAGGATTTATCCCTCCATATGTATTTTTTCTCTGATCGGCATAGGGCGGAGAGGTAACAATAAGGTCTATTGATTCATCATCCATACGTTTTAGAACGGATAGGCAATCCGCATTAAACAACGTAGATGTATTTATATCCAACCTATTTTTTGTGCGCTGCAACATTTCTTTCACCAAAAAAAATCCGTGGCCTGATCATAACGGTTTAACTAAGTGAGGTCCAGAACTTATTCATTGCATCGTTTCAACCAGCCTTATTTATCCTTAACAAATAAAGACTTACATCTTAGTTCACGGCGGGCCGTCCAAATGTCCAACTTAATCCTTATCATGGGGTAACAGGGGTCATCAACAACAGACTGGGGCCAGTGGCCCCACTCAATCACCGTACTCTCGATCACCATACTCTCGATACTCCCGCCCGAGGCTCATACCACCACGCCGCGGCTCCAGCTCTATGCTCATGGCTTCAATTTTTGGCTCAAGCGCTCGACTTGACCGCTCAAGTGCAACACCTGCTTGCTCAAGCTCCCCACGCTCTCCCGCAACGCCTGGTTCTCGGTAGAGGTGGCCTCGAACATCAGCCGCAAATCGCTGTAGGCGCTCTCCCAAGCCGCGTGCTGCTGTCTGTACCCGCCTTCCAAGCTCTCTAACGCTTTCAATAACTGCCGCTCGAGCTCCGTCATTCAGTAACCCTCCGGGATCATCCAGGGATACAAGCCTGTCTCTTTGTCGCCATAGGTCAGCGCCTCCAAGTCCACCTTCACGCACAGTTGCTTCTTCCTGCCGCACTCCTGCAGTTGCAATTTTCCACCTTTCGCGGCCAACCGCTCCAACGTCGCGTTCTGACTCGAGATCTGTGCCCAGTTCTCGGCGATGAGTGTGCCCTGGTACCACAGCACGCCCCAACTGATCCCCAACATCAACACCACCCCGATCAACGTGCATAGCCAGCCCTTCAGCACCAGCCAACCCCACCTCCGGCTCTGGCCGTCGATAGCGGCGATTAAACTCTGATTGCTTGATCGCAACGCCCCGAGAATAGCTTGCTCGTGCTTCTCGAACTCGCTGTTCACGCTCGTTTCGATATCGCTCGCCTGCTGCTTCGAGTTCTCCTCGAAGGTCTTGGCCAGCTCTAAAATCTTGCTCATACAGTGCCCCTTTCAACCGGATGTTTCGCCCCCCTTCCGGGTCGGCAATGCTGATACTCTTGCGGGTTTCCCGCACCACCTGAAAACCGTGTTTCTCCAGGGTGGCCACCACGTCCGCTCGATCGGCCAGCTCGCCGGCCGCCGCCAACAGCAACAACCCGTCCGTGATGGCCTGCGCCGCATCTTGCTTGGCAAAGGGCAGATCACGGGGAGTCACCAGCGTTCGCTTGTTCAGTGGATCATCCGGGTCATGCAACCCCAACTGGGCGTTGATGACGGTCTTCCAGGCATCGATCCGGGGCCGGTCAGCCCGGTCGAAGTAAGGCTGTAGCCGCTTGCCACTCAGCAGCTCCACATTGGGCACCACGAAGTTGAGTTCGAGCCGGCCTTTGTCCTGGTGCTCCACCCACAGGCAAGCGTACTGATCCCGATCCAACCCCGGCAGCAGCGCACGCTCGAAGCTGTCCATCAGCTTGTCCTTGTCCTCCCGGGGCAAATCCGCTTCCTGGAACGACAGCACGCCGCTGGTGTACTTCTTGGCGTAGGGACTGCTGTCGATCAGCGCCTCGATGAGCGCCGGGTCACCCCGATCAAGGGTCGCCCCTTCTCGCGCACCATCCGGGCCCAGCAGGTAACCCACCGGGCCGCTACCACGGCCCACGCCACGCGCATGAAACTTGACGATCATGACTCACGACACAGCCAGACGGTGCCCACACTGAGCGCCTCATCGTGTTCCTGGTACACGTCCCCACCCACATCGAGCCCGTCCTGCAACAACCGCAAGCTCCACCCCTGATCACCGGGGAGCCGGGTCAAGGTGTAGTCGTACTCGGCCACGCTGCTATCGTTCATCACTCTGCCTCCTTTGACTGCCCTGACAGCGCCTTCAATGCACGCTCCATCGCCATCAACACCCCGATCACCTGAACCCGCTCAAGCGCCCCCCATTCACCGCTGTTCACCCGTCGAGCCACCTGATTGAGGTTGTTGCCGATCCCGGCTAACTGCCGCAACAAGGCCGGGTCGGCTTTGGGCGCCGGCGTGCGCCGTCTGCCTGGCGCTTTACCATCGCCCAGGCACTGCTCTCGCATCCATTCCGCCAACCTATCCTCCCCACTCAAGACCTTGAGCCGGGCAAACTCCGCCTCCGTGGCCCTGATCTTGATCACCCGTTCGCGTTTGGGCGCGGTCATTTTTGGTCACCGTTACCTAAATAGAGCTGGTCTACCCACGCCGCACGAACCGCGTCATGTAGCCGGGCCACAACCTCCGGCGCCAGAGACGACGTCCGGCCCTCTCGCAAGTTCAGCAGGAAGGTCTCCAGCTCACCGCAATCGGGGCGATTTAAGGTAACTGTTACCGTTTTTTGCCGCTGCCGTTCACGATAGGCCGCTTGCTTGGCCGCAGGACTCAGGGCCTTGCCGGTTCGCGGGCGGCCACGACGTTTTCCACTGGGCAGCAAGTCCAACGTCTGATCGTCTCGTTCGTCCTTCATCCCATCACCTCAATTACGGTAACTGTGACTATATGTGTGCCCTGTCCGCTGACCTGGGGAAGCCCGGAACGGGGTTCGCTGGGGCGGTGGATGCAGGGGGTTTCGGGGGCGGCACGCCCCTGAACCAGCTTCACAGAGGAACCGAAGACGCGAAGCGGCTAAGGGCCCT
>NZ_JAPDCL010000050.1:0-7518 GCF_027706025.1 Aeromonas sp. Y311-2 | reverse complement strand
CTCTGGGCTCTCTGGGCTCTCTGGGCTCTCTGGGCTCTCTGGGCTCTCTGGGCTCTCTGGGCTCTCTGGGCTCTCTGGGCTCTCTGGGTCGACTTGGCTTTTGGCCAAGTCGACCCAGACCTCCCCGACGCCACATTCTCGAATGGCAGAGAGATCCTGAGGCTCGGTCAGCAGGAAGCTGCCGCGCCAGAATGGGTGTCGAAACCAAGAGCCGGCGAGCTTGTGGATGTACATGCCGAGACGAAGCTCGGATACGGGAATGCGTTTTACCAACTTATTTTCCTTTCTGAGTTGGGTGGTTAGGCGTGCGCCGAGGCTGGCACCCAGCGGTAGAGCGGAGGTAAGGTCACGCCAAGATTCTTGGATCAGCCGGAACCGCCGAAATTGGGATTCCGGCGTACAACCCCTAACAGGGGCATCAACAATGAAGTGGGGCCCACTGACCCCACTCAATCACCGTACTCCCTGTCACCATACTCTCGATACTCCCGCCCGAGGCTCATAGAGCTACGCCGCGGCTCCAGCTCAATGTTCAGGGCTTCAATTTTTGGCTCAATGTCTCGACTTGACCGCTCAAGTGCAACACCTGCTTGCTCAAGCTCCCCACGCTCTCTCGCAATGCCCGGTTCTCGGTAGAGGTGGCCTCGAACATCTGCCGCAAATCGCTGTAGGCGCTCTCCCAGGCCGCGTGCTGCGCTCTGTACCCGCCTTCCAAGCTCTCTAACGCTTTCAATAACTGCCGCTCTAGTTCCGTCATTCAGTACCCCTCCGGGATCCTCCAGGGATATTCCCCTCTCTCTGATTCCTCTTCGCGGCCATAGGCCAACTCCTTCAAGTCCATCTTCACGCACAGCCGCTGGTCCTTGCCGCACGTCGACAGTTCCAATTTTCCGCCCTTCGCTGCCAACTGCTCCAATGTCTTGTTCTGGCGTGAGATCTCTACCCAGTTCTCGGCGATGACCCTGCCCTGGTACCACACCACGACCCAGCTGATCCCCAGCAGAAACGCCACCCCGATCAACGGAAAGACCCACCCCTTCAACACCAGCCAGCCCCACCTCCGGTTCTGGGCGTCGATAGCGGTGTTCAATCTCCGCGCGCTTGATTCCAACGCCGCGAGAATAGCTCTCTCGTGCGGCTCGAACGCGTTCTTCACGCTCGTTTCGATATCGCTCGCCTGCTGCTTCGAGCTCTCTTCGAAGGTCTTGGCCAGCTCTAAAATCTTGCTCATACAGGGCCCCTTTTAGCCGGATATTCCGCCCCCCTTCCGGGTCGGCAATGCTGATACTCTTGCGGGTCTCCCGCACCACCTCAAAGCCGTGTTGCTTCAACGTGGCCACCACGTCTCCCCGGTCGGCCAGCTCACCGGCCGCCGCCAGTGAAAGCAGACCGTCGGTGATCGCTTGTGCCGCGTCCTGTTTGGCTTTTGGCAAGTTGCTGGGGGTCATCAATGCCCGTTTGTTCAAGGGATCATCCGGGTCATGCAAGCCCAACTGGGCGTTGACCACCACCTTCCACGCATCGATGCGGGGCCGGTCGGCCCGGTCGAAATAGGGTTGCAGCCGCTTGCCACTCAGCAGTTCGATATTCGGGATCACGAAGTTGAGCTCAAGCCGTTCTTTGTCCCGGTGCTCCACCCACAGGCAGGCGTACTGATCCCGATCCAGCCCCGGCAATAACGCACGCTCGAAGCTGTCCATCAGCTTGTCCTTGTCCTCCCTGGGCAAATCCGCTTCCTGGAACGACAGCACGCCAGAGGTGTACTTTTTGGCGTAGGGGCTGCTGTCGATCAGCGCCTCGATGAGACCCGGATCGCCACGGTCAAGGGTCGCCCCCTCCCGATCCCGCTGCGGCCCCAGCAGGTAATCGACCGGGCCGCTACCGCGCCCCACACCACGGGCATGAAATTTGACGATCATGACTCGCTGCACAGCCAGACGGTGGCCACACTGAGCGCTTCATCGTGCTCCTGGTAAACCTCCCCGCTGACCTCCTGGCCGTCCTTCAACAACCGCAAGCTCCACCCCTGTTCGCCGGGCAACCGGATCAGGGTGTAGTCATACTCGGCTACGCCGTATTCGTTCATCACGTTACCTCCGTTGAGGGGACAGACAGGGCCTGCAAAGCACGCTCCATCGCCATCAGCACAGCGATCACCTGGACACGTTCAACCGCACCCCACTCCCCGCTATTCACTCGCCGCGCTACCTGGTTGAGGTTGTTGCCGATCCCGGCTATCTGCCTCAGCAGAGCCGGATCGGCTTTGGGTACCGGTGTCCGCCGTCGAGCGGCGGCCTTGTCGTGCCCAAGACACTGGCTCCGCATCCATTCGGCCAGCCGTTCATCGCCACTCAAGCCCTTGAGCCGGGCAAATTCCTCGTCGGTGACTCGGATCTTGATCACCCGTTCACGTTTGGCCGGGGTCATTTCTGGTCACCGTTACCGGAATGAAGCTGCCCCAGCCACGCCGACCGCACAGCATCATGCAACCGGGCCACCACCTCGGGGGCCAAGGTCGAGGTTCGGCCATCCCGTAGGTTCAGCAGGAAGATCTCCAGCTCGCCACAATCCGGACGATTTAAGGTAACGGTGACCGTTTTTTCCCGTTGCCGTGCCCGGTAAGCAGCTTGCTTGGCGGCAGGGCTCAACGCCTTGCCGGTAGGTGGCCGACCCCGGCGCTTGCCACTCGGCAACAAGTCCAGCGTCTGGTCGTCTCGTGCATCCTTCATCCGATCACCTCAATTACGGTAACTGTGACCATATACCTATCCTGTCCGCCGACCTGGGAAAGCCCGGAACGGGGTTTTTCGGGGCGGTGGAGGCAGGGGGTTTCGGGGGCGGCACGCCCCTGAACCAGCTTCACAGAGGAACCGAAGACGCGAAGCGGCTAAGGGCCCTCTGTGTATGCTGGCTTAGAGTCAAGTTTGACATAGCCGGAATAGGTTGTAACCACCTGTTGGCGAGACTAGTTAAAGTAACAGTGACTATAATTAGAGGGCTTCGAGGGTAGGTAACCGGTAGGAGGCAAAAAGAGCTCAACGAGGGGGTGATGATACGTGCCCTGGGGAAACAAAAAACGGGAGAAAAGGATGTTGGCAAGCCGCCACAGTTTGCCGGGCTCTCCTATCTTTCGCTGCGCTTCAAGATAGGAGAGCCCTCCTACAGACCCATATCGATTTGAGGTCTTTTACAGGATAAGCTCGCCTTGCTCCGGACTATCGAGACTGCTTGCGGCAGCTCCCTCTCACGCGCTCCAGAGAACACACCCCGTCCCGCTGCACTCTGCTTTAGCCCCCGCCTGTTGGTCGGGCTGCCGCGCCGTTTTTTAAGAGCTGGCCGTGGTTGGTTCCCCGTTACGCTCTACTTGCAGATGCCCCAGGGTTGCGAGTCCTGGGAGGCTGTGGTGCGCGATTGCACGCTTGGGCAGTATGTGAGATTTCCCCGTTCTGCCCGACCTTCACACCCGCTACGGCAACAATCACTTGCGTCCAATCCGAGCGAATACGACAAAGCGCCAAAGGTGAAAGCCTTTGGTAACAGGGTTCGAGCAGGGGTTTGATACTTGAACAGTGGGCCGCACGCGGCTAAACTGAGGGGGTACTTAACGGTATCCGCTTCCTGCTCGAAGCTGTTACCCACCGGATTCCAAGGCCGGCAAGCCGAGGAACACCGGGCAAAGAACCCGCCTAGATAGGTGGGTTTTTTGTTTTCTGGTGGGCAGGTTACGCTTGATCAGAGGATCTGATCAAGATCATTTAGAATACGAACCTCACAGAACGAGCGTAGAGCTCACTCGCCACCTAACCCATAGCATTTCCATAGCAGGAACAAAAAACGCGCCATAGCGCGTTTTAATGAAGGATCCGAAGAGATGGAAAAGGATCCTGTCTTGATTACGGCATATTCGTTATCGGAGTTCTACGCCGCGCAACAGTCCCCCCAGCCGATACAGCCGTCTCAAGCTGATGATCTTGGCGAAGAGAAAGCTGAACATCGACATTAAAACCACAAGCCGCATGCTCGTCACAGATAAACGCCTCTGTGTTTGGTGCCCAAATCGCCGAAGTGTCTTCTCGGCGAAGCCTTACAGGGGTCGCCTCAGAATTCGGACAATAAAGCACGCTAACGGCTGGCGTGTCAGGTTGAGGCCATAGACGCCGCGCCGAAGGCGTCAGGAAATTCCGGAAAAGGCCCTACTCTGACGCTCTTTCGCCGCTTCGTCTGACGCCCGGTTGGGCTATAGCCTAGCCGGACAGCCTTCATGGCTTGTTTTTGATTTAAGTACTAAATTGCCCCAGACCATACGGCGAGAAGCCTTGAGGGGGAGCCTGACTCAAGATTTCAAATGAACCAGCCGATACAATGAAGGCACATTGATATGCCTAATAATGAGGTGAAGTAGTGAGTGATTGGCTAACCCGTTTTTCAATTAAAACCCGTCTCATCAGTTTGCTCATTCTGCTAGCTGCTACGGCTGCCGGCCTGACAATGGAGGGGCTTAACGGCATGCGCAGCAGCAATGCCGATATTAACCAGATGTACAACAACGTTCTGCTACCGCTCGATAAGCTTGGCGACCTCACCAATCACATGCACCATGCACGCACTCAGCTTTTGCTTGCTCTGCAACATCAGCCTGGTAGTGCGTTCGAAAAGGCACATGACCACCCCGCGAGCATGCATTTCGATGCTGTGGATAGAAGCGTAGGCAGCATGCGTGAGCGCCTTGCTGACTATCAGCGTATGCCAATGAGCAAAGAGCATCAGCGCTTGGCCACTGAACTGCAAAACAAGCTGTCTGATTATCTGGATAATGGTGTTCAACCGACGCTCAATGCAATGCGCCAAGGTGACTATGCGGGAGGGAATGCAATCCTGCTGAATCGCTTGCAACCTGCATTTATGACGACCTATGCCAGCGTGCGTAATCTGGTTGAGTCGGAGCAGGAGAGCGCCAATGCAAGCTACCAGCGCGCTAAAGAGAGCTTCGATCGTCTGGTTGTGATAATCGGTCTCACGCTAGTGGTTGCTCTGTTTCTGGCCACAGTCGTGGCTTTGGCTACTGTATCTGGCATCACAAAAGCTGTTCGCGAGCTTCAAGTCGGCGGTCAGCAGCTAGCTGATGGCAATTTGGGCTATCGAGTTACCTATCAGGGGCGTGATGAGCTGGGCGAAATCTCTAGCTCATTCAATGCAATGGCTTCGCGTTTTCACCACACCATTCAAGAGTTGGCGGGGGCTGTGGAGCAACTGGCAGCCGCAGCTGAGCAGACTGCTCAGATCAGCACTGAAACCAGTGACGGCATCCGCCGCCAGCAGTTGGAGACAGATCAGGTTGCTACTGCGATGAACGAAATGTCAGCTACTGTGCAGGATGTGGCTGGGAACGCGGCCAGTGCAGCAAGAGCAGCACAGGAAGCAGATCAGCAGTCGGAAAGTGGAAAGCTTGTTGTTCATCAAACAATCTCTTCTATCGACAGCCTAGCCAGTGAAGTTGAGCACGCGGCCACCGTTATCCATGAGCTTGAAGCAGACAGTGCTGGTATTAGCTCTGTGGTGGATGTCATTCGCAGCATCGCCGATCAAACCAATTTACTTGCCCTTAATGCGGCTATTGAAGCTGCAAGAGCTGGTGAGCAAGGGCGAGGCTTTGCTGTGGTGGCGGATGAGGTGCGCTCGCTTGCTTCGCGCACGCAACAGTCAACCAGCGAAATTCAGACCATGATTGAAAAACTGCAGGGCGGGGCAAATCGTGCTGTTGCGGTCATGCAAAGTAGTTGCACCAAAGCACAAGCTGGTAAACAACAGGTTGCCAGCGCAGGTCATATGCTGGATCAGATCAGTAACGCTGTTGCGATTATTAATGACATGAATGCCATGATTGCATCTGCCGCTGAGGAGCAAAGCTCTGTCGCGGAGGAGATCAATCGTAACGTTACTAGTGTCAGCCAGATTGCCGAGGAAACTAGCGAGGCTTCCCGTCAGAATGTTGCCACCAGTAAGCAACTATCTGCTCTGGCAACCCAACTTCAGCGTCTGGTGCATATGTTCCGTCTTTAGGCAAACTGACGCAGGATTGTAGTCTCGTACAGCGCCTCCTCCATCGCCGGGTCGCTGTAGCCGAACCAGTTCTGCATCAAATGCACGCACAACATCGCCATCAGCGGATAGGCTGGACTGCCGCCTTCACCCTTCGGGTAGTGCGGCTCGATCAAGGCGATCAAACCCTTCCACGGCACCACCTGATCCATCTCGATCAGGAACAACTCTTTGCGGGCCTGCTTGCGCTTGCCGGCATACTCGGCGTAGGCGAAGGTCATCTGCTTCATCGGAAAACTCGGCGGGTGGAATCCGGGTATTTTGCCAAAATCAGGAAGTCTTCTTCAGAGTTTCCTTAGCGTACGTTTTTCTCCGAATTCTGCGGGGTCCCCTTTTGTGGGGGCTATTCCATCCACAAGTCGTCGAGGTTCTTGAAGTTCCAGAGCGTCGGGTCTTCGGGGCCAGTGATACTGTCCTTGCAACTCGTGGCCGCCAGGTCGATGGTCTGCATCGGGATCGGCTCTCTCGAGCGTAGCGAGAAGAACACGCGAACCTTGGGAGTCAGCAGTGATTCCATTCCCGGCTCAACGACAACGGCCAGACGCTGAGAGGACAGGCGAACCAAGGAGCCGACGGGGTAGATGCCCACGGCCTTGACGAAGGCGTGGAAGATGCGTTTGTCGAAATGGCCCTCCCACTTGGCCATCTGCCGCATCGCCGCGGACGGGTCCCACGGCTTTTTGTAGGCTCGCTCCGACGTCACGGCATCATAGACGTCGCAGATTGCGCCCATGCGGGCCAGGAGTGAAATGGCGTCACCGGCCAAGCGATCCGGGTAGCCGGTTCCGTCGATCTTCTCGTGATGGTGCAGGGCAATGTCCACCACCCCGGGCTCGGCCCCGCCTGCGCGCAGCATCTTTGCGCCCTCCACAGGGTGGCGCTTCATGATGGCGAACTCGGCATCGGTGAGCTTGCCTGGTTTGTTAAGCACTTCCAGCGGCATCGCGGCCTTGCCTAGGTCGTGCATCAGTCCGCCGATGCCAGCCAGGCGCGTTTGCTCCTCGTCTAGATCGAGATGCCGGGCCAGCGATAGCATCAGGGCGCAGACGGCAACCGAGTGCAGGTAGGTGTCATCGTCGTGCGTTTTGATGCGTGCGACGCTGATGAGGGCATGAGGTTGGCGCAGCACCGAGGCAGCGATTTCTCCGACCAGCGGCAACGTCGTGCTTGGGTCGACGGCCTTGCCAAGCCGGGCTTCCTGGAACATGTCCATGACTTGGAACTTGGCCGCAAGACAGAGTTCCCGTGCATAACACATTTCGCTCTCCATTGAGGTTGCGCCGTCACTTTTCTTGCTTAGTGGACTAGACGGCAGAGATTGCTCCTCCGACAATTCTCTGGGCTCTGGGCTCTCTGGGCTCTCTGGGCTCTCTGGGCTCTCTGGGCTCTCTGGGCTCTCTGGGCTCTCTGGGCTCTCTG
>NZ_JAPDCL010000049.1:0-7578 GCF_027706025.1 Aeromonas sp. Y311-2 | reverse complement strand
AAAAAATCGGCTCAAACATGAAGAAATGAAATGACTGCGTCAGCCGAGAAGAATTTCCCCGCTTATTCGCACCTTCCCTAACCCAAGACGCATGCGGGAAATCAATGACTATGTTTTCCACTGGGTTTTATCACTCATTACACCGACATCCTGTCTGAAAAAATCTGATGGGCTAACCATACCAGAAAGCTTTAAATGAGCCCATCATTGTGATCACCCTCCTCGAACCTGAACGAGCCCCCTCAGGACGACTTGCTCGATAACTACTTACTACCGTTCATACAATCTGAACGTTAAGGTTTGTCTACGATGAAGACGATGGCCTGAGCTTTAAAGCCATAAGTGTCTGAATATATTATATTTTCAATGGTATGTGTCACACTGCATCAAATTTATAGTAACAATAGCCAAAGCCCCGAACACATCTACAGAGACACCTTCAGGCACAGTGTTCAGATCTAATCGCCTGGCCTCCCCAAACAACCTAGTGGTGTGCTGTTCGAGAATCTCATCCAGCTCTAAAGATGAGATGGATCTTCTCCAGCGAGGGTGAGCCTTAAAGTCCTCTATAACGCAGTGTTGCAAGCATAAATGTGGGACTTCGACCCACCCGCCTGAATCAACGGAGGTATGTACCTTGGCTTGAAAAATGACTCTGACCATCGTGAAACATCCAGATGCAAAAACTGGGAGACTTGATGATATGAGGTTAGTTCATTAATGACAAACAAGTTAACTGCGGAATGGCTTTTTGCTAGGATGGTCGAATAAAACTAGGCTGTGTTCTCAAAATGCTGGTTTTCTGTCCACACATAACTCGCGCAAGTAGCGAAGGCAGAATGCCAGTTTGATAAAGGCTGCAAAACTCTTGGCTAGCTTTTCATATCTCGTTGAAAACCGGCGAAACTTCTTCAACCAACCGAAGCACCGCTCCACGACATTGCGCCTGCGGTAATGCACCTTGTCCAGTACCAATGGACGCCCCTTATGGCGCCGTTGCTGGTCGCTGCGTTGCGGAATGACCGCTTTTATCCTTCTCCGCCGTAGCTCGGCTCGAAAGGCTTTGCTGCTATAGGCCTTGTCTGCGGCAAGATGCGCTGGCCGTGTTCGGTAGCGACCTGATGACGTTGGTATCCTCGCCATGGCCAACGCGCTTGTTGCATAGCTGATTTCTGCTGATTGCCCCGGTGACAGGCAGAAGCTCAGTGGTAAGCCATGACCGTCCGTGACCAAGTGAATTTTGCTGCCGAAACCTCCCCGCGAACGGCCAAGGGCTTGATTCATTGAGGTGTTTTTTTACGTGCACCGGCAGCATCTTTGGATGCTCTGACATTGGAGCCGTCCAGGCACCACAGGTCGAAATCGATGAGCCCTTCTTCATTGAGCTTGAGTTGCAGCGCTTCCAGAATGGCATCAATCCGGCCTGCATCCTGCCAACGCCGGAAGGTGTTGTAGACCGAATTCCATGGTCCGAAACGTTCTGGAAGGTCTCGCCAAGGAGCTCCGGTGTGGAGTATCCAGAGAATGCCATCGAGCACTTGGCGCGTTTCACGGGTAGGGCGCCCGATCAGGCTTCGAGAAGGAAACAGGGCTCGATAAGCCCCCATTGTGCATCAGTCAGCTGATAACGGCGGGACACGGAATGGATCTTAAGCTGTTGAGAAGATGTGAGATTATATCTTCATCACTTTAAGAACACAGCCTAGGGGGATTCTAGGCGAGCTCTTGTTTGTCGAGCGAGCGACAACCACGCTACCAAGAGTGCAAACACTGCTCCTGTCATCAAAGATGAGATGGCTCGAAATCATAGGTCTACCTACTGTAATATACTGTCAGTACATCAGATCTACAGATGCACAGTATATGTTGGCAGCGTACAGTGCCCACACAACAAGGAGATGTTGATGCAAAGCCCTGTAGTACCGGATAACGAACGGCTTCGCTTAGACGCATTGCGCCGTTTAGCGATACTTGATAGCCCCGCAGAGGAGCGTTTTGACCGGATTACCAGGATGGCTCGCAACATGTTTGATGTGCCCATCGCATTGGTTTCATTGGTGGATGAAAACAGACAGTGGTTCAAGTCATGTTGTGGGTTGCCGGTATTGGAGACACCGCGAGACATTTCTTTTTGTGGTCATGCAATTCTCGGTGAAGAACTGTTTGTAGTTGAAGATGCGGCCCAAGATCCACGATTTTCTGACAACCCCTTAGTCACGGGGGAACCACACATTCGCTTCTATGCAGGCCATCCACTAGAAGTTGGGAACGGTTTGAAGCTGGGTACATTGTGCATCATAGACTCTAAACCCAGGGGTTTTAGCCCACGAGACCAAGCGCTGTTAGCTGATTTGGCATCCATGGTTGAGAGTGAGTTACAAGCCGTTCAGAGAGCAACCATAGATGAATTGACGGGGATAACTAACCGTAGAGGATTCATGCTGCTCGCCGAAAAAAGTTTGAAATATGCATTTCGTGTAAAACACACAGCGGCCTTACTTTTTTTAGATCTAAATCACTTCAAACTAATTAACGATAAGTTTGGTCATGACATTGGCGATGACGCGTTGCGACATATGGCCGAGTTGTTATGCCGAGTATTCCGCGATGCTGATATATTCGCTCGCCTTGGTGGGGATGAATTCGTTGTCCTTTTACCTGGCACTGGTAGTGAACATTGTCAGAGAATTAAAGAGCGGCTGAATCATGCAATAGATGACTTCAATAGTCATAGTGGTAAGCCATACCAGTTGTCATGCTCCTTAGGAATTGTGATTTACGATGCTAGTATGCCGCCTAATTTAGATCAACTACTGCGGCACGCAGATGAAGAGATGTATTCATGCAAAGTGAAACGATAAATAGCTGTCGCCAAAAATACAACTATCTGAGCATTTCTTAGAGAAATCATTTTTATACTGGTAAAGAAGTAATTGACCGTATGAAACAAGATACCCTAATCATGGGGATCTTGTTTATTTTATTCAGTGTCTGTGTATAATTTTAATTACTTGTCTATGAATATGCATTGATGGCTTGCTACTCGAATTCCTATACATTAGCTTTCAGCAGAGCAAACCATTTTGGAAGAAACACTATTTAAGTGGCGCGAGCCCATATCTCGTGAGAAATGTCACCAACAGTATTTTAATTTCATTTAGCATGGCGAATTTTTTAACGTGAGCTATATTAAAAGTGGGATGTGTCAATGTGGGGTATGTATGTTTTCACAATACAACATAAGAAACATATTGTTAATTTTCCTTGCGACACTTTCTTCATGCGCTATTGCTGTTGATACCAAAATTGTTCTAGTTAGTTCAGCGGACACTTATCATTCAAAGTATGGGTGCTGGTTATATAATATTTATAGCGAGGCATTTTCTAGATTGGGATATAAATTTCTATATCAGGGCGTTCCTGGTGGAAGAGCACCGATCCTCGCGGAGAATGGCAGTGTTGATGGTGAAATTCATCGGGCATTTGAATACCAACAGCAAACAACCAACTTGATCAGAGTGAATGAATCACATTTCAACGTGACTATTGAAGCTTATGTGTATGACAATAAATCAAAATATAATTCTTGGCATAGCCTAGATAAGGAAGGATTAAGAGTTGAATTCAGGCGAGGCTCAAAACGCGCCGAAGACGCACTTTCCAAGCTTATTACCTCCCCCCTGCCGACAGAGGTAAACACAACTGAGCAGGGATTGAAAAAACTGATAAAAGGACGCGTTGATGTATTTGTGGAGCAGACTCTGGTATTTGATAGGAGCAAGCAAGCATTGCTTGCGGAATCGACCGAGTATAATAAAATATATTCCGCAGGAATTGTTGATACCTTGGCAGGCTATGCGTATCTTAATAAAAAACACTCAAGGCTAGCGAAAGATTTGGCCTTAATGCTAAAAAAAATGAAAACCGAGGGTAGAGTAGAACAACTGCAAGAGCAGTTTTGCTATTATGATTAATTTAAAATCCAGTTCGTGCCATGGTGCTTTACAAGCGTCTGGGGTGCTCGATGATATCCTCGCCTTCATAGAACAACACGAATGAGTTTCGATTGCCCCCCTAGTGATGGTCTCATTAGAAAACCAAATGTGTGTATTTTCGCATACCCGCGCTAAAAATCTGTCATCCGTAATCCAGCATTCTATTTAGTTATATCCAAATGAGTGTCATAATAGCATCGCTTCGGACACAACGTAAAAGGCCGCAAGGATGCAACCGTTCTCTGAAACCAGTGATCCCCACTTTCTTCGCTTAGATGCATTGCGCCGTCTCCAAGTGCTTGACTCCCCAACAGAGGAACGTTTCATTCGTATAACAAGAATGGCTCGCAACATGTTTGATGTGCCTATTGCCCTGATCTCATTCGAAGACAATGAACACGAGTGGGCCAAGCCTTGTTATGGCCTAAACATCCATGAACCTCTTCCTAATATCTCTTTTTGTAAAAATGGATTTCTCAAAGAACGCATGCTTGTTATTGAGGATGCAACCAAAGATCCTCTTTATTATAATAATCCAATGGTTCAAGGGGAGCCATACATCCGATTCTATGCTGGTCATTCATTAGTAATAACTGATGGATTGCATATCGGTTCGTTGTGCCTTATAGACCGTAAGGCTAGGGCTTTTGGAGAAAAGGATAGAGCTTTATTTACCGACTTGGCATTAACAGTTGAAAGCGAGTTACGTGCAGTTCAAATGGCGACAATAGATGAGTTGACGGGGATAACCAACAGGCGAGGTTTTATTCTTCTGGCTGAGAGGTACTTGCAACATGCATACAGAACGAAAAGGGGCCTTTCATTATTGTTTATAGATTTGAATCATTTCAAATCTATAAACGATCGATTTGGTCATGATGTTGGAGATGATGCATTGTGCCAAGCCGCCAGCTTGATCAACTTGATTTTTAGAAATGCTGATATCTGTGCTCGATTAGGTGGTGATGAATACGTGGTTTTACTCCCAGAAACAAACATTAACTATATTGAATCAATCAATAATCGAATAAATCAGATCTTTGATGAGTTCAATAAGCATAGCGGTAAGGTATATAACCTTTCTTGTTCTATAGGCTATGTGGAATATGATGCAACTACACCACCAGATCTAAACTTGTTACTCCGTTTGGCGGATGAGGCCATGTATCGTTGCAAGCAGAATTTATAAATCATATGCACCCTATGGGCATATGATTTAAGAGAGTCGTTAACTAGTATGGCAATAATCTGCAACAATAAAAATATCAAGTTAATTTTTATTTATGTACATTTTTAAATTATAGTTACTTAATAGTTCGGTTATGTGCCCATACAGTAACAGCAACTCTAGACTTTAATTTTAGTTTTCTTAGAATGTTTCTCACATGTATTTTTACCGTCCCATGAGATATATATAATAATTTTGAAATGACTTTGTTTGAGTGACCTTCAGCAAGAAGTTTTACTACATCAATTTCTCTATGGCTTAATGATTCAATAATGCCAACATTACTATCTGATAATGAGATTGACATTACTTTATTGTTTGACTGAGGACTTTCAATTGATGTATCAGCACATATGCTCTTAATGAAGCCAATTAAATCAAGCGGTTCAATATTTTTTGAAAGATATCCATTGGCTCCGAACCTAAACGCTTCTACAACATCAATTTCCAAATCTGACTCGGTGAAGATAACGACCTTGCTTTTTATTTTCTTTGCTCTGATTCTCTTCAGCGTTTCTAATCCATTAAGCACTGGCATTTGAAGGTCAAGCAATATTAAATCTGGTTCATATTCTACTGCCAGATCTAATCCTTCTTTACCATTGCCAGCCTCTGCAATCACCTTCATAAGGTGATCTGTTGAGAGTGTAGCTTTGACTCCTGCCCGCAATATAGCGTGGTCATCTACAAGCAATACTTTTAATGCTTGCATTTCTTCGATTGAAACTTTGTTATCCATAACTACATTCTCAATACCATGCTAGCGTCACATTACACCATACGTGCATAAAAAACACTATAAATCAACACGTTAACCAATATGCAGGATGCAACTCTATAATGGCCCATAGCTATGTATCTTTATCATTTTAACCCCAGTCGTTTGGCTAGGGAAGGTGCGAACAAGTCCCTGATATGAGATCATGTTTGTCATCTGGAGCCATGAAAAAGGGTTCATCATGAGTCATCAGCTCACCTTCGCCGACAGTGAATTCAGCAGTAAGCGCCGTCAGACCAGAAAAGAGATTTTCTTGTCCCGCATGGAGCAGATTCTGCCATGGCAAAACTGTAATGACCCACTGAAATCCTGCTCAGGTCATAATGAGTGGAGATCACAGACATGAGCATCACGATGGACGAAGAAATCAAACGTTGGACGGCCAAGCGCAAGTCCGCCTTGGTCATGGAAATCATTCAGGGCAAGACCACCGTCGCTGAAGCGGCTCGAGCCTTTGATTTGCCGCCCTCCGAGATTGAAGAATGGGTAGATGACGCCAAACGGGGCATGGAAAACGCCTTACGGGCCAAGCCACTGGATATTCGCGAGCAGTACGAGAAGCAGCTCAAGGAACTCCAGGAAGCTTATGGCGAGGCCATGCTGGAGTTACGCGCCAGAAAAAAGCTGGCCTCCCTGCTGGGCGAGGACGACAGATAGTCGCCGATGTTCAGCAGGGATTACGCGCAGAAGGTATTGATGTCTCCGTCAGCAAGCTCTGCCGCTGGTTTGGCCTGCCGCGTCGTAGTTGGTACTACCGCAGCGTCAAGGCCGCGCCCAAGCTTCAGGAGCATCTGGTCACCCCGATCAAAAACATGATTGAGGAGAACCCATCGTTCGGTTACCGGACGGTTGCAGCCCTGTTGGGGTTCAACAAGAACACGGTACAGCGCATCTTCCAGCTCAAGGGCTGGCAAGTTCGCAAGCGTCCGGTTGGGTTTCGCCCCCGGATCCAGGCCCTGCCTTCGGTGGCCTCAGCGCCCAACCAACGCTGGGCGACGGACCTATGCCGGATCTGGGCTGGTCGCGATGGCTGGTGTTCCTTGGCGCTGGTGATTGATTGCCATACCCGTGAACTACTGGGATGGCATCTCTCGCGCAGTGGTAAATCGAAAACGGCCGAGGCAGCGCTGGAGCAAGCCTTAATTGCTCGCTTCGGCAGCTTGGGACGAGTTGCATCGCCGTTTTTGTTACGTAGCGACAATGGGTTGGTGTTTACCAGCCGCAACTACACAGCACTGGTGAAGAGCTATGGGTTGCAGCAGGAGTTCATCACGCCGTACACGCCGGAACAAAACGGCATGGTCGAGCGGGTGATCAGAACGCTCAAGGAGCAGTGTGCCCATCGGCAGAGGTTCGAGACCTTGCAGCATGCCAGTCGGGTGATTGGCGACTGGATCCAGTTTTACAACCAGAAGCGTCCTCACCAGGCGCTAAAGATGAAAACACCGGCGCAGGCCTATGCCGAAGCCGCTTAGTTGTGCAGGAACGGCTGGGTCATTACAAAACATGGTGGAAGTCATCGAGCCGTTTTACCCCAAGGCTGGTAATGGCCGGCGACCTTATCCGCTGGAAACCAT
>NZ_JAPDCL010000048.1:0-7745 GCF_027706025.1 Aeromonas sp. Y311-2 | reverse complement strand
ACGGCGCTTACTGCTGAATTCACTGTCGGCGAAGGTAAGTTGATGACTCATGATGAACCCTGTTCCATGGCTCCAGAATGACAAACATGATCTCATATCAGGGACTTGTTCGCACCTTCCCTAAGCCAAGCTGAAGCCGCCACAAGAAGGTTGGGTATTGCCAAATGCACACTGAGCAACTGGGTGGTCGCAGCCAAAGGAGGAAAGGATACATCGGCCATTCCCGGAGCGCGTTCTGTCGCCGAGCTGGAGGCTGAAGTGGCCCGGCTACGCAAAGCTCTCGCGCAAGCCAGCATGGAGCGCGACATCATAAAAAAGGCAGCTGCGTACTTTGTTCAGGAGTCACTGCCAAGTACGCGTGGATAGTCAAGCAGCAGGACCTCTATCCCATTTCCGTTATCTGTCGTGTGCTGGAGGTCTCTCGTGCGGGCTTCTACCACTGGCGCCAGCGTCCACCGTCACAGCGCCAACAAGAAGATGAACGACTCAAGGTCGCCATTCGGGCTGCTCACAGCAAGACGCGCCAGACTTATGGCGCAGCGCGTTTACAAGCTGAGTTGGCCGCCGAAGGATTTTACGCTGGGCGGGACCGGATTGGGCGATTGCGCCGTGAAATGGGGTTGTCTTGCAAACAAAAGCGCAAATTCAAGGCGACAACCCATTCTGCTCATTCCCTGCCTGTGGCGGATAATCTCCTTGGTCAGGTCTTTGCGCCGACGAAGCCCAACGAAGTCTGGACCGGTGATATCACCTATATCGCCACCGACGAAGGCTGGCTTTATCTGGCTGGTCTCAAGGATGTGTTTACCTGTGAGATAGTGGGTTATGCGATGGGAGAACGAATGACCACTGGGTTGGTCAATCAGGCGCTGTTTCGGGCTGTGCAGCAGAAGAGGCCACCCGTTGGGCTTATTCATCACACAGACCGGGGCAGTCAGTACTGTGCCAAGGCTTACCGGGCTCTCCAGGTACAATTTGGCATGCAGACCTCCATGTCACGCAAGGGGAGCTGCTTCGACAATGCCCCGATAGAAAGCTTCTGGGGGGCTCTTAAAAATGAACTGGTTCACCACCATAGATTCAAGACGAGAGCGGAGGCCAAGGCAGCGATTCAGGAATACATAGAGATTTTTTACAACCGCCAACGTCGGCATTCACGGCTTGGCAATGTCAGCCCGGCGGAGTATAACAAGAGGTATTGGTGAACGGCTCAGGCTGCTTGATCCGGGACTGTCCGATCTTGTCAGGAGACCTCATACCAAGAGGAAACAAGTCGTGGCATATACCTTTGGCCCACGCAGCGATGAGATATGCCGCCGCTTGCTGAGCCTACTTTCTCCGTTCCAGATTGGTTTTATCACCAGCGATGACTGGGGGAGTTACGCCAGAGATGTGCCGAGTGAGATACATCTGACCGGGAAGATATTCACCCAGCGTATCGAGCGTAACAACCTGATGCTCAGAACGCGCATCTCGCAAGACCATCTGCTTCTCTCGTTCCGTTGAGCTCCACGAGAAAGTGATTGGTGCCTTTATAGAAAGGCACCATTTCAACTGATTGGAAGTATTATCAAATAAGCTATAGAAAAGCTGTACGTGGCCGATGATAATAAATGTACGCACAATGTCGCAATTTCTCATGGCTTACCAATATTGTGACTGTAGGAAAGGTAAAGGTAGTGTTAAAAAAATGAATTTTGATTGTGCACGGTATTGTTGATGGTCTTGTCCTACAGGTTAAGGAACATGCTAATTTGACTAAGCTATGTGCGTAGAGATTGAAATTCTGAGGGAAGGGACTAGCAAAGGCGTTGGCAGCGTACGTAACACCGTTTGATAGCTATCATTTGGCAATCGACGGTTATGAGTAACAATTATATAAGGTGACATATGCAGAAATTTATTAGCTTGGGCGTGAGAATTAGGATGTCCTTTTTTGTCTTAATTGTTGCTATACTCATTATGTCTTGGGTTTCGTTTGCTTCCCTTCATTCGATGGGAGAAAGAGTGTCTACTTTAAATGATGCGGTGCTTCCATCTATTCAAGTATCTTCATCAATTGATAGCACATTGGGGACAATTCGTCAAATTGAATTAAACATTCTAATTCACCAAATGAATGGAAATAAATCTGAAATATCAAATTTACTAAATCAGATGCAACTCTTTAGAAAAAAATACGCTGAAATTGATGCTGTATATGAAGAATTGCCATATTCGTCTGAAAAATATTCACAGAGAGAGGATGCTGACGCTGAAGAATTCCGACACTTAATAGGTAAATACTTGTCTGGCAATGACATGGTTATATCATTGTTAAATTCATATATAAATCAAAATATAGAACCAGAAGGTTTATATGATATTGTAATGGTAAAACAGTGGGAATTGTTAAAACCAGCTGCAAGTAAGATGGCTGATATCATAAAATTCAATCAGCAGGTGGCGGCTGAGTTAAATTCTACTGCCAAGGAGGAAGAGGAAAAATCTGAAATCATAAATTATTCAATTTGTGTTGTCGCGTTGCTCATAGCAGGGATTATCTCTCAACTTCTCTATGTTAAAATTAAAAAGCCAATGGATTATTTGGTTGAGCAGGCCGGGTTTATTTCATCTGGTGATCTGACAAAGAATATCAATAAAAAAATATTCTCAAATGATGAGATTGGTGCCTTGGCTGATGTTTTTTCTACAATGAGAGCTAATTTATACCATATGGTAAGTGAGCTATCTCAAGCTATATCTCAACTTAGCGCAGCAGCAGAAGAAGTTAGTGCTATATCATCACAGTCATCAAGCAATATGAAAAAACAACAAGTTGATTTGGCATCACTAGCAACAGCAATGAATGAGATGCAAGCGACGATAGATGAAACATCCAGAAACACACAGGAGGCAGCTAATACATCAGAGGAAATGAACTCGTTGTCTGTTGAGTGTTTAAATACGGTTGGGCGTGCGCATGAGACGGTTAATGGTGCCATGTCAACAATTACATCCACATCAAAAGCTATAGAGCAACTAGGTGTTAACAGCCGCAATATTAGTATAGTAGTTGAGGTTATTCAAAATATTGCAGAGCAAACAAACTTGTTGGCTTTGAATGCAGCCATCGAAGCCGCTCGCGCTGGTGAGCAGGGGCGTGGGTTTGCTGTCGTCGCTGACGAGGTAAGAACTTTAGCAAAGAGAACTCAAGATTCAACAGCTCAGATAAATAAGATAGTAAGTGAGTTTCAATCCGAAACATCAAACGCTAGCAGCTCTATGCAGCAGAGTAATGGTATGATCGAGGCTATATCTAAAGATGCAAACTCAATTAATGTATCGGTAAATGATATAGTTCAATCTATTTCGGTAACATCACAGATGAATGCTCAAATAGCGGCGGCACTAGAGGAACAGGCTACAGTTAGTCAAGAATTGAATAGAAATATTATCAATATTAGTAATGCATCTGATGAGGTTTCTTCTGGTGCGGAACAAATGAATCAGGCTTGTGCAGAGTTGGCTGACTTGGCAGGCAAACTATATGCCATATCTAAGGGCTTTAAGGTGTAGTTGTCTAATCGTTTGTGGACTGGTGGGGCGGATGGCGTTAATGTACATGTTTTCACCATTCGCTATATCGGTTATTTTTCGATAACTCCCCAAAAGCTAAAAGGGTTTGCTATGGATGAATTTGATATAAAAAAGAAATTCATTTGATTGTTGATGAGCTGGTGCTGGCAATAGATGGGTTATTTTTGTCAGTGTGTAAAATAAGTGAGATGACGACTCAATTTCTTGATTTAACACTGCTAAATAAAATAAAGAGAGAAAATGAAACGTTGATTGATAAGGTTTTTGATGTAAAGGCGAGTGTTGAGCAAAAAAACAAAATGAACAAAAAGGTAATAGACTTAAGGGGGAGGATATCAATGTTGATAGATAAAAAATGGGTGATGACGTTTGAATTAAACGTAATTAATGCCTGAGCATCATCAACACTTTAGTTTACTTCGTCAACTTTGCGATAGAACCAGTGGAAAACGATTGGCTAGCGTTTAAGCTAAGGGGCCAGCTTTAGCCTGCCCCAGTGAGTGAAGTGAACGATTTGAGTGCATTGTTATGTGCCTTTTGTATTGCAGCTTTTGATACCGCGAAATTCATGGCCGTTTGGTATGCTTTTAGTAAGAGTTGCTGATTTCGGAATTGTTGGTGGCAGTTCGGTTTCAGAGATATTTGATAACCATATGAGCTGGCCTTCTTTGATGCTTAGTACAGCCTCAATTGGTTTGTCACTATGGCTGCTATGTAGGGTTACTTTAGCTGTGTTCGCGCTAGTTTCCTGCCCATATACTGTAGGTTTTTTATCATCTGCCCATCCCCAGTCTATTTTTGCTGTGCCGCGGCCCGTGCCATAATGGAAGCCGCAGATGGTGTTTTTTTCTTGGATTAGGTAAATATCGAATTTGTCCGCGCTATTCGTAATAGTTCCACTTTTGGGAAATTCCATGTGCCAGATACCGGAAAAATTGGCAAATACTTAAGTAGAGAAAATTGCTAAGAACGCAGCAAGGAATTTTGATAGTTTACTCATGGCGCCCCTAAGGCACATAACGCCTTGTTAAGGTATGAGGCTCGGAATACTGAAGCCTCCACATAACACCTTAACCACTAAAACTAATGCGTAGTAAAATGCCACGCGTGCCGAATCACTCTTAAACAGTTTGTGTACACCCAGCATGGGCATGAACTAATGAGGTTAAAGTCTTCTGTAGGAAGGTCACCGTTCAATAATATCTTGTTATTAAACGTTCATGTACAGGACCTTAAGCGTTGAGTCCTTTAAAACTCCTTCCAAGGTCCTGTTCTGTATAGATTTTCTCTGCTTGGTTCGGCAAGCGTTCTTGGCCAAATAATCAGCTGCCCATTCCAGTCGTTCCCTTATTTCTGTCAGCGCTCTATGGGCCACTGCTTCCAATAGCGGCAACCACCATGTCGTACTGTTCTTTGACGCTTTCAACATCGATAGCTTCCCTGTCATCACACTCTGCGCGACCCGTCTTTTCATCACCAGCGACAGCAAACTCGTCCACACCAATCCCTCGGCGATGGCTTTCTCCCCCGTCACAAACCCCTTGAGCCGGTTGTGCGATTTCCACTCTTTAAATAACAACTCCACCTGCCAACGGCAGCGATACAGGCTCATCACCTGCTCTGCTGACCATGCCGCTCGCGGCAGGTTGGTCATCCACAAGCAGAACCGCTTTTCCTCGGCAAACCAGCGTCGGATCAAGCGGTACTCGACCTTGCCGGACTTCACCACCATATCCAGCACCTCGGCCCGACAGCGCCGCCGTCCTGCCTCTTTCAGTGACAGTCCCGCCAGTTTTGGCACTTCCCGTCCATCACCGCGCCAGGCCTGGATTATCTTGGGGTCCAGGCTTTGCGTTCCTCGCACCAGATAAAATCCGCCAGCGTCGTTCACCTGCTCAAACCAGGCCCTGTCAATGTAACCCGCGTCAGCCAGCAGCAGGCAATTGGCCAGCTTGTGGGCCTCAGGGAGAAATTGCCGCTCCCCTGCGGTATCGGCAGACACACTCATGCACAGTGGGCTCTGCTCCGACAGAGACATGGTCATATG
This sequence comes from Aeromonas sp. Y311-2, assembly GCF_027706025.1. NCBI lineage: Bacteria > Pseudomonadati > Pseudomonadota > Gammaproteobacteria > Aeromonadales > Aeromonadaceae > Aeromonas > Aeromonas sp. Y311-2. Next base: position 2,119 of record NZ_JAPDCL010000048.1, on the reverse strand, counting down.
GCACTCGATAGCCGCCGGACTGATGGTCTTGAACCGGCCGGGAAAGTCAGCCGCCAGACGCCGGTGCACCGCGAAGGAGGTGCCATCGTGCAATAACACCTGCTTGAACGCACCGAGGGAAGCCGCTTTGAGTTGATGGTCGATACGCAAGGCGATGGCCCGTTCAACTAGTGCTTTCATAAACAGGGCAAAACTCTCTTTGCGCAGCTGATTGTGAAACGGTTTGTAGGAAACTTGATGCGCGCCTACCAGTTGCAAGGCATTGAAATGACGGTGTAAACCGGCAATGTCATTGACCTGGTCGCCCCCCATGGCCCGCAGCAGTGCTGGTACAAGCATGGCTGGGGTAATGGCGCGCTGACGCAGACAAAACTTGCAGAGCCGAGCAATGCGCTCGAGTGCGGCGGGAGCCAGGAGTTGCTCCAGATAGTGATTAGCATTAATAATGGTCATAGGCTTCGCGCGTGTTGATTTTGTTTGGCGATAAAATCAGATCACAAACGAAGCCTTTTTTATATCTATTTCAATTGGTTGGCGCTAAAGATCCTGTACATGATTAAACGTTAACTACTAAATAGCTGTTCCGAATAGTAGATCACTGGAGGAAGGTAGATTGGCCCCTTGAAGATCCAGACATATATAAAAACAATCCCTCTCAGCTGTGTACCTCAGCTCTAGTGCCACCAAAACACCTTCAACGAATGGTCCAATGGAAACCACGGGTAGATAACTGGATCACATGCACCACAACCAGTGGTGCAACCTAGAAAAAATGGCTACTGAGCTATCCTGCCTGGGGAGCGAGTACCGACAGATCTATGAACAATCCTCGCTACGCGAGAATGATAGCCATAGCTATTCACCTTTTCAGGTGAGAGGGATACGCTTTATCTATATATATAAAAACAATCCCTCTCAGCTACGCAACTCAGTTACCGTGCTGGACCTCAGAGTTTCTCTCGCTCCTGGGCGGTTGGCTGCTCACGTTCGGCCATGAAGTCGGCGCTCATACAAGGCTCATCAAACCACCTATCCCAGGACTCACCTACAGGTGTGATTATGCGAGTACGACCAACCACGACGATCTCAACATGCGTGACCTCATCTGGCAGGGCCACTGCCTCGGGCAGGTAAACCCCCTGGCCACGACCACACTTAAAAACTGTTGATTCCATCACGCGTCCTATAAAGCCAGATACCATGTGAACCGAACATAGCTAATGGGCCCGGTATGTCAACTGACACCGGATGCACACGTTATGCAATACGGCTATACTGTATATAAAAACAGTAACCAGTGAGCCACCATGTTCGCCATCCCACATCCAACCCCGGACGCTCTAGAGCTGCCGCTTTTTCTGTCCCCTGTGGTTTGCGGCTTTCCTAGCCCAGCACAGGACTATATAGAGCACACCATAGATCTGAACCAGATCTGCATTGAGCACCCCGCAGCAACCTACTATGTCAGGGCCAGTGGCCACAGCATGGTGGAAAAGGGCATCAATGACGGGGATCTTTTGATCGTGGATAGGGCGCTCAAGGCCCGCCACGGCGCTATCGTTCTAGCCTGCCTTGATGGAGAATTCACTGTCAAACAACTGCAAGAACGCCCGTTCCCTGCCCTGCTACCCGCCAATCCGGATTTCCAGCCCATCCATCTATTGGACGGGCAGGAACTAGAAATTTTTGGCGTCGTAACCTATGTGCTCCACAAGACCAAACTGGGGTAAACCATGCCCAACGCCATTGCCCTCGTCGATGTGAACAACTTCTATGCGTCCTGCGAGCGCCTGTTTAGGCCAGACCTCAAGGGGCGCCCGATCGTGGTGCTATCGAACAACGACGGCTGCGTTGTGGCTCGCTCGGCAGAAGCCAAGGCGCTTGGCATCAAGATGGGTGTTCCCTACTTCCAGATCCGTCAGTTCTTCGAGGCCGTAGGCGGTGTTTGGTTCTCGAGCAACTACGCCCTCTATGGTGATATGTCACAGCGCGTAATGACCACGCTGGAAGGCATGGTGCCAACTGTCGAGGTGTACAGTGTTGATAAGAGTAAGTTGTATAGTGCGGACGCCTAAGCTATTGAGTTCTATCTATGGACATTGTTAAGCGTCCCAGGGGC
>NZ_JAPDCL010000047.1:0-8107 GCF_027706025.1 Aeromonas sp. Y311-2 | reverse complement strand
CACGGGCTCGCCACCGCTCTCGCCTATGCCGCTGGCCTGCGGGCTCACGAGCTGCTGACCCTGCGCCGCGGCGAGGAACGCGCCGCCGATCCCCGCCCCGCCCTCGCCAGCAAATGGCAGGGCCGTGACGGGGTGATCTACACCGTCCACGGCAAGGGCGGGCTGGTGCGCGAGGTGCTAGTTCCCCACGCCTTGGCCGAACGGCTGGAAGCCGTGCGCCTTGACGCCCCCCAAGCCATCACCGATCGCGGTATTTACTACCAGTCCCACTACGACACCGGCGGCGGCCAGCGCTGGAGCAACAGCGTCTCCGCCGCCAGCGAGCGAGTGCTGGGCTGGTCTACCGGTGCCCACGGCCTACGCCATAGCTACGCCCAGGAACGCATGGCCGAACTGCAGGCCAGCTTGAGCAGAGACGCCGCGCTGACCACCGTCAGCCAAGAGATGGGCCACTTTCGGCCCGAGATCACGGAGACCTACCTACGATGAGACTGTTTTTGCTGGCCGTCAGCCTGGCGGCATTGGTGGCGCTGTGGTGGTTTCTCGATGACCTGCTGGCCATGCGGGCATGGGTCGTGATGCACCGCGGCGCAGAGCCGGAGATCACCCGCGGCTGGCTGGCCGTGATAGCCGCCTGGCCCGTTGCGCTTGCCGGCGTGCTGCTGGGCGGATCCGGCGTCTTCGCCACGCTGGGCTGGCTGATGGTGCAGGCAGAAGATCACGACCATCAGCGCCACCTCAAACAGCTACAGCAACGCCTCGATGAGGCCGAACAGCAGGCCGCGAACGCAGAGCAGGAGGCCCGCACCGCCTTGCAAGCAGAGCGCGATCAGGTGCAGCAGCTGCGGGCGAAAGCCCTGGAGGCGATCCGGCAGGCCGAGAGGCTACGGCAACAGGCCCTCAGTGACCAAGCGACCGCCCGAGAATGGGTGGCCCAGGCAAACACCGAACGAGACAACGCGAACCGGCGAGCGAACAACGCCAGCGCCGCCTTTGCGCGTAAAGCCAAGCAAGCTAAAACCAGAGCCATGCAGACAGGCGACAATCGGGACTAGTTACCTGCTGCCAAGAGGAATAGAATCAATTTTCGTTTTTGATTGCTCAGGATGTGGATTTGATGGAAGAGCTACAAGCTAAATGGACGTTTGACCAGGGCGGATTTGTAGGAGAGGAATAAAGTTTCATACTAAGCAGTCAAGTAACCCTGTTTGTACCGTTCTAAATGATACTCACCCAGAAATAAAGATTCATACTAATTCCTACTACAAAATCTGAGTCACGCTACAACTGAGTAATAAAGTATCATACTGGTTGTCTTGAGCATCCACAGATTGATTGGCCCCATTCAAACACGTTTCTGGACAAGAATGAGCTAGAAGTATTGATCTAGCTCTGGTGATTTGAATTAGAAAATGTATTAATGTTGTGTATAGTTTATCAGCAGGTATTCGTAAGCATCTAGTCAGGAAAAACAACAATACCCAACGCTTCGAGAAGCTGTTCTTGTTGCCAGCTGGCAATTTTGATACCTGATGTATCGACTTTTCGAGGATCTAAACCGTCGAGTTCGGCGTGACATAAATTAGCACCCTGTAGGCTAAACTGTCCCCAGACATCTTCAGAAAAAACACCTCGACTTAAGTCTGACTCTTTCAGTGATGCGCCCGCGAGGTGAGTCCCTATCCAGCGATTTTCAAACAGCTCACATTTTTCTAAACAGACCCGCTCCATATTGGCATAAGACAGGTTACATCCAGTAATAAAGGCTGAGCAAAAGTACATACGATTACTCACTTGATTGGCAAAGTTTGCTCGGGAAAAGTTGGCCCCTTTTAAATCACACTCACGTAACTCAATACCGTAGCAATTGGCGTTACTAAAGTTTGCCATCGCAAGCTGGCATTGTTGGAAACTTGCATCGCGAAGGTCTGCGACATCAAAATGGCAACCTTCGATATCACCCTGTTCAATGAACTTGCAGTTAATAAATGTCGCATCACGCAAGTTAGCACGTCGAAAATCGCATCGGATAAAGGTGCAAGCAGTGAAAGTAATATCACTTAGATCTTGATGTGAAAAACTGTGGTGTCGATATGTGTGACGGTAGGTTTCCATGTTGACTCCTATGATGAACTGGACGCAACACTACCATCAAAGCCACATCACATCACCAAAATAAAAACACTAAAAATCAAGATCTTAAAAACCCTCATTTTGCCTATTTTAAGGGGGTAAAATAGCGCCCTGAGCCTCTATGTTAACGTTCAAAGTACGCGGCACCATTGAAAAAAGTTATCCGCTTAAAAAGCCACAGAGAAAAGGAACCCAATAGATTACTGATGTCCGCCATTAGGTAAAGTAACCTTAAACGGAAGCCTGCAATTTGAAGTAGATACAAGGTCTAAGAAGGAATGGGGCATAAACGTTTTAGAAATGGCAGTGTACTCTGATCGCTGCCATTTAAGTATGAATCTTTAATACTCAGTATGATTCTTTATTACTTAGTAACGAAACTTTATTCTACTCACACAGGATTGGCCAAAGCGGTGATCGTGCCGACCCCAATGGGCCAAGGCTACCACCTGCATCTGGTCAAGTTCGGCCGCAACAGCGAGACCGCCGTGCTGGAGAGACAACGAGGAGGCTGGCGCGTGTTCAAGACAGTCGATGCCGCCGCCAACACCGCCAATGCGATCGGATTTAGGCGCATCGAGATCGACTTAAGCAGCCGTTGACCCAACCAATGGGCTCAGCCAGCGACAGAAAGATAGGGCGGGGGGCTTTCATACTCTTGTGTGAAGGGTACCCGCCCATGTAGCCATTCAAAACGTAAATTCGACACATCGTTTCTTGGATGTGATGCGGAGACACCGCGCCGTGGACAACGCCCCCGCCCACAGGCAGAACCGACTGCCTGATGGACGGCCTCCGGTTCGGGCGCTTGCCCACCTCGCCAAGATCCTCTCTCTTGAATGCTTTAAGGGCTCAAAGAACGCCCCGCGGGCGCTGTTATCTGATAAGGCTTGTTTTCGCGATCGCTATTTTGAAATTTTGGCGTACTTGCTCACGGTACTGGCGGAGACGTTGAGATCCTCAGCTATGGTGCTGTGCGGATACCCCGCCGCCTTCATGCTCTGGATGGCCTCCCAAAGCTCCCAGTTAGTCCGGCTAGTTCCTGCTGGTCTACCCCCTCCCTTGGATACCTTCCCCCCCTTGGCCCCTCGATGCGCCTGCACCTGGCTAAACCCTGCGGGGGTGAATCGGTTCCATACCCAACGGGCGATGCTCTTGGCCGTGGCCTTGATCTCACTATGGGGTAACGGGCCGCCCTGCTCGCGTCCAAACGCATTGGCGCTCTCACAAGCAGCTCTCACCGCATTGGCCCATGCTTCGTACCCGTTAGGGCGCCAATACTCCCGCACCGCGCTGTAGCCCCATTCCCGCACGTTATCGAATACGGTGACGTTACGCCCCAGCCCGCTCGCCTCCTTGCCGCTGCGGCGGTTGTAGGCCGCCAGATCAGCATCGGGACAGAACTCGGCGAGGTAATCGAGCGAGTAAGGCTCATGGTTGTGCCATATTGTCCACCAATCGCGATGTACCGGGTTTTTGGTGATCAACCCAACATACCCCATGTCAGCACCCAGCTTCTTCGCCAGAACGTGCTCTATGGCCGCCAGATAGCGCAGCGGCTTTAGCCTGGCGGCATTGGTACGCGCCACTGGCGCAGCCAGCAGATAGCCGAGGTGGTAATTGCCGTTTTCGGGGTTGATCGCGATCCAATGCGGCGCAGGCAAGCCATGATCTCGCCACTCTTGATACCCCTCTCGCCGTTGCTCATAGGGCTTCCTGTCCACATCAAACACAATGCAGGAGACATGCGGAGGCGGATTGTGCTGGACATGGCGATAGGCCAGCGCGGTCGCCTGCGGGCGGATAAGGAGCCCCTGCGCCGGATCATCAGTGCAGTAGGGACGGTGGGGGAGACGTTCGACGAAAGCAGCGGCTTGAAGCGCTGGTTTTACCATCGGACACCGCGCTTATTGGCGGTGCAGGGTTGTTTGATGTGATCCATGTGGTATTCTTTACCTCGTGATTCGTCACAGCCCCGAACTCTCTGTTTATCTTCCGCCAAGTTGATCACAGAGATTCGGGGTTTGTCTTTTCTGGGCAATACGTTACCGCACTCCCCACCTCTCGGCAACGTCGCCTATTCCAGCCGCGAACCTGCGTCCAGATATACCTGCTCACGCTCTCGTTTCCCTACCGCGACCACAAACACCACCACCCGATCATCTTGCACCTGGTACACCAACCGGTATCCGGCACCACGCAATTTGACCTTGTAGCAATCCGGCAGCCCATGCAGGCGGTTGGCCTCATTTCTTGGCCGTTCCAGCACCTCTACCAGCTTCTTCTTGAACTGCTGGCGCACGGTGTCGCCCAGTTTCTTCCACTCCCGCCAAGCACGGGGATCAAACTCAAGCTCAAAGGTCATCCAGCGACACCTTGATCCCTTTTTGGGGACTGGCCAACCGCTCCCGAACGAGCGCAAGGAGCGCCTCTTCGTCCTCTGTCACGACGGTAGTCCGAAACGGTAACCGCTCCTGAGCAGCAACGTACTCCAGCGTTTGCCGCAGCAACTCTGAAGGCGTCACCCCCAACCGATCCAGCACCGCATAAGAACGGGCTTTTAGATCATCATCGATGCGCAAATTGATCGTACCCATCACTCACCTCACCACTGACAACGAATGTAATTACAAATGTAATGCGATTTGGCGTTTGTAGCAATGCATCACCGTTGTCGTGGTGCGACATCGAAACCGGCCGCATCGACCTCGAAGCGGCGCACACCGATGTCCTGCAGATAAGCCTGCAGGGTATCGAGCTTGCGAAAGATCCGTAGCTGCTTGCTGCGCTGGGCGGCGAGGGCGCGTTCGGCCAGACCATAGCGCACTAACAGGGACCAGCCGCCGGGTTGGCCGACGGCGACCACGACACGGACGGCACCGGCCGCGACCAGTTGCACCAGGGTGGGATGGGTGATGGTTTCCATGGGTCATTTCCGAAGCAAGGGTTAATGCGGTGCAGGATGAGAGATAGCGTGCCGCAAAACAAGCCATGTTGCGGGCTAACGGGCAGCAAAAAGGGCGTCCGATTTAACGTAACGCCCCCTTATACGCAGTCATTCTGCTCTCTGTGGCAGAATGACTGCTTTATTGGCATCTGGAGGTCTTATGTGGTTCAACAGCAAACTGAAAAAAGAGAATCAACAGCTCAGGGAGGTCTTGCAGCTCAAGGAGCAGCAACATCAGGCCAAGCTAACTGAACTGCTGGCCACTATCGGGGAGTATGAACACATGCAACGTAGCAGCCGGGAACGAAGCGAACTCTTCAATCAGGTGCTCACCTGCCAGAACCAGGGGGGCGAGATGTTGCAGAGTGTGCGGGAGGCGCTAGCGGGCAGCGCCGAGCACCTGATGGCGGAGAATAGAGCTCTTTCTGAGCTGGAACAGCTGTTTGCCCAGACCCGTGATGCCATCATCCGCCTCTCCGGGCGAGCCCATGCCATCACGGATGAAGCAGCCCGTAGCCTGAAGGCCGTCCATCTGCTTGATGTCAGTACATCGGCCATCAATCAGTTCGTAGCTGCTATCCAGGGTATCTCTGATCAGACCAACTTGCTGGCACTTAATGCCGCCATTGAAGCGGCCAGAGCCGGTGAGGCTGGGCGAGGGTTTGCCGTGGTGGCAGATGAGGTGCGACAGCTGGCGAGCAAGGCCCACGAGGCCAGCGGCCAGATTGAAGTGCTGGTCAGGCAGATAGTGGCTCAGGCGAAGGAGATTAAGCTGATCATTGACGATAACCAGGCCAGCGCAGCTGAAGTTGCGACATCCTCCTCACAGATCGAGGTGGTCGTGACCCAGGTGTTGGCGCAATCCGGCCGGATGCAGCAGGTGATACACGGTGCAGCAACTACCTCTTTCCTCAATACCACCAAGCTGGATCACGCTGTTTGGAAGAACACCATCTATCGGCTTATTGATCAGCAGCACTTTCACGAGCCGGTCAGTGACCATCGGCAGTGCAGGCTGGGTAAGTGGTATGTCGAGGGACAAGGAGCCGAGCTATTCTCCCACAAGTCGGCTTTTCGTGAACTGGATGGGCCGCACAAGCAGGTACACGAGAGTGGCAAGGCGGCTCTACACGCGCGTGAACAGGACAATATCAAAGAGATGGTCGAGCAGCTCCAAAGCATGGAAAACGCCAGTATGCAGGTGGTGCACTGCATCGACCGCCTGCTGGGGAGTGTCTAACTAGGCCAAAAATGCGCCAGCGGGGGCAAAGAAAAGCTGCGCATAACGCCTTTTATGTTCAATTGCCGACTTCACATAGCAAAACGGCCACTCCGTCAGGATGTGGCCGCCTGTATCGCGTTTTGCGGGCATTCCGCCCCCTGACCAAGGCGTTCACCGCCTGAAAGTTTGCAACGGATTCTAGGGTGTTTGAGGGGCCTTTTCGGCACGTTCTGGTTTCGGCATGTTTTTGCATCCAGTGGCCCGTTTCTATGTCTTGTCTCGTACATCGAGGCGGACCCGATCAGATAAGCTGGCTCAATGGGGGGAAGCGGGGCCAGATCCCCCCCATTGCCAATCAAATTTAGCCTTTGACCAATCAAAATTTACTTTTTGATTTCCCGCTGCAGGCTGACCAACAACATTGCACCGTTAGCACAACCCTCGATGCCCTCACCCGATCCCCGCGTGGCACTGACAGCACGCTTTTCGCTGTCAGTGTCGCACGGGGACACCAAGCGCAGCGCGGTAGGCCCATGCCTCCCATGGCCACGGCGGTGAGGGTTCCCCCTCACCGGCTGGGGATGCCCAGCGCCCCGCTTTTCCCCCTGGGAAAAGGCGCCCCCCAGGGGCGCGGACACGGCAAAGGGCGGCACGACCGCCCAATGCCGTGTTGTGGGCTTATGCCCACGCTATGTACGACTCATAAATTCGCCGCTACATAGCGTGGGCATTGGTTTGTAGCGACTTCACGCACATTTTTATAAACACATGCCTAATGCACACATTTTCGCGTTATGCTGACGTGGCAAATGAGCCCGTCACACTCCAACGTGACCCTGATACACCGGATACAGGTAACCGATCCGAGGCCAGCCCCATCAGGCAGCGCACTGAACCCCAACAGCCAAATAGGGAGACCCGCACGGGTTCTGACGGGAACAGCTAAATCCCAGTGTCTTACCCGCACACTATCGGGTACGTGAAATGAGGCGAGATCGGTCCGAGCCCTCCACACGCAAACAGGAGAACAGGGGCGAATCGGCAGGGAAACCCGCCGCAGTGCTCGAATTTTCGAGTGCTGAGTGTTCTTACAACCGAGAGCCGTAAAATGGATTTTGACCCCCACGCCGAGCTGGCCACCTTGCGCCAGCAAACCGCCCTGATCCGCAAGCAGCGCTATGCCCGCTCCCGTCTCGACCGCCACCGCGCCGAACTGCTGGCCTTGCATAACGCAGGGGCGAGCGCGGCAGAGCTGCAGCGCTGGTTGCGCACCCACCGGATCAGCGTGGTGCACAGCACCGTGGCCCGCTGGCTCACCAAACACACCGACCACTGATGGCCACCTTCCGCGCACCGACAGCCCAAGCCGCCCACGTCATGAAATCCCTGCAGGGTCATCACCTGCGCTCCGTAGGCACTGTGCGCAACTACGAGCAGGGGTTGACCAGGGTAGCCGAGTGGACGCAGCGAGAACGCCTCCCTGGCGGTCTACGGGCGATGACCCCCGAGCTAGCCATCCGCTACCTAGAGCAGCGCGGGCAGGAGGTCGGCCAGAAGGCGCTCGACATGGAGCGTCAGGCCATGCAAGCGATGATGCGCCATGTGACCCACGCACTCGCAACCGACGGACGGCTCCCCGTCATCAAAAGTGAATTTGCCCAGGTGCTGACGGCTCGCGCCTACACGGCCCCCCAGGTGGCACTGATCGCCGCCGCCCAAACCCCCAAACACGGGCTCGCCACCGCTCTCGCCTATGCCGCTGGCCTGCGGGCTCACGAGCTGCTGACCCTGCGCCGCGGCGAGGA
>NZ_JAPDCL010000046.1:0-8531 GCF_027706025.1 Aeromonas sp. Y311-2 | reverse complement strand
TGTCCGTTTCACACCTTGTCCCATCGGGCTCTCCATTTATTGGGGGGAAAGGTGTAAACCATATTCAGGACGGGACAGCGACAATAAAAAAGCCCGAGTCGATGACTCGGGCTTTTTGTTGCTGAGGGCAGCTCTCTTAGGAGAAGCAGGCCTGCAGCACGTAGAAGATCGCTATAGCCAGAATGGCACCGGCAGGCAGGGTGATGATCCAGGAGACCACGATGTTGCGCAGTACCCCCAGATTCAGCGCCGCAATACCGCGCGCCAGGCCAACACCCATCACAGCACCGACCAGGGTCTGGGTGGTGGAGATGGGAAGACCGGTACCGGAGGCAATCACCACGGTCGCGGCAGTGGCCAGCTGGGCAGCAAAACCACGGCTCGGGGTCAGATGAGTGATGCCGGTACCGACCGTCGCCATCACCTTCTCGCCCATGGTCGCCAGACCGATCACGATACCGATACCGCCCAGCGGCAGTATCCACCAGGCAATGGCAGCCTGACTGGAAATCTCGCCACCGGAAGCCACGATAGAAGCCACCGCAGAGAGCGGGCCAATGGCGTTGGCCACGTCGTTGGAGCCGTGGGCAAAGGCCATGGCACAGGCGGTGATCACCATCAGGATGCCGAACACCTTCTCCACGTTGGCGAAGTGCATCTTGCTGTCATCCTGCGGGTTGTACTTCTGGCCGCGAATGTAGATCCAGCCGGCAAACGCCACTGCGATGGAGATGGCGATGGAGAGCAGAATGCCCTCGCCATCGCTCAGGTGCAGACCGACGTGGGTCAGCCCCTTCTTGATGGTCACCAGACAGATCACCAGCGCAGTCAGGAACATGTAGAACGGCACATAGCGCTTGGCGTTGTTCAGGGGATCATCGGTGTTGAAGATAAGCTTCTGCACGCTGATGAACATGAAGTAGGCGATGAAACCTGAGATGGCCGGGGTGATGACCCAGGAGCCAACGATGCCGCCAAACTTGCTCCACTGCACCGCTTCCGGGCCAATGCTCACCACTGCAAAACCGACGATGGCGCCGATGATGGAGTGAGTGGTCGAGACGGGCCAGCCGAAGTAGGAGGCGAGGATCAACCAGGCGCCTGCCGCCAGCAGGGAGGCGATCATGCCGAGCACCAGCAGGTCCGGGCTATCGACAAACGCATTGCTGTCGATGATGCCGTTACGGATGGTGGCCGTCACTTCGCCACCGGCCAGATAGGCACCGGCAAATTCGAAGATCATGGCGATGATGATCGCCTGACGGATGGTCAGGGATTTGGTGCCGACCGATGTCCCCATGGCGTTGGCTACGTCATTCGCGCCAATACCCCAAGCCATCAAAAAGCCGAACAAGGCCGCCACGAGCACCAGAGTGGTGCCGTAATTCGCGATAATGTCCATTAATAGTGTTTACCCAGTCAGTCGATTACGAACGAGCCAGCATCAGTTCCAGACGGGCGCCTACGCGCTCGGCCTGATCTGCCAGGTCACCTACCCATTCGAGGATCTTGTAAAGGAACATCACATCGATCGGATTGTAATTGTGCTCAACCGCTTGCAGCTGTTGGCGCAGTCCGATCTGCATGGTGTCTGTATCGTCCTCGATCAGATCCAGCTGGTGGATCATCTCGGCAACCATTTCCACTTCCCGTCCTTTGAAGCCGGTCTCGAGCAGCTCATCGAGCTCCCCGATCGCTTTCTCGGCCTGAGCGGTCGCATCAATACAACGTTTGAGGTAAGCCATGAAATCCGTCCGCATTTCGGCGGGGAACTCCATGCGACGACCAAGCATGCGGCCGGAGATATCCTTGGCACGGTTGGCAATCTTGTCTTGCTGGGTCAACAGCTCCAGCAGGTCGGTACGTGCAACCGGCAGGAACAGGCCGCGAGGCAGTTTCAGACGGATTTCACGCTTGAGGGTATCTGCCTCTTTTTCCAGTTGGGCGATCTGCTGCCGGATCTTCTCGGCATCTTCCCAACGGTCTTCGGCAACGGCGTCAAAGAAGGGAACCAACTGCTGGGAGCACTGGTGAACCTTGACGATATGCTTCTGCAGCGGCTTGATGGGGGACTTGGCAAAAAGCCCCAAAATAGTATTTACTGGCATGGCCAAACCTGTGTCGGTGAAAAAACACTCGATACGATTTTATGAGGCGCGCATGGTAACCGAACTGCGCCCTCAATTAAACCGCGAATTAATCTAGTCGTCTCGCGGGCATTATATCCCCGCGACCCGAATCCTGCCCCCCAAAGTTGCCTGCCAGCCCGGAATGACTATGCAAACTGAGATCGAGATAAAGTTTTTTGTCGCCAGCGACATTCAACCCGAGTTATCCAACCTGCTGAATTCTCTTGAGATTAAAGAATCGTCACAACAGCAGCTCGGCAACGTCTATTTCGATACGCCGACCCTGGCTCTGCGCCAGCTGGAGATGGGGCTGCGGATCCGCCGCTGCGACGCCTTCGCCGAACAGACCATCAAATGCCGTGGCCAGGTGGTGGGCGGCCTGCACGCCAGACCCGAGTACAACACCCCCGTGAGCGGCGATCTGCCGACCCTCTCGGCCTTTCCCGATGAGATTTGGCCGACTCTGACTGAGCGCGACCACATTCAGCAGCAGCTGGTCGCCCAGTTTCGCACCGACTTCCTGCGCCGCCACTGGCTGATCGCCTTCGAGGGGACCGAGATTGAACTGGCCTGGGATCAGGGAGAGATCGTCGGCAGTCAGGGCAGCACCACCATCAACGAACTGGAACTGGAGCTCAAATCAGGCGCTACCGCGGCGCTGTTTGCACTGGCCCAACGCCTCGCCAAGCTTGGTGGACTGCGTCTCGGCGCCCAATCCAAGGCCCAGCGCGGCTATCGACTGGCTGGTCTTGGCAAACCGCTGGCCCTGCAGGTGCTGGTCGAACATGAAGGTATGGATGGCATAACGGGGGTAAGCGAAGGGCTGCGCCACTGGCAGCATCACGAGCAGCTCTGGCTGGAGCATTTGCAGGATGAATGCGTTCAACAGCAGGCACTCGCGGCCCTGTGCCAGGGGATCGATCTGGTCGCCCGCACTGCGGCCGCGCTGCCACAACCCGCACCTTGGCTGCCAGCACTGACCAGCCTGCACGCCCATCTGCAAGCCCAATCGGACGAGCAAAACGAGTGGCCTGCCGAACTGGCCGATCTCTTCCTCTATCCGGCATATGTCGAGTTGCAGCTGGCCATCGCCGCCTGGCTGCATCACGCAATCTGAGTAGGGCGATGTCGTAAATACAAAGGCCAGAAACAAAAGCCGAAAACAAAACGGGTGAGCCTTGGCTCACCCGTTTTGCATTACAGCAGGTTGAGCTGCTGCATGGCGCTGCGAATGCGCTCGCGGGTCGCTTCCGACAGCGGCATCACCGGCAGGCGGCACTCCTCGCTACAGAAACCGAGCAGGGAAGCGGCATATTTGGCACCGGCCGGGCTCGGCTCGGCAAACATTGCCTGATGAAGCGGAATCAGCTGGTCTTGCAGTTCGCGTGCTTCTTGCCACTTGCCCGCCAGCGTGAGGTTCTGCACCTCGGCTACCAGCTTGGGGGCCACGTTGGCAGTCACCGAGATACAGCCCTGACCACCGCCGATGTTATAGGCCACAGCCGTGGCATCTTCACCGGAGAGCCAGGCGAAGGGCTTTTTGATCAGCTGGCGCTCGGTCCAGGGGCGGGCCAGATCGCCGGTGGCATCTTTTACCCCGGCAATACGCGGCAGCTCGGCCAGACGGGCCAGGGTCGCCGGTTGCACGTCAACGATGGCGCGCGGCGGAATGTTGTAGACGATGATCGGCTTGGCGGTGGCATCGTGTACCGCCTTGAAGTGGTGGTAGAGCCCCTCCTGATTGGGACGGTTGTAGTAACCGGCTACATGCAGAGTGGCATCAGCCCCCACCCGCTCTGCATGGAGGGTATATTCGATTGCTTCGACCGGATTGTTGGAGCCCGCTCCGGCAATCACCGGAATACGGCCAGCGACCTGTTTGACCACCAGCTCCACCACCCGGCAGTGCTCGTCATGGGTCAGTGTCGGGCTTTCGCCAGTGGTGCCCACCGGCACAATGCCGTGAGTACCCTGATCGATATGCCACTCCACCAGACGCAGCAACGCCTCTTCATCCAGCTTTCCCTGTCGAAACGGGGTGATCAACGCAACGATTGAACCTTGAAACATGGGATCTCCTTCTCCTAAATGACGCGCATATGGCAATAAAAAACCCCGGTACGATGTGCGCAACCGGGGTTTGAAGCTTCTCAGGGATGAGAGGTTACGCGCGAACGTCGGCAGGCCCGAATTTCAGGCTTTTTTTGTGCTTTCGTTTCAACCCGTTGAACCGCATTTCGTCATCTCTGGTCAAAAAATGGTGTCTGGGCATATTTCGGGAACACGGCATAAATGTCAAGGCGAAAGGGGCTATGTATAATGGCCGCCCAAAATTGCGTGGAGAGACCCGATGAGCAGCCCTATCAGTGCCGTCAGCCAGATGCTGGAACGAAACCAAGCCCTCTTTGTCGGCAAGCGGCTACTTGTCTGCGGCCCGCTGGAGGATGACTACCCCCGCCAACTGGCGAGCCTGGCCCGGACCCTGACCGTCTTTACCACCGATTACTGCTACTACCGCAGCCAGCAGGCCGCCCTCGGCGAGGCTATCCTGTTCGACCACCAGCTCGGTGGCGCCCCCCGCTTCGATGCCCTGTTGCTGCTGATGCCCAAGGCCAAGGCCGAGGCACAATATCTGCTGGCCATGATGACCCCCTTGCTGGAAGCGGGTGCCGATCTGTTCCTCGCCGGTGAAAACCGCGGCGGCATCAATGGTGCCGACAAGCTGCTGGCCCCCTATGGCGAAAAGCCGATCAAGCGCGATTCGGCCCGCCGCTGCTCGCTCTATCACGGTGAGCTCTGCAAACCGGTCGCCCCGTTCGATCTGGATAGCTGGTTTGGCCGCTATCAGTGCAAGGCCGGTGATACCGAGCTGACCGTGCTGGCGCTGCCCGGTGTCTTCAGCGCCGCCGAGCTGGATCTCGGCACCCAGATGCTGCTGGCCGCCGTGCCGCCGATGAAGGGCGAGCTGCTCGATTTCGGTTGTGGCGCCGGGGTGATTGGGTCTGTGCTGGCCAAGCGCAATCCGGATCTGCAGGTCAACATGGTGGATATCAGCGCGCTGGCGCTCGAATCGAGCCGCCGCACCCTGGCGATCAACGGTCTGAAGGGCAAGGTCACCGCTTCCGATGTCTATTCGGATCTCTCCACCCGTTTCCAGCACATCGTCTCCAACCCGCCATTCCATGCGGGTCTCAAAACCTTCTATGCGGCAACCGAGCAGTTCCTGGCCAAGGCGCCGGAATTTTTGCTGCCAAATGGTTCGCTGACCATTGTTGCCAACGCCTTCTTGCGCTACCAGCCTATACTGGAGACACACTTCAAACGGACTGAAGTGATCAGCAGTGATGCCAAATTCAAGGTCTATCTGAGCAAAATGTAAATAAGTGTAAGCAGCACAGTAAAACAGCTAGAGAGCGCCATCCGGCATCTGATAAGGTATTAAGCACACGATAAAAACCACCCCTTTAGGGGTGTTTTTATACCGAACATTGAAAACCTTTTCATGTTGTTAATTCAGGGAGAGAAATACGATGGCAGGCATTTTGACCATGATCCTGGCTGGTGGCGAAGGTACTCGCCTGCAGCCTCTGACCACCACCCGCAGCAAGCCTTCCGTCCCCTTCGGTGGCAGCTACCGGCTGATCGACTTTGTCCTCAACAACTTCGTCAACGCCGACTTTCTGCGCATCTATGTACTGACCCAATTCAAATCACAGTCCCTCTACCTGCACATGAAGAAGGGGTGGAATATCGTCGGCATCACCGACCGCTTTATCGATCCTATCCCGGCCCAGATGCGAATGGGCAAACGCTGGTATGACGGCACCGCCGACGCCATTTACCAAAACCTCGGCTTTATCGAGCGGGCCGAACCGGATCACGTCTGCATCTTCGGTTCCGACCACATCTACAAGATGGATGTGAGCCAGATGGTCACCTTCCACAAGCAGAAGAACGCCGCCATGACTGTCGCGGCCCTGCGCATGCCCATCGAAGAAGCGAGCGCCTTCGGGGTGATCGAGGTGGATACCGAAGGGCGGATGATCGGCTTTCAGGAAAAACCAAAGCAGCCCAAGCACATTCCCGGCGATCCGACCCAGGCGCTGGTCTCCATGGGCAACTACATCTTCGAGACCGATGCCCTCTGCCGCGAGTTGAAGCGGGATGCCGCCGAAGAGAACTCCAGCCACGACTTTGGCAAGGATGTGATCCCGAGCCTCTACCCACGTGCCCCCGTCTATGTCTATGACTACAGCACCAACGTCATCCCCGGCGAGAAACCGCACGTCTACTGGCGGGATGTGGGCACCCTCGACTCTTACTGGCAAGCGCACATGGACCTGGTGGCCGACAATCCTCCCTTCTCCCTCTATAACCGCAAGTGGCCCCTGCACACCCACTATCCGGCGCTGCCGCCTGCTACCTTCATCGACAGCGACGAGTGCAAGGTGAAGATCGCCAACTCGCTGATCTCCGCCGGTTGCTTCATTCAGGGCAGCCAGATCCAGCGATCCATCCTCGGTTTCCGCTGCAATATCGGCGCGTGCAGCCATATCAGTGAATCCGTGCTGCTGGGGGACGTGAAGATTGGTGAAGGGTGCTCCATCCGGCGCGCGATTATAGATAAAAATGTTGAAATTGCGCCCGGCACCGTTATCGGTGAAAATCTGGACCACGATAGAGAGCGATTTACCGTATCCGAAGGCGGTATCGTGGTGGTACCTAAGGGAGCAAGAGTTGGCTATTAACCCACTGAAAATCCTGTTTGTTGCCTCGGAAGTTGAGGGGCTGGTCAAGACCGGGGGCCTGGCCGATGTCGCCAGAGCCCTGCCGATGTACCTGGCCCAGAAGGGGCATGATGTCAGGATCATGCTCCCCTTCTACAAGACGATAAAGCGACGGGATGAGGCCAGACTGGTGGCGTCACGCTGGTTGCCAACCCACCCAGGGCTGCCTGATATCGGTTATCGCATCTACCAGATGGAGCTGGATGGCGTCTGCGTCTATCTGCTCGACTGCCCGCAATATTTCGATCGTCCCCAGCTCTACGCCGAGAACAATCAGGCCTATCCGGATAATGGCGAGCGCTTTGCCTTCTTCTCTGCCGCGGCCCTCCATGCCTGCGAGCAGCTTGGCTTTGCCCCGGATATCGCCCACTGCAATGACTGGCACACCGGCCTGCTGCCACTGCTGCTGAAAACCCGTCACGCCCACAACCCCTTCTTCCAGCAGACCCGCAGCGTGATCAGCATTCACAACGCGGCGTTTCAGGGGGTGTTTGGCCGCGAGCAGTTCTGGGCCATGCCCGAGATCGCCGACTACGAACGCCGCATCAACTACGACTACGGCCACGTTAATCTGCTCAAATGTGGGGTGCTCTACGCCGACAAGATCAACGCGGTCAGTCCCAACTATGCCCAGGAGCTGCTGACTCACCTAGGCGCCCACGGCATGGCGCATATCTTCCAGCAACGGGCGGCCGATCTCTGCGGCATCCTCAACGGCTGCGATTACAAGGACTGGGATCCGGAGTTCGACGAATTCCTGCCTGCGACCTACAGCATCGACAACATGGCTGGCAAACAGATCTGCAAAGAGAGCCTGCAACAGGAAGCGGGGCTGGCCGTGGCGGACTTGCCCATCTACGGCATGGTTTGCCGCCTGACCGAGCAAAAGGGCGTTCCCCTGCTGCTCCCTGCGCTGGAGAAATTCCTCCACCATCAGGTACAAGTGGTGATCGTCGGCTCTGGCGACCCTGCGCTCGCCACGCAACTGCAAACCATGGCCCGGGATTATCCGGGCAAGCTCGCCTTCATCAACACCTATGACGATCGACTGGCTCATCTGGTCGAAGCCGGTGCCGACTTCTTCCTGATGCCCTCTCTGTTCGAGCCTTGCGGCCTCAACCAGATGTACAGTCTCGCCTATGGCACCCTGCCACTGGTGCGCGCCGTGGGTGGTCTGAAAGATACCGTGGTGGATTGGGATGCAGATCCCGAGCATGCCACCGGCTTCTGTTTTAACGATCCGACTGCCGCCATCCTGCTCGATACCATGCGCCGCAGCCTGCTCTATTTCCTGCAGGACAAAGAGCGTTTTGCCAAGGTGCAGCGCAATGCCATGAGCACCCGCTTCAACTGGCCTGACTCAGTCACCCAGTATGAACGGATGTATCAGAACGCATTGGGCCGTTACTGAATGCCAGACGTCGGCTAATTGCTGAAGTTTTGTACCCTTGGCGCCACTTTGGGCGTCAACAGCGAAAAAAGTCCCCTTTGGCTGTTGACGCTCCCCCAAAACTCTATAGAATCCCCCTCCGCAGTGATGCGAAGGTGGCGGAATTGGTAGACGCGCTAGCTTCAGGTGTTAGTGTCCCACGGATGTGAGGGTTCGAGTCCCTCT
>NZ_JAPDCL010000045.1:0-9427 GCF_027706025.1 Aeromonas sp. Y311-2 | reverse complement strand
AAATCGGCTCAAACATGAAGAAATGAAATGACTGAGTCAGCCGAGGAGAATTTCCCCGCTTATTCGCACCTTCCTTAACCCAGATGGCAGCGCCGGAATATACTTATGTCCGCTTCTTGCGAGCCATCGGTAAATTCCCTGCGTTCTGTGGCGAATATACCGACGGTCGCGACTCTGATGCGATCTGTAAAAAATCCATTGTGACGGCCTTTGCCCACTTCTCTCAGGAGACAGGTGGCCATATTGCCAAGGAGAACGTCTCCGATAACCCGCTGGGGCTGGAGGAGTGGCAACAGGCACTGGTGCATGTGCGGGAGATGGGCTGGTCAGAGGGACAGACCGGCTACACCACCGGCTGTGGCCAGAACGACTGGCAGAACAAGAAGTGGCCCTGCAGCACGGGTCAGGGGTACTTCGGCCGCGGCGCCAAGCAGCTTTCTTACCACTTCAACTACGGCGCCTTCTCCGAGGCGATGTTTGATGGCGATGCCTCCGTGCTGCTCAACAACCCGGGGCTGGTGGCAGACTCCTGGCTCAACCTCGCTTCTGCCATCTGGTTTTTCCTCACCCCGCAGGCCCCGAAACCGGCCATGCTGCACGTGATTGATCGCACCTGGGTACCCTCCAAACGGGAGGCTGACGCCGGTATCGGCTATGGCTTCGGTACCACCATCAACGTCATCAACGGCGGCATCGAGTGTGGTGAACAGAACAAGGACAAGGGGCAGCCGGTCAATCGTATCCGCTACTGGGAAGGGCTGGCCAACCACTACCAGATCCCGATCAAGGCGGATGAGAAGAACACCTGCTGGCAGCAGACTCCCTATGGCAGCCTCAATCTTAACGGCGCTACCGACGTGCTCTACACCAACTGGGATGGCAACTGGAAATACTATCCGGATCGCCCGGGCGGTTACTCCTTCGAGTGCGAACTGGTGGGCTTTCAGACCGCTTATTCTGCGTTGGTGCCGGGTGATTACGAGAAATGCGTGACCAACTTCTACGGCTCCCACGCCAACTGGCCGAAAGTGCGGATCGTGGACAAATTGACTCCACCGCCGGTCGATCCGAGTGAACCCCCCATCGGTGGCAACCCGGCCTGGGAAGCGACCAAGGTCTACACCGCTGGCAACAAGGTGAGCTACAAGGGCGCCGTCTATCAGGCCAAATGGTGGACGCAAGGGGATGATCCCGCCAAAGGTGGCCCCTGGGCGTTGGTGACGACCCAATAAAGAGACAGTCCATCCATTGATAAGGAGAGGGGGCTTAGCCCCCTTTTAATATATTTTTTGCGCAGGGGGCAATATGTGCAGCGATTAAAAAAAGAACCGTCAATCTGGAAGGGAAACTGTATTTGTCAGCCAACTTTTCTTTCCCATTTAAAGTGACGTAAACGATCCATATCAAATTTTATTGATGGCTGGATTTAATGTTTTAACCTTGCTGCGCAGCAATATTAAAAAGCGTTGAGTGATGTTTTGCTAAACGATGGGTTCGCAGAGCACACCCATGACGCCATCTTTGTCGTATTTATGATGAGGGTGTCTATTCTTCCCATCTATCAATGCATGGTATCACCTTGGCGACATTTATTTCACAGAGAGAAAAATGAACATGTTGGATGTAAATGTCATATGTATCTATTTGTTTACGGATGAGAGTATGTAGTTCGGCGGATGTTTTTTACTGCGAGCGAGGTAATCTTGCTCGATTTTAAAGAATCGTTAAAGTGCGCAGATGAATGGGGATTGTCGTCTCGTTATCCGAATGGGAAGTCGTATGTGGTTTAATCACTAAGCAGATAGCAGGAAAGAGGAGTGCACCATGGAACTGGTGGTGATCCGCCATGCAGAGACGCAAGCCAATGCGGAAGGACGGTATCAGGGCGCGCTGGATATCGGGCTCAATGACGATGGCGTGCGCCAGATCTCTTGTCTGGCTGAGAAGGTGGCTGTGGCACAGCAGCCGTTTGATCGGTTGCTGGCATCCCCTCTGCTTCGAACAAGGGAGAGCGCTACCATCTTGTCTCGTCAGTTGGGATTGCCTGTGGAGCTTGTGCCGGCCTTTCGTGAACGGGATGTCGGCCTGTTTGAAGGGCTGACGCAGGCAGAAGCGAGGGATCGCTATCCCGAACTGTGGGCGCGCAATATCACCCGGCGCTGGGCTGACGCTCCTCCCGGTGGTGAAACCATTGATGAGGTGATTGCCCGGGTCTCGCAGGGACTCACGGAACTTGCTTCGACCATGCAAGGGGAGCGGATACTGCTAGTGGCACATGGTGTAGACGCCAAGGTGATCCGCGCCGTAACGATTGCCGGATTTGATGACTTCTTCGAGTGGCAATTGCCCAACGGCGGCATGCTGTCGGTGAGGCTCTCTCTGGCTGATGGTGACCCACTGCGCTTTAGCCGTCCCCTTGATGGTTGAGTCCACCAAAAGCAGGACGAAAAAAAGCGCTACCGAAGAGAGTCGCGCTGTCTTTTGTATTCGTTGCGGTTGGTTATCTCTGCAGGCACAGGTTAGCTGAGTCACCAGAGGGTAGGGGCGTGCGCCATCAGGTCGGTTCCGGCTCCTCTTTGCGGCAGCAGTTGCGCCCCTGTTTCTTGGCCAGATACAGGGCGGTGTCGGCTCGTCTAACCATCTTCTCTACAGTGTCATGGCTGCCCTTGCTGGCGCAGATCCCGATACTGATGGTGAGGGAGATCTCAATAGCCCCCTCCAGTGCATGGTGCTGGGATTCGATGGCTAGCCTGATCCGCTCGGCGCTGGCCCAGGCGAGCTCGAGAGAGGTTTCCGGTAGCAGCACGATAAACTCTTCGCCACCCCAGCGACCCAGCATGTCCACCTCCCGCAGCTGTTTGCTGATCCGTTTCACCAGACTCAGGATTGCCAGATCTCCCTGCTGATGGCCAAAGGTGTCGTTGACTTCCTTGAAGTGGTCGATATCGATCAGCAGCAGGCTCATGGTATGGCCGAAACGCTGGCAGCGCTGCATCTCGGCGTTGACCAGCTCGTTGAAGCGGCGCCGGTTGGCAATGCCGGTCAGGGGATCCGTGGTGGCGGCGACCTTCAACTCCTCCACCAGTCGGGCTCGCTCCGAGATATCCCGCAAGATGGCGGTCATCTCGGTGGTCGGGCCCAGATTGATTTTGGCGATGGTCACCTCCAGCGGAAAATCGCTGCCGTCTCGGCGCAGACCCATCACCGAGGCGCGGGCATGCATCGGGCGCGAATTGATGGGGGAGCTGCTGAAGGCTTTGAAATAGGTTTCGTGATTGGCGCGAAAACGCTGGGGAAGCAGGGTTTCCAGCCGCTTGCCGAGATAACTCTCGTCGATCCCGAACATCTCGCAGGCAGCGGTATTGATAAGCTCGATGCGCGATTCGCTGCTGACACTGATGATGCCGTCATAGGCGGAGTTGACCACCGCTTCGAAGCGACGGCGACTGGTGGTGAGTGCCTCTTCCAGCTGCTTTTTGGCAGTGATATCGATGGCGGTGACGATGATCCGGTTGATCCGTGCCTGCTCGGGGATGATTGGGGAGAGAATAAAGCGCCACCAACTGGTGCGCGAGAGGCTGTCGATGGGCAGCTCGCTCTCGAGCCCGGTCTGCATGCGCACACACTCGTGCATTGGCGGCTCGATGGTATTGGTGATGTAGCGGGGAAACATCTCGCTCAGCTGTTTGCCAATGCTGCCAAGGACATCCAGCTCGAACGCCTTGGCAAAGGTATCGTTGGCAGAGACCAGCACAAAGTGATCATCCTTGTCGAGGCTGAACACCGCCACGGCGGCGCCGATGGCGTCGAGAGATGACTTTATGTCGGCATGGGAACCCTGTGTAAACATGCGACCTCCACGGCGAATAACATATTGATATTCAGTATAGTGTGGTCGTTTGGCTAACTACTCTTCGATATCCAGCAACACCAGAATGGCGCTGTCGCCACCCCATTCGCGGGGGGCCTGATGGAAGGCGCGCACATTGGGGTGCTGGGCCAGCCAGCTGGGAATGCGCTGCTTGAGAATATGTTTGCCGATGCCGTGCATCACCGAGGCGACGTGAATGTTCTCTTTCTGGCAGAGGGTGAGCAGGGCGGCCAGCTCCTGTTTTGCCTGCTGCTGATTCATGCCGTGCAGATCGAGATAGATCTCCGGCGGATAAATCCCCCGCTTGAGCTTTTTCAGCTCAAATTTTGACACATCTTCCCGCACGTAACGGGTCGGCCCATCATCGTCGAGATGGGGCTGATACTCATCGCTGAAATAGTGGTCAACCCCAAGCTTTTCGCGGGTTTCGCGCAATTCGCGTTTCTGCTTGACCGGGCGTAACTCGGCCCTTATGGTATCTTGCTTGATTTTCCGGGTACCTTTTATCGCATCGCGGAACAGCAGGGTTTCCTCGTCTGTCGGTGAGGGCGTTTTTTTCATCAGATGCTCATGTATTAAGTATGCGTCTTGCCCGCAACGTAAACGGGGCTCGGGCCGGATATTACTCGACTTGGAGGTGGATTTGGACAAGATATTTATCGATGAGGTGGTTGCCGAGATGCACACCATCCAGGACATGTTGCGTTGGGCCATGAGTCGTTTCAACGACGCCGGGATTTTTTACGGTCATGGAACCGACAACGCCTGGGATGAAGCTGTGCAGCTGGTACTGCCCGCGTTACATCTGCCACCGGATGTAGACCCGGCCATGCGCCACTCCCGTCTCACCAGCAGCGAGCGTCACCGTATCGCAGAACTGATTATCCGCCGGGTACAGGAGCGAGTACCGGCCGCCTACCTGACCAACAAGGCCTGGTATGCCGGTTGGGAGTTCTACGTGGACGAGCGGGTGCTCATTCCCCGTTCCCCCATTGCGGAGATGGTGGCCAACCGTTTCGCGCCCTTCCTCAAACATGAACCGACCCGGATCATGGACTTGTGCACCGGCTCCGGCTGTATCGCCATCATCATGGCCCACGAGTTCCCGGAAGCGGAAGTAGATGCCATCGACATCAGCATTGATGCGCTGAACGTGGCCGAGCGCAACATCAACGATCACGGGCTGGAGCAGCAGGTCATTCCGATCCGCTCCGATCTGTTCCGCGATCTGCCGGCGGGCGACAAGTACGATCTCATCGTCTCCAACCCGCCCTATGTGGACTCCGAAGATATGTCGGATCTGCCGGACGAGTTCCGTCACGAGCCCGAGCTGGCGCTGGCGTCCGGCTCCGATGGTCTCAAGCTGACCAAGCGTCTGCTGGCCCATGCGGCAGACTTTCTCAAGGATAACGGCGTGCTGGTGGTCGAAGTGGGCAACAGCATGATCCATCTGGAAGCCCAGTTCCCCGAGATCCCCTTTACCTGGGTTGAATTCGAAAACGGCGGTCATGGCGTCTTTGTGATGACCCGCGACGAGCTGGTGCAGTATCAGGATCATTTCGCCATCTACAAGAACTAAGCAGGAGCGCGCATGGCAGGGAACAGTTTTGGTCAACTCTTTCGGGTCACTACCTTTGGCGAGAGCCACGGCCTGGCGCTGGGCGCCGTGGTCGATGGTTGCCCGCCAGGGCTGGAGATCAGCGAGGCGGATCTGCAGGGGGATCTGGATCGGCGCAAGCCCGGTACCTCCCGCTACACAACGCCGCGCCGCGAGCCGGACGAGGTGAAGATCCTCTCCGGGGTGTTCGAGGGCAAGACCACCGGCACATCCATCGGGCTGCTCATCGAGAACACCGATCAGCGCTCCAAGGATTACTCCGACATCAAGGATCTGTTCCGGCCGGGTCACGCTGACTACACCTATCACCAGAAGTATGGTCAGCGGGACTATCGCGGCGGTGGTCGCTCCTCGGCACGCGAGACCGCGATGCGGGTAGCGGCGGGGGCGATCGCCAAGAAGTACCTCAAGCAGGTGCATGGCATCGAGATCACCGGTTTTCTCTCCCAGCTCGGCCCCATCAAGGCGGAAGGCTTTGACGCGGCGCAGATTGAGCAAAATCCCTTCTTCTTCCCCGATGCGGGCAAGTTGGAAGAGCTCGATCAATACATGCGTGACCTGAAGAAAGAGGGCAACAGTATCGGTGCCAAGGTGCAGGTCATTGCGCGCAATGTGCCGGTGGGCCTGGGTGAGCCGGTGTTTGATCGTCTCGACGCCGATATCGCCCACGCCATGATGGGCATCAATGCGGTGAAAGGGGTGGAGATCGGTGACGGCTTTGCGGTAGTGGAGCAAAAAGGCTCCGAACATCGCGACGAGATGACCCCGGCGGGCTTTGCCAGCAACCATGCGGGCGGCATTCTGGGCGGCATCTCATCCGGGCAGGATATCGTGGTGAGCATGGCGCTCAAGCCAACTTCCAGCATCACTGTGCCGGGCAAGACCATCAATACCGAAGGCGAGGCTATCGAGATGATCACCAAGGGTCGTCACGATCCTTGTGTCGGCATCCGCGCCGTGCCCATCGCCGAAGCCATGCTGGCGCTGGTGTTGATGGATCACCTGTTGCGCCATCGTGCCCAGAATCAGGGGGTGTTGACTCACACCCCGCAGCTGCGCTGATCGCTGTTGCTGCTCATCGACTGATCGCTCCCTGTTTGGGGAACAAGTTCGACAATACCAAAAAGGCGACCTTCGGGTCGCCTTTGCTATTTCAGGTGATTGCTCAACCCGTCAATGCTTGCGGAGAGTGCGGGTCAGCAGATCCGCGGCGCCCGGATCGGCATTGAGGCGACACCTGGGGGGCGAGAACTTGTTGTGGGGTTTGGGCAAGGCATGAATGGCCTCGTTGACTTTGAGGATCTGTTCTTCGCTCACGCTGTTTTTGGCAAACATCAGACTGACCGGTTGGTGGTGTAGCAACAGTTGGCAGCTGATAAACTCTTCGGCCCCCAGCTGGGCCAGCCGGTAGCGGGCATATTGCCACTCCATGATGATGCCATCGAGGCGGCGGGCCAGCAGCAGATCTATCATCCGCTCATCGGCGTTGTATTCGGTCGCCATTTTAAGCGCCGGGCAGCTATCCATCTGATGCATGGGACGGGTGCCGCGCAACTTGCCTATCTTGAGTCCTTTCTCGTGGCACAGCGCGGGCAGATTATCGAGCTGCGCCCAGCGATCCTGATGGCCGGGAATAGGGTCATTGCTCAGCAGCACATAGGCACTCTGGCGGTAGGGTGTCGAGAAGCGGGCATAGCTCTGGCGCTCCGGCAGAGGGAGGGCGGCCATCGCCACATCCAACTGATCGTGTTCTACCAGATGCAGTGCCCGCGCCCAGGGAAGTTCGCGAAACTTGGGGGCAAAGCCCGCCTGGGTGAGGATCTGGCGGGTCAGGCTGACATCCAGCCCATCCAGCTCACCCCGGTTGTTGATTTGGCTGAAGGGGGGCCAGTGACTCCAGGCCACGGTCAGAGTCTGACTGGCCTGCAGCGCAGGGCTTAGCAGCAGAAGCAGCAGGCCAATCCTTGCCTGCCAGCTGCCGCGGGGACGATATGGCGTGGTCATAGCTAAACCTCGTTATTGTGTTCTTTTATCCCGTGCGTTTGCCCCGCGAGCCATGCCTGCGAGGGCTGATATTGTGTTGCCAGTTAATAGTGTGGTGCGTGCTACATCAATCAACGGGATTATTCGGGGGGCAGGAGGGGGATTTTCTGTTCGTGCTGGGAGGAGCATCACATTTTTCTCGTTTATCCCGGGCAACTCCGTTAGACTGCGCCTCTATTCTTTCCCCTTTGCTCTGCTCCCCGGGGAAATCGTTGTTTTCTCAATAGGCCCAGATCTTGTGAGATGGCATCGGCTCAGCAGAGGAGCCCCACCACAAATCCCCGGCGCCCCTATCTCTAGCAGGTAATTATGAGTTTTACTTCCCTCGGTCTGGCCGAACCCTTGTTACGTGCCGTTGCCGAACAAGGCTACGACACCCCGTCTCCCATTCAGCAGCAAGCGATCCCCGCCGTTCTGGCTGGCCGCGATCTGATGGCGGCGGCCCAAACAGGGACCGGCAAGACCGCAGGCTTTACCCTGCCGATGCTGCAACGTCTGATGGAGAGCAAGCGCAAGGTGTCTCCGAACCGCATTCGTGCGCTGGTGCTGACCCCGACTCGCGAGCTGGCCGCCCAGGTGGGCGAGAGCGTGCGTAACTACGGCAAACACCTGCCGATGCGCAGCCACGTCGTGTTTGGCGGCGTCAGCATCAATCCGCAGATGATGGCAACTCGCCGTGGCCTGGACGTGCTGGTGGCCTGTCCTGGCCGCCTGATGGATCTTTACAACCAGAACGCCGTCAAGTTTGACGAGGTGGAGATTCTGGTACTGGACGAAGCGGATCGCATGCTCGACATGGGCTTTATCCGCGACATCCGCCGCATCCTGGCTCTGATGCCGAAGAAGCGCCAGAACCTGCTCTTCTCTGCCACCTTCGCCGACGAGATCCGCGAACTGGCCACCGGTCTGCTGGATAACCCGGCAGTGATCGAAGTGGCCCCTCGCAACAGCACTGCCGAGCGTATCGAGCAGCTGGTGCATCCGTGCGACAAGGCCAACAAGATTGCGCTGCTGAGCCATCTGGTCACCAGCAACAATTGGCAGCAGGTACTGGTGTTCACCCGTACCAAGCACATGGCCAACCGTGTTGCCGAGACCCTCGACAAGAACGGCGTCAGCGCCGCCGCCATCCACGGTAACAAGAGCCAGGGTGCCCGTACTCGCGCACTGGCCGGCTTCAAGGATGGTAGCGTCAAGGTGCTGGTGGCGACCGACATCGCCGCCCGTGGTCTTGACATCGACAAGCTGCCGCAAGTGGTCAACTTCGAGTTGCCGAACGTGGCGGAAGATTACGTTCACCGCATCGGTCGTACCGGTCGTGCCGGTGCTGCCGGTCACGCCATCTCCCTGGTTGCAGCCGATGAAGGGAAGCTTATCAAGGCGATCGAGCGTCTGACCAAGCAGAACATCCCGTGCGAGCAGGTAGCCGGTTTTGAAGCCTCCCGCGAGACCCTCGACAACATCGCCCGTGGTATCGGCGCGCCGCTTCGCAAAGAGCCCCGCGATCCGAGCGAGCAGCGCCGTTCGCCGCGTCCGCAAGGTCAAGGCCAGCGTCAGGGTGCCGGTCGTTCCGCCTCCAATGGCAATGCGGGTGGTGCACGTACCGGTAACGGTGGCAAGCCCAAGCCGCAAGGTGGTCAGCGTCCGGCTGATGGCGCTGGCAAACCGGCTCAGGCCCGTCGTCCACGTCGCTCTACCCACAACCAGTAAGCGGCTCGGGAGCTTGACTCCCCAGCTATGCGGTTGACTGAAAAAGCCCTGCCAATCTGGCAGGGCTTTTTGTTTTTTCGTGTCCCGTCCTGAATATGGTTTACACCTTTCCCCCCCAATAAATGGAGAACCCGATGGGACAAGGTGTGAAACGGACACAGCGCGATTACTCGCTGACTTTTAAA
>NZ_JAPDCL010000044.1:0-9811 GCF_027706025.1 Aeromonas sp. Y311-2 | reverse complement strand
GTAAGCAGAGTTTTTGAAATGTAAGGCCTTTGAATAAGACAAAAGGCTGCCTCATCGCTAACTTTGCAACAGTGCCGCGCGACGAGCAGCAGCACCAGGAGCAGAAGCACGTCGAGAAAAAGCAACAGCAGATCGAGCAGCGCCCACGGCGGGCCGCTCGCATCGGATAAGTCGAAAAATCCGGCTAAAGTGGCCGAGCTGCACATCAGGCCGCGCGGTTTTCCTCCCTGATCGCCGGCGCGGTTTCTTCCTCCCTGAACCGCATGCAGACTTGCCGCCTCGGACACCCCGAGGCGGTTTTTTTTCGCCTCGCTCGAGCATCGCCGCATCCGACGATGCCGAGACGACCAGGCCGCGCACGTCGAGCTGCAGCATCGCCATTGCCGACGATGGCACCAGGTCGCCGGCGGTGGCCACCGACCTCGAGCTCGCATCGCCACATCCGACGATGCGCGCCGGCGTCGACCATCGCCAGGTCTGACGATGGCGGCCGCCCTGCCCTGGATCTCGCATCGCCATTTCTGGCGATGAGATCCACGGAGCGGCCATTTAGACCCGCCAATAACGACCCGGCCAAGATAAATCGCATGACGGCCTTTTTGGCCGGGGGTAGCATGACCGGACACTTTGCGTATGCCCAAAGGAGCCCGCAAGTATGCGCAGGACGAAGCCAGTAGCCGCGCCGATGGTGGCGCGGGTCTATCTGCGCGTCAGCACCGACGCGCAGGACTTGGAACGCCAAGAGGCGATCAAGGCCGCCGGCTACTACGTCGCCGGCATCTACCGTGAGAAGGCATCCGGCGCACGCGCCGACCGGCCTGAGCTGCTGCGCATGATCGGCGACCTACAGCCCGGCGAGGTGGTCATTGCCGAGAAGATCGACCGCATCAGCCGCCTACCTTTGCCCGAGGCCGAGCGCCTGGTGGCCTCGATACAGGCCAAAGGCGCAAGCCTGGCCGTCCCTGGCGTGGTCGATCTATCCGACCTGGCGGCCGAGGCCCAGGGCGTCGCCAAGATCGTGCTGGAAGCCGTGCAGATCATGCTTTTTCGCCTGGCCTTGCAGATGGCCCGCGACGACTACGAGGACAGGCGCGAACGCCAGCGCCAAGGCATTGAGTTGGCCCGCCAGGCCGGGCGGTACAAGGGCCGCCGTGCTGATCCGAAGCGCCGCGCCCAAGTTGTCGCGCTGCGCAAGTCCGGCTACAGCATCAACAAGACCGCCGAGCTGGCCGGGTACAGTGCGGCCCAGGTGAAACGGATATGGGCCGAGGTCAGCCAGGCCGAAGCGAAGCAGCACGGCGCGTTCGTGGAGGACGCATTGACGGAAGCCGATGCCCTGGCCGCTGTCGGCCAGGATGAGCGCCAGGAGGAAAGGGCATGAAGAAGCCGAACCAAGACGACGAGCCGTTTTTCATCACCGAGGAGATTGCGGCCGAAATGATCGCCGGCGGCTATGAGTTCGAGCTGCCGCCCATTCCTT
This sequence comes from Aeromonas sp. Y311-2, assembly GCF_027706025.1. NCBI lineage: Bacteria > Pseudomonadati > Pseudomonadota > Gammaproteobacteria > Aeromonadales > Aeromonadaceae > Aeromonas > Aeromonas sp. Y311-2. The sequence goes on along the minus strand of NZ_JAPDCL010000044.1, from coordinate 8,331 downwards.
GCACCATCCGCCTACGCGACGTGCTGGAGCGCATGACCGATGCTGAGCTAGCATTGCAGCCGGGCGAGATCGCCGACCAGGAGCGTGAACGCTGCCGGCGCAAGCCGTGTTCAACCTCATGATCTGGTCATGGTATTTTTCATGGCACTGAGCCTGATAGTTCTTGCAAATTGTTGTCACTAAAGGGTTTTGTGTGCTTGTTTACAATCGAGTGGGAGTGACGGGCACTGGCTGGCAATGTCTAGCAACGGCAGGCATTTCGGCTGAGGGTAAAAGAACTTTCCGCTAAGCGATAGACTGTATGTAAACACAGTATTGCAAGGACGCGGAACATGCCTCATGTGGCGGCCAGGACGGCCAGCCGGGATCGGGATACTGGTCGTTACCAGAGCCACCGACCCGAGCAAACCCTTCTCTATCAGATCGTTGACGAGTATTACCCGGCATTCGCTGCGCTTATGGCAGAGCAGGGAAAGGAATTGCCGGGCTATGTGCAACGGGAATTTGAAGAATTTCTCCAATGCGGGCGGCTGGAGCATGGCTTTCTACGGGTTCGCTGCGAGTCTTGCCACGCCGAGCACCTGGTCGCTTTCAGCTGTAAGCGTCGCGGTTTCTGCCCGAGCTGTGGGGCGCGGCGGATGGCCGAAAGTGCCGCCTTGCTGGTTGATGAAGTACTGCCTGAACAACCCATGCGTCAGTGGGTGTTGAGCTTCCCGTTTCAGCTGCGTTTCCTGTTTGCCAGCCGGCCCGAGATCATGGGGTGGGTGCTGGGCATCGTTTACCGCGTCATTGCCACGCACCTGGTCAAGAAAGCGGGCCATACCCACCAAGTGGCCAAGACGGGCGCGGTCACCCTGATCCAGCGTTTTGGATCGGCGCTCAATCTGAATGTTCACTTCCACATGCTGTTTCTCGACGGTGTGTATGTCGAGCAATCCCACGGCTCAGCGCGTTTCCGCTGGGTCAAGGCGCCGACCAGCCCAGAGCTCACCCAGCTGACGCACACCATCGCCCACCGGGTGGGTCGCTATCTGGAACGGCAAGGCCTGCTGGAACGGGATGTCGAAAACAGCTATCTGGCCTCGGATGCGGTGGATGACGACCCGATGACACCCCTGCTGGGGCACTCGATCACTTACCGTATCGCTGTCGGTTCACAGGCGGGGCGAAAGGTGTTCACTTTGCAAACTCTGCCGACCAGTGGTGATCCGTTCGGTGACGGGATTGGCAAGGTAGCCGGGTCCAGCCTGCACGCCGGCGTGGCGGCCAGGGCCGATGAACGCAAGAAGCTCGAACGGCTGTGCCGGTACATCAGCCGCCCGGCGGTATCCGAGAAGCGGCTGTCGTTAACACGAGGCGGCAACGTGCGCTACCAGCTCAAGACGCCGTACCGGGACGGCACCACGCACGTCATTTTCGAACCATTGGATTTCATTGCAAGGCTGGCCGCCCTGGTACCGAAGCCCAGAGTCAACCTAACCCGCTTCCACGGGGTGTTCGCACCCAACAGTCGGCACCGGGCGTTGGTCACGCCGGCAAAACGGGGCAGGGGCAACAAGGTCAGGGTGGCTGATGAACCGGCAACACCAGCACAACGGCGAGCGTCGATGACATGGGCGCAACGGCTCAAGCGTGTTTTCAATATCGACATCGAGACCTGCAGCGGCTGCGGCGGCGCCATGAAAGTCATCGCCTGCATTGAAGACCCTATAGTGATCAAGCAGATCCTTGATCACCTGAAGCACAAAGCCGAAACCAGCGGGACCAGGGCGTTACCCGAAAGCCGGGCGCCACCGGCTGAGCTGCTCCTGGGTCTGTTTGACTGACGAGCCTGAAGGCCAACGATACCAATCAAAATGCTGCGTTCACAGCGCCGCGGCAGGGATCCGCCGTGCTGGTTGTCGGAAAAGGAGCCGCTAGTGGGAAAGAGGAGGGTAAATTTTCAGCGTTGCTGGCTCCCCGTCAGCCGGATTGGGTTGCATCGCAGGGGTGTCGAAAGAGTCAACTGCGGTCCAAAGCTGTTGGACTTGGGTGAAAAGGGCGTTTATTCTTCCTATACGTGCCGCGTTCCAGGCGGCGACTATGAGGGCTATGTCGATGCCCATGTGCGCCGGCTGGAGGCGCTACGCCGGGCCGGTATCGTCGAGCGGATCGACGCCGACCAATGGCGCATCCCCAATGATCTGGTCAGCCGTGCCGCCGCCCATGACGCCGGCCGAGACAGTCAGGCCAGCGTTCGCGTCCTTTCCCCGGTCGATCTGAACAAACAGATCGGATCGGACGGCGCGACCTGGCTGGACCGGCGGCTGATCCACGGCGAGACGGCCGACCTTGCGCCAACCGGCTTCGGGCAACAAGTCCGCGAAGCCATGGACCAGCGCCGCGAGCACCATATCGAACAGGGCGACGCCACCCGCAGCCGGGACAGCCGCGTCTTCTACCGGCGCAACCTTCTCGCCATCCTGCGGGAGCGCGAGGTAGCCGGCGTCGGATCGGATATGGCTTTGAGTAAGGGCCTGCCGTTCCGCGCCGCCACGGACGGCGAGAGCGTCAGCGGCAAGTTTACCGGAACCGTGCATCTATCGAGCGGCAAGTTCGCCGTGGTCGAGAAATCCCATGAGTTCACCCTTGTCCCGTGGCGGCCGATCATCGACCGCCAACTCGGCCGCGAGGTTATGGGCATCGTGCAGGGCGGGTCGGTGTCGTGGCAGTTAGGGCGGCAGAGGGGGCTGGAACGCTGAGTGCGCCCATGCCGCATTGCGAAGCAAAAGATAATCGGATAAAATGTAGCAATTCATATTCGTAAGCGTGGAGTAATCAGATGGGAAATTCCAAGTCAGCAGACAAGTAAGCCGCAACAACCAGTATTGTTGTTGCGGCGCTCTGTAAGGCTAGTCTCATCTGATTGCTGACGAGCAGACGTCGCCCGGTATTCCTTAATCGAGGGTTGATTCGTCATGACCACCACACGCCCCGCGTGGGCCTATACGCTGCCGGCAGCACTGCTGCTGATGGCTCCTTTCGACATCCTCGCTTCACTGGCGATGGATATTTATCTCCCTGTCGTTCCAGCGATGCCCGGCATCCTGAACACGACGCCCGCTATGATCCAACTCACGTTGAGCCTCTATATGGTGATGCTCGGCGTGGGCCAGGTGATTTTTGGTCCGCTCTCAGACAGAATCGGGCGACGGCCAATTCTACTTGCGGGCGCAACGGCTTTCGTCATTGCGTCTCTGGGAGCAGCTTGGTCTTCAACTGCACCGGCCTTTGTCGCTTTCCGTCTACTTCAAGCAGTGGGCGCGTCGGCCATGCTGGTGGCGACGTTCGCGACGGTTCGCGACGTTTATGCCAACCGTCCTGAGGGTGTCGTCATCTACGGCCTTTTCAGTTCGATGCTGGCGTTCGTGCCTGCGCTCGGCCCTATCGCCGGAACATTGATCGGCGAGTTCTTGGGATGGCAGGCGATATTCATTACTTTGGCTATACTGGCGATGCTCGCACTCCTAAATGCGGGTTTCAGGTGGCACGAAACCCGCCCTCTGGATCAAGTCAAGACGCGCCGATCTGTCTTGCCGATCTTCGCGAGTCCGGCTTTTTGGGTTTACACTGTCGGCTTTAGCGCCGGTATGGGCACCTACTTCGTCTTCTTCTCGACGGCTCCCCGTGTGCTCATAGGCCAAGCGGAATATTCCGAGATCGGATTCAGCTTTGCCTTCGCCACTGTCGCGCTTGTAATGATCGTGACAACCCGTTTCGCGAAGTCCTTTGTCGCCAGATGGGGCATCGCAGGATGCGTGGCGCGTGGGATGGCGTTGCTTGTTTGCGGAGCGGTCCTGTTGGGGATCGGCGAACTTTACGGCTCGCCGTCATTCCTCACCTTCATCCTACCGATGTGGGTTGTCGCGGTCGGTATTGTCTTCACGGTGTCCGTTACCGCGAACGGCGCTTTGGCAGAGTTCGACGACATCGCGGGATCAGCGGTCGCGTTCTACTTCTGCGTTCAAAGCCTGATAGTCAGCATTGTCGGGACATTGGCGGTGGCACTTTTAAACGGTGACACAGCGTGGCCCGTGATCTGTTACGCCACGGCGATGGCGGTACTGGTTTCGTTGGGGCTGGTGCTCCTTCGGCTCCGTGGGGCTGCCACCGAGAAGTCGCCAGTCGTCTAACCGACGACTGGTAGCAGGCCCGCTCCGATGCGGCGCACTAACCATCGAAACCTCGTGAATGTCGGTATCCTGTCTGGCAGGATACCGCTCATTTCCCTTGTTCAGTTCATCGCCGTCGCCGAGCATCTGAATTTTCGGCATGCGGCCAAGGCACTTGGTATCAGCCAGTCGAGCGTCAGCGCGCGTGTGAAAGCGCTGGAGGATAACCTTGGTGTCCTGCTATTTGAGCGCCATGCGCGGGGCGTTCGGCTAACAGACGCAGGCAGGCACTTCATGGAGCGTGTCACGGCGGGTGTCGATCAACTCGATCACGCAGTGAAGACCGCGGAGTGACGGGCACTGGCTGGCAATGTCTAGCAACGGCAGGCATTTCGGCTGAGGGTAAAAGAACTTTCCGCTAAGCGATAGACTGTATGTAAACACAGTATTGCAAGGACGCGGAACATGCCTCATGTGGCGGCCAGGACGGCCAGCCGGGATCGGGATACTGGTCGTTACCAGAGCCACCGACCCGAGCAAACCCTTCTCTATCAGATCGTTGACGAGTATTACCCGGCATTCGCTGCGCTTATGGCAGAGCAGGGAAAGGAATTGCCGGGCTATGTGCAACGGGAATTTGAAGAATTTCTCCAAAGCCCGCGACGCAGCGCCGGCAGGCAGAGCAAGTAGAGGGCAGCGCCTGCAATCCATGCCCACCCGTTCCACGTTGTTATAGAAGCCGCATAGATCGCCGTGAAGAGGAGGGGTCCGACGATCGAGGTCAGGCTGGTGAGCGCCGCCAGTGAGCCTTGCAGCTGCCCCTGACGTTCCTCATCCACCTGCCTGGACAACATTGCTTGCAGCGCCGGCATTCCGATGCCACCCGAAGCAAGCAGGACCATGATCGGGAACGCCATCCATCCCCGTGTCGCGAAGGCAAGCAGGATGTAGCCTGTGCCGTCGGCAATCATTCCGAGCATGAGTGCCCGCCTTTCGCCGAGCCGGGCGGCTACAGGGCCGGTGATCATTGCCTGGGCGAGTGAATGCAGAATGCCAAATGCGGCAAGCGAAATGCCGATCGTGGTCGCGTCCCAGTGAAAGCGATCCTCGCCGAAAATGACCCAAAGCGCGGCCGGCACCTGTCCGACAAGTTGCATGATGAAGAAGACCGCCATCAGGGCGGCGACGACGGTCATGCCCCGGGCCCACCGGAACGAAGCGAGCGGGTTGAGAGCCTCCCGGCGTAACGGCCGGCGTTCGCCTTTGTGCGACTCCGGCAAAAGGAAACAGCCCGTCAGGAAATTGAGGCCGTTCAAGGCTGCCGCGGCGAAGAACGGAGCGTGGGGGGAGAAACCGCCCATCAGCCCACCGAGCACAGGTCCCGCGACCATCCCGAACCCGAAACAGGCGCTCATGAAGCCGAAGTGCCGCGCGCGCTCATCGCCATCAGTGATATCGGCAATATAAGCGCCGGCTACCGCCCCAGTCGCCCCGGTGATGCCGGCCACGATCCGCCCGATATAGAGAACCCAAAGGAAAGGCGCCGTCGCCATGATGGCGTAGTCGACAGCAGCGCCGGCCAGCGAGACGAGCAAGACCGGCCGCCGCCCGAAACGATCCGACAGCGCGCCCAGCACAGGTGCGCAGGCAAATTGCATCAACGCATACAGCGCCAGCAGAATGCCATAGTGGGCGGTGACGTCGTTCGAGTGAACCAGATCGCGCAGGAGGCCCGGCAGCACCGGCATAATCAGGCCGATGCCGACAGCGTCGAGCGCGACAGTGCTTAGAATTACGATCAGGGGTCTGTTGGGTTTCACGTCTGGCCTCCGGACCAGCCTCCGCTGGTCCGATTGAACGCGCGGATTCTTTATCACTGATAAGTTGGTGGACATATTATGTTTATCAGTGATAAAGTGTCAAGCATGACAAAGTTGCAGCCGAATACAGTGATCCGTGCCGCCCTGGACCTGTTGAACGAGGTCGGCGTAGACGGTCTGACGACACGCAAACTGGCGGAACGGTTGGGGGTTCAGCAGCCGGCGCTTTACTGGCACTTCAGGAACAAGCGGGCGCTGCTCGACGCACTGGCCGAAGCCATGCTGGCGGAGAATCATACGCATTCGGTGCCGAGAGCCGACGACGACTGGCGCTCATTTCTGATCGGGAATGCCCGCAGCTTCAGGCAGGCGCTGCTCGCCTACCGCGATGGCGCGCGCATCCATGCCGGCACGCGACCGGGCGCACCGCAGATGGAAACGGCCGACGCGCAGCTTCGCTTCCTCTGCGAGGCGGGTTTTTCGGCCGGGGACGCCGTCAATGCGCTGATGACAATCAGCTACTTCACTGTTGGGGCCGTGCTTGAGGAGCAGGCCGGCGAGCGCGGCGGCACCGTTGAACAGGCTCCGCTCTCGCCGCTGTTGCGGGCCGCGATAGACGCCTTCGACGAAGCCGGTCCGGACGCAGCGTTCGAGCAGGGACTCGCGGTGATTGTCGATGGATTGGCGAAAAGGAGGCTCGTTGTCAGGAACGTTGAAGGACCGAGAAAGGGTGACGATTGATCAGGACCGCTGCCGGAGCGCAACCCACTCACTACAGCAGAGCCATGTAGACAACATCCCCTCCCCCTTTCCACCGCGTCAGACGCCCGTAGCAGCCCGCTACGGGCTTTTTCATGCCCTGCCCTAGCGTCCAAGCCTCACGGCCGCGCTCGGCCTCTCTGGCGGCCTTCTGGCGCTCCTGCTGCGGCGTCCGCTCGTGGGCCGTGGCGCGGGTCCGCGCGCCGGCCTCGTGCGCCTGGCGCTCGCGGGCGAGGTCCAGGGCGGCCGTCTTCACGTTCTGCCTTGCGCAGATGAGATAGGGGCGCAGTGGCGGTTTTCATGGCTTGTTATGACTGTTTTTTTGTACAGTCTATGCCTCGGGCATCCAAGCAGCAAGCGCGTTACGCCGTGGGTCGATGTTTGATGTTATGGAGCAGCAACGATGTTACGCAGCAGGGCAGTCGCCCTAAAACAAAGTTAACCTCTGAGGAAGAATTGTGAAACTATCACTAATGGTAGCTATATCGAAGAATGGAGTTATCGGGAATGGCCCTGATATTCCATGGAGTGCCAAAGGTGAACAGCTCCTGTTTAAAGCTATTACCTATAACCAATGGCTGTTGGTTGGACGCAAGACTTTTGAATCAATGGGAGCATTACCCAACCGAAAGTATGCGGTCGTAACACGTTCAAGTTTTACATCTGACAATGAGAACGTATTGATCTTTCCATCAATTAAAGATGCTTTAACCAACCTAAAGAAAATAACGGATCATGTCATTGTTTCAGGTGGTGGGGAGATATACAAAAGCCTGATCGATCAAGTAGATACACTACATATATCTACAATAGACATCGAGCCGGAAGGTGATGTTTACTTTCCTGAAATCCCCAGCAATTTTAGGCCAGTTTTTACCCAAGACTTCGCCTCTAACATAAATTATAGTTACCAAATCTGGCAAAAGGGTTAACAAGTGGCAGCAACGGATTCGCAAACCTGTCACGCCTTTTGTACCAAAAGCCGCGCCAGGTTTGCGATCCGCTGTGCCAGGCGTTAAGGCTACATGAAAATCGTACATTACGAAGCGAATGCACCATGGATAGGAAGAATGAAATGCCCAAACCCAAAGTGTGGGAAGGAAACTCCTGCCTGGCAATCGAGCGGCATGAGCGACAGTTGCCCGCATTTTTTCTGTGATACTTGCTCGAATGTAATCCATAGAGAGCAGGACCATGCATTACTGTATGAAAATGAAATCAATCAAGAGCTCTTGGATCGAATAGCAGCAACTCTTCCAGATTGCCCTTGCGGGGGTAGGTTTGTTCCTGGTGCAAACCCAAAGTGTCCGAGTTGCAAGACCGAGTACGTGCACCAATGGGATGCAGTGAAAAGGTTGAATGTACCTTTTATGCCAATCTTGGATGGTTCCTGCTTGATTCGAGATAGGCTGTATTCGTATGAAGTATGCATTGGTTCTAAACCAAAATACTGGTGGCGTTTGTTCACAAATGCCTTAACAAGTTTAGGCAAGGGACGCTCCTGACGTCGCGCCCCTGCTAAAAGCGTTAGATGCACTAAGCACATAATTGCTCACAGCCAAACTATCAGGTCAAGTCTGCTTTTATTATTTTTAAGCGTG
>NZ_JAPDCL010000043.1:0-10353 GCF_027706025.1 Aeromonas sp. Y311-2 | reverse complement strand
CGTAAATATCAAAGCATGTTTGCATGAGGCGCTGGGGCGCCCCATGCAACACGTAATTGGGACATAGCCATAAAAAACGGCTGCCTTCGGGCAGCCGTTTTGCTTTGCAGCATTTTTAAAGTTTGAAGTGCCCCATCTCCTGGCGCAGCACCCGTGACAGCTGCTTGAGCTTGGCCGCCTCTTGAGATACGTGACGGGCGGCATCCCCCGATTGCTCGGAGAGAGAGGTGATGTTGCCGACGGTGGAGACTACCTCGTTGGCGGCGGTGGACTGCTCGCGCAGGGTGTGGCTGATCTCCCCCATCAGGCCGGTGAGGTTGGAGGCGTGGCTCTGGATGCTGGCGATCGCCTCGCCGGTCTGGTTAGCCAGCGTGACCCCGCGAGAGACGTTGTTGACCGTGTTCTCCATGCTGCGGATGGAGGCATCCGCCCCGCTCTGGATCTTGCTGATCATCCCGGTGATCTGCTGGGTTGAGGCCGCCGAGCGGCTGGCCAGATTGCGCACCTCGTCGGCCACCACCGCAAAGCCGCGACCCTGTTCACCGGCCCGCGCCGCCTCGATGGCCGCGTTGAGGGCCAGCAGGTTGGTCTGATCGGCGATGCCGCGGATCACCCCGATGATCTCCGAAATCTGCTGGGTATGGCCGTTGAGCTCGGAGATGGTGCTGGCCGCATCCCCCACTGTGGTGGAGATATTCTCGATGCTGCCGAGCGTCTCTTTAATGACCCCTGACCCCTCCTCCAGGGTATTGGCTGAGACCTTGCTCAGCTCGTCGGCATGAGTGGCGTTGTCGGAGAGGTGACTGATGCTCACCACCAGCTCCTCGATGGCGGCGGCCATGGTCTGGGTGCTGGTTTGCTGATCGGTGGCAAACTGGGCTGTCTGCTCGGCGATCTGGGCGATGCTGTCAGCAGAGTGGGACAGCTCCTCGGTGGAGTGGGAGACCTTGGCGATGATCCCCTTGAGGGTGGTCTGCATACCGCCGAGCAGACCGATCAGGCTCTCTTTCGATCCTGGCGGCACCTTGATGGGGCGCGAGAAGTCCCCTTCCGCCATCATATGGAGATCGGTCTTGAGCTGTTCGACCGAGGTGCCCACCAGATCGAGCAGGGAGCGATAGGTGCGCCAGAGGAAGAACATCAACACCAGACCGAGGGCGATAAAGAGATAGCGCAGCATATCGGTATTGGCGATGGCGCTCTCGACTGCCTCATGGTTGCGCTGCTCCATCATCACGTAGAAGTCATCGATAGGGGACATGATGCGCCCCTTGTTCTGGTGATAGGCTTTGTCATGCATCATGGCGATGGCTTTTTGCTGGTTGGCAACCGGGTCGCCATCGCTCTGCTGCACCAGTTTGAAGGCGGCGACCTCGGTGTTGACCAGCGCATCCGAGTTGTTTTTGGCCTCGTTGAGCTTGGCGAGTTCAGCATCGGTGAAACCGGCATCCTTCATCAGATCGATCAGGCCGCGGCGAACATTGCTGTCGGGGCGAGGATTCTGGCCGTTGGCCGCGACAAAATCCCAATAGATACGGTTGTAGCCATCCGGTCTCGGCTGTTCGCCGTTGCGAATGGCCAGTATCCGCATGTACTGCTGCTCGTAGGCTGGATCCTTGGTGATGACGTAGGTGCGACCGAGTCGGGTCATCGGAGGATTGGCGCAGCTCGTCGGCCAGCAGGTAGGAGAGATATTGTTGTCGATAACTCTCTTCCAGTTGTTTACCCGCCCAGCTGTAGGCGAAAAACACCAGTGACAGCAGGATCAGGGTGATGACGGAGAGCAAGAGGTTGAGTTGAAAGGCGGGTTTGTTCTGTTCCATGGTTTGAGCGTCCTTATTCTCACCGGGTAACCCCCTTGGTCAGACGGCAAAGGCCGCTACGTCGGAGGGGTTTTGTTGTTATTGCTGTGAGTATAGAAGTCATCGTCGGCATGGTTGCGCAGGCGGGGCGAGAAAGAGACGAGAATGGAGGAACCGCGGGTCGACAGGGGGGAAAAGGTCGGCCAGGATCGGGGCCCAGCCAGCCTTTTCGTGGCTCGATCACCCTATTTGATGACGATGTCTGTGAGCGGCACGGCGCAGCAGGCAAGGATCTTGCCCTCTGCCCGCTCGGCGGCGGTGATGGCGGGGGCGTCGGGGTGATCCACCTCGCCCGAGATCAGCGTCTGTTTGCAACTGCCGCAGATGCCGGCGCGGCAGCTCCATGGCAGCTCTACACCTTGCTTGTTGGCCTGATCCAGCACTGTGCCCTGATTGTTGCCGGTAAAGGCTTGGGCGCCGATACGCAGTTGCACCGCCTGATGGGGGCGGGCCACCGAGAGAATGGCGCCGCCAAAACTCTCCTGTCTGATCCGTGCGGTCGGAACGCCGAGGGCCGCAACTTTGGCGGCAGCATCGGCCATAAAACCGTGGGGGCCACAGATAAAGACCTCTTTTTCGGCCAGCCCTTTGATCCGTTGCAGATGCTCATCATTGAGTCGTCCTTGCAGCCCCTGCCAGTGGCTATCTGGCTGGCTAAGGATCAGGGTGAGGGTCATCCCCTGCTGCGCCATGGCATGCAGTTCGCTGGCGGCGGGTATGTCCGCTTCGCTGCGGCACAGGTGCATAAAGTGAACCTCTTCCAGTTCCCCGCGTAGCGCCAGGGTGCGCGCTATCGCCAGCATGGGGGTGACGCCGGAGCCTGCGGAGAGCAACAGTAGGTTGCGCTCGGACCCTAAGTGAAACTCGCCAGCGGGGTTGTCGGCCAGCAGCCGGTCGCCCACCTGCAGTTGCTGGTGCAGCCAGTGGGAGATGCGACCCCCCTCTACCTTCTTGACGCTGATGCTGTAACGCTCCGGATGATCTGGCGTGGAGCTCAAGGTATAGCGCCGCTGGATCCGTTCATTTTTGATATCGAGACTGATGGGCAGATGCTGGCCCGGCAGGTAGTCGGGCAGGGGCTCGCCATCGGCGGCTTCGAACCAGAAGGTCTCCAGATCCCGCGCCAGCGGTTCGCGGGCCACGCAGACCAGCTCCCGCTTCTTCGGTGCGGCGGCGGGATAGACCACCGGTCTGGTGCGCTCCAGCACCTCGATCTCGCTGCCAGCCTCAATCCACCCTTCGTTCAGGGCGATCAGGTTCTGGCCGAAGTAGACCTCGCCATCCTCGCCACGGCGGTAGCGGGTGAGGGTGGCCAGCGGCTCTTTCAGGGCGTTGAAACGATCGGTGCCTGCTTCCACCGTGGTCATGATGCAGCGGCTGCAGGGCTTGACCACCTTGAATTCCACCTCACCGATGCGGATGCGCACCCAGCTGTCCTCCTCGAAGGGCTGGGTATTGTTTGCCACCAGATTGGTGCGGAACTGGCTCATCTGATGCAGCGCATCGGAGCGCAGATTGAGATCCTCAAGGGAGGCTTGGCTTATCAGCAGCAGCGGATAACCGTCGGCAAAGCTGACCCGGGTGCCGGTCTTTTCACGAAAGCGATCAGAGGTTTCACCCAGCCAGAGCAGTTGCACCGTTTCCCCTGCCACCCGGCTCAGCCACCCATCGGCTTTGGGGTCGGTGTGCAGGGCGGTGAAACGGTCGCTCCAGACTCCGGTAGCTTGCGGGGCGCGGCTGAAGTCGACCTCTTGCAGGGTGAGCGGTTCAAAGCCCGGATAGCGCAGTTGCAAGCCACCTTCGATGGGGGTGGCCACGACCTGTTGCAGCTGGGGATGGGTACGGGCGGTGATAAAGGTGCCGTCCGGTTTGACCACCATGTAGCGGCGATCCCCTGCCAGTCCCTCTTCGGTCACCCGGGCGCGAGCCAGCGGCATACCTGCAGTCGATTTGATGGGGTAGAGGTGAATGCTGTCTAGCCTGGGCATCTTCATATCCTTGTGACGCGGCGTGATCGCCTGGAAAAAGTGGAACATAACGGTTCCCCGGCGATCCGGCAATCCTTTCAAGGGGGCGGTCTATAGTTGGGAAAACAGAACAAGAGGGCATCGGGATGAAAATAAGCTGGTTGCTGGCGGGGAGCCTTTTTTGCCACGGGCTCTGGGCGCAGGAGCTGACCCTGACCACGGGAGAGTATCCCCCTTACTGCTCCGAGACGCTGAAATATCAGGGGCTGATCCCTCATGTGGTGAGCGAGGCATTCAGGAGTGAAGGGGTGAGCGTCAAGTTCCAGTTTCTTCCCTGGAAGCGGGCCTTTCGCTTGTCGGAGGAGGGAGTGGTGGATGGCACAGTCCACTGGTATGAGTCGAGCGAGCGGCGCAAAACCCATCTCTACAGCGATCCCATCCTGAGCGAGACCTACGTCTGGTTCTATCTCAAATCCGATCCGCTGGAATGGCACGGCTATCAGGATCTGGCGGATCGCAAGCTGGCTGCGGTCAGTGGCTATACCTACAATGCAGATTTTTTTGCAGCCATCGCGCAGGTGCCGCTGCAGGTGCAGTTCGTCACCCGGCTGCGCCAGAGCTTTGATCTGCTGCTCTCCGGCCGCGCCGACCTGACGCTGGAGAACATCGATGTCGGCTACTACTCCCTGCGTCAGTTCTACCCGGCCAGTACGGTCGATCTCTTTGCAACCCATTCAAAACCGGTCATGAAAGTTGAAGGTCACCTGCTGATCAGCCGCAAGCGTGCCAACGCTGACGAGCTGATCAAAACCTTCAATCGGGGGCTCGCCAAACTGAAAGCCAGCGGTCAGCTGGAGAAGATGTTACTTGAGTCACGTTCTGGTCTCTATGAACCATAAAATGCAACATTTTTTGATCCTGATTCGCTAATCAGTACAAAAAAGCGGCCATTATCGACTCAGTTCCCAGTTTCTAACGCTTTCGCTTCTTCCCCATCCGGCCACCGTCCGCTTCGGCTACACGGTATCAAGCGCCATCGGGTGGGGCCTGTCACACAAAAAGAAGAAAGCAATGTATGAGCAAACAACTGGACATGACCCCATTGCCGGATCTCTCCCTGAAAACGGGAACAGGCCCGGTGCGTACCCGGCTACCCGTCTGGCGGCCGGCCCTGCCACCCTGCAATCACGCCTGCCCGGCTGGAGAAAATATCCAGGCCTGGCTCTCTTTGGCGCAGGCCGGCCGTTTTGAGGCGGCCTGGCAGACCCTGATCGAAGAGAACCCTTTGCCCGCCATTCATGGCCGGGTCTGTTATCACCCCTGCGAGAGCGCCTGCAATCGCGGGCAGGTGGATGAATCCGTCTCCATCCATGCCATCGAGCGTTTCCTCGGCGACGAGGCGCTGGCCCGTGGCTGGCAGCCTGCGCCACCTGCCCCTGCCAGCGGCAAGAAGGTGCTGGTAATTGGCGCTGGCCCCTCCGGTCTCTCCTGCGCCTGGCACCTCAACCGGCTCGGCCATCAGGTGGAGATCCGCGAAGCGGGGCCGCTTGCTGGCGGCATGCTGCGTTTCGGTATTCCCGCCTACCGTTTGCCCCGCGATGTGCTGGATCGGGAGGTAGCCCGTATCGTGGCGGCCGGAGTGACGCTGACCCTCAACCACAAGGTGGAGGATGTGCTGCGCGAGCGCGACGAGGGGGGCTTTGACGCCGTCTTTATGGCCATCGGCGCCCATCTGGCCAAGCGGGTCGATATTCCGGCCCGGGAAGCGGGCAAGATCCTCGATGCGGTGAGTTTCCTAGAGCAGGCCAGTCTGGCCGAAGAGCAGGGCTTGCCGCCCCCCAAACTGGGACGGCGGGTAGCGATTTATGGGGGTGGCAATACCGCTATGGATGCGGCCCGTACCGCCCGCCGTTTGGGCGTTGAAGAGGCAATGATCATCTACCGCCGCGACCGGGACCATATGCCGGCCCACGCCTTTGAAGCCGACGAGGCCGAGGAGGAGGGGATCAAGATCAACTGGCTGCGCACTATCCGCCAGCTCGATAGCACCAATATCGAAGTGGAGGTGATGGCGCTGGATGCCGAGGGCAAGCCGGTGCCCACCGGCAAGTTTGAAACCCTCGAAGCGGACTCCCTTATTCTGGCGCTGGGCCAAGAGGTGGACTTGAGCGTGCTGGAGAGTATTCCCGGCGTGCGGGTCAACAAGGAGGGGGTCGTACAGGTGGCGGGCAACCTGATGACGGATGTGCCGGGGCTATTTGCGGGCGGCGACATGGTGCCCTCCGAGCGCACCGTTACCATTGCCACCGGCCACGGCAAGAAGGCGGCACGCCATATGGATGCCTGGCTGCGCGGTCGCCACTACCACAAACCGCTCTCCTACCCGCTGGTGGGGCCGGAGCAGTTGCAACTCTGGTTCCAGACCTACGCGCCCGCCAGCAGTCAGCCGGTCAAACCGGCGTGGGCGCGGGATGACTTTGGCGAGATCATCGGCGGGCTGGATGAGGTGGCCGCCCGCTACGAGGCGGCGCGCTGCTACTCCTGCGGCAACTGCTTCGAGTGCGACGGCTGCTATGGCAGTTGCCCCGAGCAGGCCATAGCCAAGCTGGGGCCGGGCAAAGGCTATCAGGTGGATGCCGAGCGCTGCACCGGCTGCGGTGCCTGTCATGATCAGTGCCCTTGTCACGCCATCGAGCTGCGCCAACCGGAGGAGTCCCTATGAAACATGAACTGATCATGGTCGACGGTAACGAAGCCGCGGCCCGGGTGGCCTACCAGCTGAGTGAAGTGTGTGCCATCTACCCCATTACCCCGAGCTCGACTATGGCCGAACTGGCCGATGCTTGGGCGGCAGAGGGGCAGACCAACCTGTGGGGCAACATCCCCACAGTGGTGGAGATGCAGAGTGAAGGGGGGGCGGCCGGCACGGTACACGGCGCCCTGCAGGCGGGGGCGCTCGCCACCACCTTCACCGCCAGCCAGGGGTTGATGCTGATGCTGCCCAACATGTACAAGATCGCCGGTGAGCTGACCTCGGCGGTGTTCCATGTGGCGGCCCGTTCGCTGGCGGCGCAGGGGCTGTCGATTTTTGGCGACCATCAGGACGTGATGGCGGCGCGCAGCACCGGCTTTGCCATGCTTGCCTCCGGCTCGGTGCAGGAGGCGCAGGACCTGGCCTTGGTTGCCCATAGCGTCACCCTACAGTGCCGGGTGCCCTTTATCCACTTCTTCGACGGCTTTCGCACCTCCCACGAGGTGAACAAGATCACCGCGCTGCATAAAGATGAAATTCGCGCGCTGATCGACAACGACTGGGTGCGGGCCCACCGTGCGCGGGCCCTCAACCCGGATCATCCGGTGATGCGTGGCACCGCCCAGAACCCGGATACCTATTTCCAGTCCCGCGAAAGCGTCAACCCCTTCTACGAGGCGGTACCGGCGCGGGTGCAGCAGTGCATGGACAATCTCGGCGAGCTGACTGGCCGCCACTACCGGCTGGTGGAGTATCACGGCGCGCCCGATGCCACCGATGTCATCGTGCTGATGGGCTCGGGGGCGGCCACCGCCCGCACCACAGTGGATTGGCTCAACCGGCAGGATCGCAAGACCGGGGTACTGGTCATTCGCCTCTATCGCCCCTTCCCGGTACAGGCGCTGCTCGATGCGTTGCCCGAGAGCGTGCGGCGCATGGCGGTGCTGGATCGCACCAAGGAGCCGGGCGCCGGTGGCGAGCCGCTGCTGCTGGATGTGCAGAGCGCGCTGATCGACGGCTTGCAGCGCGGCCTTATCAAGCGGTTGCCGTGGCTCAGTGGCGGCCGTTACGGCCTCTCCTCCAAAGAGTTCACCCCCGCCATGTGCGCGGCGGTGTTCGAGGAGCTGGCATCCGATGCGCCGCGCCCCCGCTTTACCGTGGGGATTGTCGATGATGTGTCGGGCCTCAGTCTGGCCTGGCACCCCATCGGCGATCTGGAGCCCGCCAGCCGGGTGCGGGCGCTCTTCTTCGGCCTTGGTGCCGACGGCACTGTCGGTGCCAACAAGAACAGCATCAAGATCATCGGCGAGTTGGAGGGGTTCCACGCCCAGGGCTACTTCGTCTACGACTCCAAAAAGTCGGGCTCGCGCACCGTCTCCCACCTGCGCTTTGGCCCCGAGCCCATCGACGCCCCCTGGCTTATCGAGCAGGCGAGCTTTATCGGTTGCCACCAGTGGGGTTTTGTCGAATCGGTCGATCTGCTGGAGCACGCCGCCGAAGGGGCGACCCTGCTGCTCAATGCTCCCTATGAGCCTGACCGTGTCTGGGCCGAGCTGCCCGAGCGACTGCGTGCCCGCATCCGTGCCCTCGATATCCGCCTCTACTGCATTGATGGGGATCGGGTGGCCGAACGCAACGGTATGGGCAATCGCATCAACACCATCATGCAGACCTGCTTCTTCGCGTTGGCTGGCATCTTGCCGCGGGACGAAGCGATTGCGCTGATCAAGGAGAGCATCGAGAAGAGCTATGCCCGCAAGGGGCCCGAAGTGGTCGAGCGCAACTTCGCGGCGGTGGACGACACCCTGGCCCACCTCCATCAGGTGGCCATCCCGGCCGGTGAGGAGCAGATCAGCGACTATCCGCTGCCATTGGCGCCGGGTGGCAGCGAGTTTGTCCAGCGGGTGACCGGCGAGATGCTGGCAGGGCGCGGCGATCTGATCCCCGTCTCCATGCTGCCGGTGGATGGCACTTACCCCACCGCCACCAGCCGCTTCGAGAAACGGGATATCGCCCGCGAGATCCCGATCTGGCACTCCGATATCTGCATCCAGTGCGGCAACTGCGTCTTTGTCTGCCCCCACGCGGCGCTGCGGGCCAAGTTCTACCATCAGGATTGGCTGGCGACCGCCCCCGAGGCAGCGCAGTCGGTGCCCGTCACCGCCAAGGGCTTCCCCGACAGCCGCTACACCCTGCAACTCTATCCGGAAGATTGCACCGGCTGCGGTCAGTGCGTGCAGGCCTGTCCGGTGCGGGCCGGAGCGGATGAGAGCCATGAAGGTGAGCGCGCCATCGCCATGATGGACAAGGCTCCGCATCTGGCTGGTCAGAAGCAGGCACTGCGCTGGTTCGAGAGTCTGCCGTGGCCTGCCCGCGAACGGGTGGACTTCTCCACGGTGCGTGGTGCCCAGTTCCTCGAACCCCTGTTCGAGTTCTCCGGCGCTTGCGCCGGCTGTGGCGAGACCCCCTATCTCAAGCTGCTGACCCAGCTGTTTGGCGATCGCATGCTGGTGGCCAACGCCACCGGTTGCTCCTCCATCTATGGCGGCAACCTGCCGACCACCCCGTGGGCCAAGAATGGCGAAGGGAAGGGGCCGGCCTGGTCCAACTCCCTGTTTGAGGACAACGCCGAGTTTGGCTTTGGTTTTCGTCTCACCGCCGATCAGCATCACGGTCAGGCGGTGGCGGCCCTTGAAGCGATGAAGGGGGAGCTGGGGGAGGCGCTGGTCGAGTCGCTTATCAACGCCCCGCAGCGGCTGGAGTCGGAGATCCGCGCCCAGCGCAACCGGGTCGCGCAAGTGCGGGAGCGGCTGGAAGAGGTGAAATCCGGCAAGGCCCGCGAGCTGCTGTCACTCATCGATCAGCTGGTGCGCCGCTCGGTCTGGATTATCGGCGGCGATGGCTGGGCCTATGACATCGGCTCGGCGGGGCTCGATCATGTGCTCGCCTCCGGCCGCGATGTGAACGTGCTGGTGATGGATACCGAGGTCTACTCCAACACCGGCGGTCAGATGTCGAAATCGACCCCGCTCGGTGCCGTCGCCAAGTTTGCGGCGGGGGGCAAGACGCTGGCCAAGAAGGATGTAGCCTTGCAGGCCATCTCCTACGGCAATGTCTATGTTGCCCGTATCGCCTTTGGTGCCAACCCGCAGCAGGCGCTGCAGGCCTTGCGTGAGGCGGAGGCCTATCCGGGCCCGTCGCTTATCATCGCCTACAGCCACTGCATCGCCCACGGTATCGATATGGAGTTTGGCCTGACCCAGCAAAAACGCGCCGTCGCCTCCGGTCACTGGCCGCTGATGCGCTACAACCCGGTATTGCGCAGCGCGGGGCAGAACCCCTTCAGTCTCGACAGCTTGCGCCCCTCCATTCCCCTTGCTGAATACCGGCAGGAGGAGACCCGTTATCGGGTGCTGGCCCAGAGCCATCCGGAGGAGGCCGACCGGCTGATGCAGGTGGCGCAACAAGTGGCGTGGCAGAAGTGGGCCACCTACGAGGAGATGGCTACCCGCGAGGCCAGCCATTTCCATCCGCCGGTGTGAGGATTGGGTTAACTCTGCATAAAACGAAGCGGGCCACTGGCCCGCTTGTTTTGCTGTTAGGAAATGGCGTGTTTATCGCTGGAGTCTCATCACAAGCGCAGCAGTTATTGTGTTGATAATGATGCGTTGATATGTGAGAAAAAACGGGGCAGCATCTCAGAGATCCCCTCATTTTTAGAGACTCAAATAATTCCAAGTGTGCGGGTATATAAGCGGTGTTGCTTCAGGTA
>NZ_JAPDCL010000042.1:0-10484 GCF_027706025.1 Aeromonas sp. Y311-2 | reverse complement strand
GCGGAATTGGTAGACGCGCTAGCTTCAGGTGTTAGTGTCCCACGGATGTGAGGGTTCGAGTCCCTCTCTTCGCACCATTCATTACGCAAAAGGCCCATCACGAAAGTGATGGGCCTTTTGTTTTTACTCCTTGTTATGGCTATGCTTTTGACGAATCCCCGCTCATCGTCATGCCAAGGAACGCATATGATACTGGATACCGACATTCACAACTTTTACGAACATCTGGTGCTCAAGGAGATTGAGAAACAGGGGCTGCAGCAAAAGCTCAACAGCGATCAGATGGCCGACCTCTGCTGCCTCACCCTCAACCAGCTCCCCGCCCACTATATTCGCCACAATGTCGACATGATCTACTTCCTGACCGACGCCAAGCGCACCGAAATGGAGAAACTGGTGGTCGAATCGCTCAAGGTGGCACAGCAGAAGATCAAGCAGGCTCCCGTCAAAAGCTCATAACCAGGGCTGCTGCCAGAGCAGGGTAACGATACCGGTCAACCCGGCCACTGGCAGCAAGATCAAGGCGGGCCGCAATCCGGGCTCCAGCATCACCCAGGCAGCCAGCAGAAAACCTACACTCCAGGTGCAGTACTCTTTATCCTGACCCCATGCGAGTACGGCCACCGCCACCAGCAACATCATACCCCGCAATATCCAGCGCATTGTTTTCTCCCCAACCAACAATTGATAATAATTATCATATTCATCTACTGGGGATGCAAGTGGTGTCACAAGCAAGCTTCGTATGTGACCCTTTGTGTCAACAGGCCGCTCAAAAATGGGTTATGAGATCAACTAATTTGTGATTTTTTCAATCAAATGTGCATTTTTGCCAATTTGATGGGGCTTTAACCCGCCGGGTTTGTGGTAGATTGCGGCCTCTTTTTGGGTTGCCTCCTCGGGATCGATGTATCCACAGGACGAGAGGGAGTGACCTTGGCGAGCAAGAGTTTAGGAAGTATCTATGCAAAACCAACAAAACCACATCCGACTACCGGGCATGGCACAGGTGTTTGCCTGTCTGGCCATTTTCCTGGCCCTGGCATTCTCGTTCACCAGCGTGCTCGATCTGCCGATCCAGCTGGCGTTGTTCATCGCCTGGTTCGTCATCATGGGGCTTGGCATCAAACTCGGCCACGATTACAAATCCCTGGAACAGGCAGCCGTTGACGGCGTTGCCAAGGGAATGGGGGCCATCCTGATCCTGGTCTCCGTCGGTGCCCTGGTCGGCACCTGGATTGCCGGCGGCATTGTTCCCAGCATCATCTATTTCGGCCTCAAGGTGATCCATCCGTCCATCTTCCTGCTGGCAACCCTGATCATCTGCTCCCTGACCTCGCTGGCCACCGGCACCTCCTGGGGCTCTGCCGCCACCGCCGGTATCGCCATGATGGGGATCGGCCACAGCCTCGGCGTGCCTGCGCCGCTGGTAGCAGGTGCCGTGCTCTCCGGCGTCTATTTTGGTGACAAGCTCTCTCCGCTCTCCGACTCAGTAGTGCTGGCTTCGACCATGTCCAACGTCGACGTGGTGGAGCATATCAAGGGGATGCTGCCCATCAGCCTGCTCTCCTATGTCATCACCGCCGTGCTGTTCACCGTGGTGGGCATGCAGTATTCGGGCAACGTCAGCCTGGAGCAGGTCAATCTGGTGATGGAGGCTCTCGACAACCAGTTCAACATCACCCCGCTGGCCATAGTGCCGGTGGTGCTGGTACTGGGCCTGTTGGCCAATCGCAAGCCCGCCTTCCCGGTGATCAGCTTCGGCGCCCTGCTGGGCCTGATCTGGGCCATCGCCTTCCAGGGCATGGATCCGGTCAAGGCAATGCACTCGGCTTATAGTCCGTTTGCCATCACCTCCGGCATCGACTTTATCGACAACATTCTCGGTCGCGGCGGCATGGAGTCCATGCTGGGCTCGGTCGCGGTCATCATCTTCGGTCTCGGGTTTGGCGGCCTGCTGGAGAAGGTCGGTATTCTGGAAGTGATCGCCAGCGCCTTCGAGAAGCGCATCAATAGCGTCGGCAGCCTGACCAGCCACACCATCGGCACCGCGTTTCTGGCCAACGTGTTTGGCTCAGCCATGTATGTGTCGCTGATCCTGACCCCCAAGATCATGGCCAAAAACTACGACCGACTGGGACTGGCGCGCAAGAACCTCTCTCGCAACGCCGAGTTTGGCGGCACCCTCACCTGCGGCATGGTGCCCTGGAGCGACAACGGCATCTTCATGGCCGGGGTTCTGGGGGTGGCAACCCTCGACTACCTGCCCTACATGTGGCTGAGCTTCACCTGCATCATTGTGACCATCACCCTCGCCTACATGGGCAAGGCAGTGAACCGGATCCCGCTGGTCGCGGCGGCAAGCTCCCGCTAAGCCATTCTGCAAACAACAAAGGCGCCATCGAGGCGCCTTTGTTGTTTGAGATAAATGCTGTTTGATGGAGCTCACTGATCACCACAAACAAAAACAGCCCTCGTTGCCGAGAGCCGTTTCATCAGACCGATAATGCCGATCAGATGGAGAAGCTGGAGCCACAGCCACAGGTCGTGGTGGCATTGGGGTTGGTCACGGTGAAGCGTGAACCTTCCAGACCCTCGGTGTAATCCACACTGCCGCCTACCAGATATTGCAGGCTCATGGGATCGATCACCATGGTGACGCCATTCTTCTCGACTACGGTGTCCCCGTCGTTGATCTTCTCATCAAAGGTAAAGCCATACTGGAAACCGGAGCAGCCCCCACCCGTGATGTATACCCGCAGCTTCAGCTCGGGATTCTCTTCCTCGGTGATCAGGTTCTTCACCTTGTTGGCCGCCGCATCCGTCATCTGGATGGGCAGCGGAGCTTCTGCTACTGCACTCATTACTGACCTCACAACCATTAGATCCACAAACATGGAAACCGCGAAATTATCCAATACCCGACCATTCAGTTCAAGTATTCACCACGTTTAACCGGCAGCGGGAACCGGAGCAGGCGGCGCGGCGACCAGCGGCTTGATCACCTCGCCCCACTCAACCAGCAGCTCTTGCGCCGGTTGCCTGCCATCCCTGTTGATGGTGACACGGATCCGATCCGGCACAAAGCCTTCCGGCAACTGCCAATTCCCTTCCAGCAGCTGGAAATAACGCAGGGCATAGCGCCACTCGCTCACCTTCATCCCGAGATCGCGGCCGGTTAGCGTCTTCGGCTTGTCAGCCAGACTCCCCTCGACCCGGATCTGCACCTGACCACGAAACAGCTCCCGCTTCTTGGCGGGCTGGGTCAGGGCGAGACGATAGTGGTAGCGACCGGGAATGCTGGTCTCCTGCAGAGTCAGGTTGTCGATCACTACCCCCACCTGTTCGCCGGTGGGGCGCATGATCCGCTCGAAAAAGGCCAACTGGCGTTTGAGCTCCTGCACCTGCGCCTCCTGACTCTTCAGGGTGGTCTGCAACTGCTCGAAGGCCGCTTTCTGGGTCGCCAGCTGGGTATCTTTCACCCCCAATTCGGTCTTGAGCTGGCCGATGGCCTTGCCCTGACGATCCAGCGTCTCCTGCTGTACCACCAACAGACTGCTCTGGGCCAGCTCCTGACGGTTCCCGACAAAGTAACCGATGAGCCCGCCAACGGCTAACACGACCAATAACTTCAATAGATTGGACATAGCCCCTCATCCCGTTATCACGCCATTTACGGCAGCGCCTCTCCCTTCACTATACCGCCCGGACCGAGGTCACAGGCGATAAAGGGAAAAATTAACTGGCCGTGGCGCTGCCATCACCCCGCTTTTGACGCGCAGCGAGCCGTAAAGTTCGCTCCAGGATCTGGGAATAGATGGGTCGGCCACCCAGCCACTGGGCAACCAGGGTCGCCCCAACCGTGGTGATCATCATGGGCAGGATCAGCTGATAGTTGTCGGTCATCTCGGTGACCAGCACGATACCCGTGATGGGGGCGCGCACGGTGGCAGCAAACAGCGCCCCCATTCCGGCGATGGCAAAGGCGCCGGGCTCGATGCCAAGCTCCGGAAACGCCGCATGAAACAGATGGCCGAACACCACGCCAAACAGGGTGCCCAACGCCAGGGTCGGCGCAAACACCCCGCCAGGGGCACCGGAGCAGAAGCAGATGAGGGTCGCAACCAGCCGCACCGAGAAGATGAGGAACAGGGTCGCCATCGCATACTCATCCCCCATCAGATGGGGAATAAGCTCGGTGCCGCCCCCCGTCACCGCGGGAGCAAACAGCGACAGCACACCGAATGTGCCGGCGACCAGCATGCCGATGGCCACAAAACGGTGGCGCTTGTTCTGGTGCAGCGCCAGATAGCCATCTTGACAGGCCAGCACCAGCTTGTTGAAGACAAAACCGAGCACCCCGAAGGTGGCCCCCATAAAGAGGAACAGCCAGAGCGCCTTGAGGGCTGGCGCATCGTAGTGGGGCAGAGTGATCACCGCCCCCTGACCTTTCATGTTCTGCAGCATCAGGGTCGCCATAATGGCGGAGATCCCCACCGCCTTGATGGCCAGAAAGGAGTAGCGAAACTGCGGTCGCATCTCCTCCATCACGAACAGGATACCTGCCAGCGGCGCATTGAAGGCTGCCGCCAGACCGCCCGCCGCACCGGCGGCCAGCAGGGCGTGACCATGCTCCTTGGGTAGCCGGAAGATATCCGCCACCATCTTGCCAAGGTTGCCACCGATCTGCACCGAGGGCCCCTCCCTCCCCAGCACCATGCCGGAGCTCAGGGTGCAGATGCCGCCGAAGAACTTGACCGGCAACACTCGCCACCATCGCACCGGGCGTAGATCGTCCATCGCCCCCTCGATCTCGGGAATGCCGGAACCGCCCGCTTCCGGGGCAAAGGTATGAGTGAGGAAGTAGCCGACAAATCCCAGCAAGGCGCTGAAGCCAAAGCCAAGCAGACCGAGCTGCCACCAGGGGCGGTCTGCCAGCAAGGCGATGCGTTGTTCTGCCAGCCAGTGGACTCCCGATTCGAACAGGCCGCACACCAGTCCGGCCAGGGTGCCGACCAGCGCCGCCAGCAGCAGCACCAGCAAGGGCATCTTGTCTTGCCGGATAATGCGGGAAAGCGGCCCCCGCGAAGAGGTATCGGCTTCAGAGGAGAGAGCTTGTTGCGCCATCTTGTTACACCAACTTGGAAAAACCATATCGTCAGCTAGCTGAGATCAGGATCACCCGGCGCGTTGCTCGGCTGCCCAGGGCTGGGGCTTTCTGCTATAGTCGGCCCGTTAAATTTTTGTCACGGGAGCAGACCGAGAGTCCGGGTGGCGAGAGCGCAAAGCATACTCCTGATGCTCCGGCCTGCCGAGTCTCAATCGGCTGCAATCCCTTGTGTGACGACCAAAATCCCATTAAGGATGATCCATGTCAAAATCAGATCAGCTGTTTGAACAGGCCCGCCAGACCATTCCGGGTGGCGTCAACTCACCGGTCCGCGCCTTCAATGGGGTCGGCGGCACGCCCCGCTTCATCGATCACGCCGATGGCGCCTATCTCTATGATGTGGATGGTCAGGCCTACGTGGATTACATCGGCTCCTGGGGCCCCATGCTGCTGGGTCACAACCACCCGGCCATCAAGGCTGCCGTCATCAAGGCGGTGGAGAAGGGGCTGAGCTACGGCGCGCCGACCGAGATCGAAGTGCTGATGGCCGAGAAAGTGCGCCAGATCGTCCCCTCCATGGAGCAGGTGCGGATGGTGAACTCCGGCACCGAAGCCACCATGAGCGCCATTCGTCTGGCCCGTGGCTACACCGGCCGCGACAAGATCGTCAAATTCGAGGGCTGCTACCACGGCCACGCCGACTCCCTGCTGGTCAAGGCCGGTTCCGGCGCCCTGACCCTGGGTCAACCCAACAGCCCGGGCGTTCCAGCCGATTTCGCCAAACACACCCTGACCTGCGTCTTCAACGATCTGGATTCGGTGCGTGAAGCCTTCACCCAGTACGGCAGCGAGATCGCCTGTATCATCGTCGAGCCGGTCGCAGGCAACATGAACTGCATCCCACCGGTCCCCGGCTTCCTGGAAGGGCTGCGCGCCATCTGTGACGAGTTCGGTGCCCTGCTGATCCTGGACGAGGTGATGACCGGCTTCCGCGTCTCCCTGCGCGGTGCCCAGGGCCACTACAACATCGAGCCCGACCTCACCACCCTCGGCAAGATCATCGGTGCCGGCATGCCTGTGGGCGCCTTCGGCGGCAAGAAGAAGGTGATGCAATACATTGCACCGACCGGCCCTGTCTATCAGGCGGGTACTCTCTCCGGCAACCCGGTGGCCATGGCGGCCGGTCTGACCATGCTGGATCTGCTGCTGGAGCCGGGTCTCTATGAGCAGCTGAGCGCCAAAACAGCTCGCGTTGCCGAGGGACTGAAGGCGGCCGCAGCCAAGCACGGCATCCCGCTCGCCATCAACTATGTGGGCGGCATGTTCGGCTTCTTCTTCACCGAAGAGAGCGAAATCACCCGCTACGAGCAGGTCACTCGCTGCGATATGGAACGCTTCAAGCGCTTCTACCATCTCATGCTGGAAGAGGGCGTCTATCTGGCGCCGAGCGCCTACGAGGCGGGCTTCCTGTCATTGGCTCACGGCGACAAGGAGATCGAACATACCTTGGCTGCCGCCGAGCGCAGCTTCGCCAAGCTGGCTGGCTAAATCGCCGCTGGTTGTCGCAAAGGGCCCGTCATGGGCCCTTTTCTATTACAGAGCCTCCATCACCACACAGGGCGGCAATACGCCCATTTCTGGTGCATTCCCCCCTCGTCATCCACCAATTTGTCATCCTCTGGTGCAACTTGCCCCGCCATCCCTGTCATAAAGCAGGCCCACTATTTGCACATTCACCACAAGAGCCCACGTCACCGAGGTCCATATGGCAGAAATGAGCCCCATCGATGTGCTGCGGCGCTATCAGGAGTATCAGGAGGAGTTGGCCCCGCTACTGCAGGGGCTGCTCAGCGCCCCCCTTGCCTCGCTCAAGGGGTATCCCTTTGTGGTCAGCATTGACCACTATCAGGGGCCGATGTGCATCCAGCCTGTGGCACCGGCCGCCCA
Source organism: Aeromonas sp. Y311-2 (assembly GCF_027706025.1). NCBI lineage: Bacteria > Pseudomonadati > Pseudomonadota > Gammaproteobacteria > Aeromonadales > Aeromonadaceae > Aeromonas > Aeromonas sp. Y311-2. The sequence continues at coordinate 3,427 of NZ_JAPDCL010000042.1, read as the reverse complement.
TAACCGGCTGCACCTTATCGTGCAGGGGCAAGGACGGGAGATCACCGTCTGTCTGAATCAGCTGATTGGCTGGTTGATGGGAGACAGGGAGCGCCGCCGCGCCATGCCCTGGTTCAAGGCGGTCTATGTGGTGCTCAGCATGGCGCTGTTTCTGATCGTCGCCACCCTGATCTGGCACGGGCTGGAGCAGCTCTACCAGCTATTGTGCGGCGAGCAGCAGAACCAGCTCGGCGCCTTTAGCGCCATCATCTTCCTAACGCTGGCACTGGCAGTGTTCGATCTGGGCAAGACCATTCTGGAAGAGGAGGTACTGCTGCATAAGGATATCTTCCGCCACAGCGCCATTCGCCGCACCATCACCCGCTTTATCGCCGCCATTCTGATCGCGGTCTCCATCGAGGGGCTGTTGCTGCTGTTCAAAGGCTCGCTCGGCCAGAACGAGCTGCTCTGGCCAGCGGTCGGAGTGATGGGGTGTGCGGTGGGTTTGCTGCTGGCGCTTGGCCTCTATGTTTTTCTGGGGGCCAAGGCCGAAGCGGCACTGGTACAGGCTAGCCTGCGCTCTCCACAGCCAGTTGCACAGGGGAGCGACGCGCCGCCCGCCAAGAGGCGTACATGGTCCAGGAGGTATAGATGACGATAAAGGCAACCAGCCACTTCAGCATCTCCATATCCATGGATTTGACCAGCATGGCGGCCAGCACCACACCGATGGGGCCAAAGATGGCTACCGCCAGCACCGCCTTGGCATCGAACGCCCCTTTGCGGATAAAGGTGCCTGCGGAGAAGACGCTAAGCACGGCGGTGGAGCCCATCATGATGGGAAACGCCGCCAGCGGGTTCATCCCCAGCAGATAAACCAGCGTCATGCAGGGGGCAAACAGGCCGATACCGACATTCATCAGCACCCCGAAGATGAAGTTGCCGAGCAGGGCGATCGCCAACTTGTAGCCGCTGAGCCCCATCGCATCGCCGCCTACAGGGAAAAGCCCCAGCAGACCGGCAAAGATAAGCCCTGCAACGACCAGTAAGGAGATAGCCATCACCAACCGGATGGTCTGCCGATCAAACGAGGCCACATGACGAGCGCCCCAAGCTGCGCCCGCTGCGGCGGCCATCATCATGCTGATCAGCGTCAGCGGCTCCACTGCGACTGCGCCGACGAAGATCAGCGACTGAGTCACGGTTGGCAGCACGCACTGCCCATTTAGGGTACCCGGCAGCACCCGATCATCGATCAGCTTGAACTGCTTGTAGCAGGCGGTCTTTACCGCAAAGCTGCCCACCCCCAGGGTATCGAGGAAGTTGGCAACCCCACCGATCAACGCCACCGGCCAGAAGGGGGTCGCCTCAAAGGATCCACTCTGCTTCTTCCGCCAGCAGGCTTGCACCAGCATAAAGATGAATACGAGGCCTCCGGCTATAAAAACCAGCCGTAAAATATCAACTAACATAGGGGTTTCTCCTGCAACGGGCGGCGATTCTAAGGCAAGCAGCAGAAAAAATCTTGACCGGAATTAAGCAATGCTCACGACACGCCTCTGCAAGGTGAAATATTTATCAATAGACTCCGAACGACTCTGCTAATACTTGTTACTGAGGCCAACAGGCCGGGTCCTGAGCACGTTGTTATGGTCCTTTCGCGACGACCACTTGTGCCAAAGGACATAATAAAAAAGAGGGCCGGTAGTGATACCGACCCTCTTTCTGTATCTGGCTGGGGCGCTGGGCCCTCGACCATGACAACCGCTTATTGAATGCTCTTGCCGGCACGCACGTCCTTTATAAACCCCTTCAGGCTGGCCAGATCACGGGGAGCACCGCGCAGGATCTGATCACCGATGATGAAGGCCGGGGTACCGGAGATACCGAGCGCTTCAGCCAGCGCACGGTTGGTACCGAGGTTCTGGTCAATGCTGCCATCCTTGATCTTGGCTTCCACCTTGCTCCAGTCAACACCGGCCGCCACTGCCAACTGCTTGACCTGTGCTTCATCAGCGAGCGGGCCCTGATGGGTATAGAGCTTCTCGTGGAACGCCTGGTACTTGTCAGGCTGACCAAGTTGCACCGCCAGCGCAGCGCGGGCGGCGAAGTAGGAGGACTCGCTCAGAATGGGGAACTGCTTGTAGATGTAACGGATATCTTTATCTTCCGCCATCAACTGCTTGACCAGCGGATGGGCCCGTTTGCAGTAACCGCAGTTGTAATCGAAAAACTCCACAATGGTCAGCGACGCCTTCGGATTCCCCATCTCGGGATCCTGATTGGCATAAAGCTGCTTGGAGTGAGCCTTGATCAGCGCCTTGTCACTCTCGGCCTGCTGGCTCTCCTGCTTGGCACGCAGGGCATTGGACATCTCGACCAGGATCTCGGGATTCTTGACCAGATAGTCGCGAACGATTTGCTCGACATCGCTTTTGGTCAGCTCGCTTGCATGTACCGGCGTCGCCAGCAGGGTCACACCAGCCAGCGCGCAAAACAGGGCATTTTTAATAGTCATAACGTTATCTTGCAGAGGATATGATAGAGGCCACTATAGTGGTTGAGTCTGTTTTCAAGTCAAGTTATCTGGCCAAAAAAGCGCTTGATGCACCCTGATTGCCACTTTTTCATGTCGTTTCGTGCAATTAACCAGCAATCGAACCGGACGGGGATTTACAAGCCGGATCAGCATGGTAATATTCGCCGCACTGCTGCGGAGGGGTGGCAGAGCGGCTGAATGCACCGGTCTTGAAAACCGGCGATGGGCGACCATCCGTGGGTTCAAATCCCACCTCCTCCGCCATTCATATCGAGCCCATGCAACCATGTTGCGTGGGCTTTTTGTTTGCCTGCGATTTGCCACTCCTCATAGATCTCAACACACTAGTCTTCTTCAACACCTTTCTTGATCTTCTGACCTGCGAGCTAAATAGCTGCCACAAGATCACCTACCAACATCGAACCTCTGCGCTCCTGCGGATATCCCTTCCAATTTCCCTATTACCCCAAACCCAACGCTGCGCCCCCTGTGCCTGCGTGTTAGCACAGCCAACACACTCTCTGGCATAACGTCAGTGGGCGATTAACAAAATCTTGGACAAGCAGAGGGCTCAAAAAGAAAGACTTCAGCTAACACAGGACGCAGATGCCCAGGAAAGATCGCAAGCAAGAGATCGTGGCGTACAGGCGAGCATAGGATTCGTGGGTCATGACTACGCCAGAGCCACCATACAGTACCCAGCGGTTCAGTGAAGAAAGAGTACCAAACGGAACATCAAGCTATTTGTGGAACCAGAAAGCCGCGGAGAGTAAGGATAAAAACAGAGGAAGGGAGATAGGGCAGGTCAACAATCAGGCTATTTGCTGAATTTCAGGCAATAAAAAACCCCGCTCGATGAGCGGGGTTTCTTGTATTGGGTGCCTGGCAGTGTCCTACTCTCGCATGGCG
>NZ_JAPDCL010000041.1:0-13518 GCF_027706025.1 Aeromonas sp. Y311-2 | reverse complement strand
GACATCAGAGATTGAGTAGCGGAATGTCTGAGCTGAAGTCATGTCCATGGCTGTTCTTCTTTCCTTTACATCGATGAGGCGTTTGTTGAACTGAACGAATCATGGGCGGGAGACCTAACAGCATATGGTCGTCAGATCCGTGAACGAATACTGCAATGGACTGGACTCACAGTCGGCATCGGGATCGGGCCAACCAAAACACTCGCCAAGCTGGCAAACTACGCCGCGAAGAAGTGGCCTGCGACTGGTGGAGTGGTTGATTTGCGTGATGAGGCACGTCGAGCGCGTTTGATGGCTATCACTCCGGTCGGGGAAATATGGGGAATAGGTAGAAAACTGACCACCAGGCTCGAAGCGCACGGGATCAATAGTGTGGCGGACCTAGTCGCTGTCGATGGTAAAAACCTACGGCATCGTTATGGGGTCGTTGTTGAGCGAACCGTGCTAGAGCTACGCGGCTATCCATGCGCCAGCCTGGAGCAGGACACACAAGCCAAACAGCAGATCATCTGCTCCCGATCATTCGGTGAACGGATCACACACATGAATTCCATGCATCAAGCACTCGCAGGATATATGGAACGTGCAGCTGAAAAACTCCGGGCAGAGGGAATGTGCTGTCGCCATGTCACCCTATTCATTCGCACCAGCCCCTTCAATGACAAAGAGCCCTACTACGGCAACCAGGTGAGCACCAAGTTGGCTGTACCTACTAACGATACTAGGGCGCTGCTGGGACTGATCCACTCACTGCTCTCTCGTATCTGGCGGGATGGGCACCGCTACCAAAAAGGGGGCGTGATGCTAGCCGACTTCACTCCTATCGGCAGCCAGCAGGGAGATTTGTTCGACCATCATCAACATAAGCCCCGCAGTCAGGACCTAATGCAGATGATCGACCGAATCAACCAGGGACGATTAGGAAAAATTCATTTTGGATCTTGTGGGAGAGACAACAGTGATTGGATGATGAAGCGTGAAAAACTCAGTCCCCGCTATACAACCGCATTGGATGAATTACCCATTGCAAAGTGACAACCCGGATTTGCACTCAGCAAGGCGCTCTTGCGCCAACATCAATTCGCAACCGGGGCCGGTGATTCGGTCAACGCCTTTCACATCACGCATTGGTGGTTTAATCTCATGTCCGTTGAGCATTCCAGTTAGCATCCACTGCCGCAGTTGGCCCAATGAGAGCCCCAATTGCCTGGCAGCATCCAGCATTCGCCATGACAGCTTAAATTGCAGATCGTCGGACACAGGGTCAAAGTTTCCAGCCTGCAATTTTAACAAAGCCCGGTGAGCAAGGGTCTCTGCCATTGATCCAAACCGCGCTTCGCTATGGGACTTTCTGCCCTAAGTAGCTTGCCTGCCACAGGCCACGAGATGGTTGAACTGTAACGCTACCGGAACTAAATGGTTTACTCATTACACACTCTATCCTCTATAAAGGCCCAGTATGAGCGACTCGGATTGTCTCAAGCCCCTATCCGAGTCGCTCAGTATATACATTTCAAATTCTGCATAAAGACTATGCCCATCCGGCTCGACTTGGAGCTAGTCCGATGCCATATCGGCTCTTGAAGCTGGCTGAGGGTCATGGAAAAGGTTAGTTTATGTTGTTTTCTCGGTAGAATACAATTAATCTGTACGATTAATGGACTAAAAACGGTCGTTTTTTGGGGGGGGATGTGAACATTGTAGATGCTCTTGTTCTTAAGAAGTTAATGAGCGTTGGTGATGAAACGGTTCTGTCGATCTTAAAGTTTTCAGCGTATAGCGGAGTGTCAACGCTCGAAGAACTGGTACACCATTCCTCCAATCTAAAAATCTCAAATGTTAAATCTCGAGCAGCTCTCGAAAGTTTCTTCAACGCTGCGAACTTCCAGGCTCTCAGGGACGAAGTACAAGCTGAGATTGATTCGTTCAAAAATAAAGGAGTTGAGATTGTTCTCTTCGGTTCGAAAACCTATCCAATCTCGTTATACAATCTCCCGAAACCTCCTCCCTTTCTTTACTGCAAAGGCAATCTGAAACTCTTAGAGAATAGGCTTTCTATAGCTGTTGTAGGAACTCGTGAAAACACCCCCAAGGGTGAAACCATAACGATTAAAACTATTCAAAAGTTTGCGACTTATGGTTTCACGATAGTCAGTGGACTTGCACTGGGTATCGATACAATTGCTCATCGCGCTGCATTAGAGGCCAAAACCTCAACGATTTCTGTTCTTGTCGATGTGGATTCTATTTCTCCCACAAGTAATCGAGAACTCGCTCAGGAAATTTTGGATACGGATGGACTTCTAGTTGCGGAGAATGCTCCAGGAACCAAAGCAATACCTGCGTTCTTTGCTAAGCGAGACAGGATACAAGCAGGTTTATCTACTGCCGTCTTTGCTATTGAAACTTCGATAGATGGTGGGACGATGCACGCAGTCAAATCTGCTCTCTCTATGGAGCGTCCTGTCTTCGTTCCTGACGCACAGAAAGCTAGGTATCCAGATCTTACTATCAAGGCAATTTCAGGAACGCAACATCTAGTTAACGAAGGAAAGGCGATACCCTACACGAGCGAATCTTATGAAGATATTCAGCTTCAATTAAAAGACATCGCGAGTTCATTTAGATCGTTGAAATCAAACGGTGGCCTGCTGTGATTAAGGTCATCGTCCTCGATCTTGATGACACGCTTATTGATACATCAAGCCTCGAACCATTTCGGTCAGCTGGCCGATGGAGAGACATACACAGGTACTTTAATGGTTGTGCCGTTTATCAGGGCGTTGTCGGCCTTGTTACAACGGCTCGGTCAGTTGGAATCAAGGTTGCTATCTTCTCGAATGCGCCTTCGAATTACGTTCAGGGTCTACTCAAACACTTCAGTATCTCTGTTGATTATGTAGTAGCCTACCATGATGTAACGCAGCATAAGCCGAGCCATGAGGGCGTTACTCGTATTCTCGAGTATTTCGGTGTTAGCGCCGACGAGGCAATTTATTTAGGAGATAGCAACCTAGATCGAGACGCTGCTTTCAATGCAGGAGTTGAGTTTTTCTCAGTAGATTGGGGTTCTGCCTCGGAGATCGATTCGTCACATAAGGGAGTAAGCAATCTCTCCGAGCTTATTGGAAAAAACTCGACACCGAGTTCCGCAACAACGGGACGTTCTGAGTTAATACAATCTGGAAATAAACTTCATCTGGGATTCTATTTAGATGGTGTCAAACAAGAAGTTTGGTCTTTCAAAGATAACAAGAATCCTTCTGTACGCCGCTGGGTTAACAAGACTGTTGAGCTAGCTCCTTCATTTCCAGTTATAGATATTGTTGTTCGAGCGTTAGGTCACGCTGAGCTTAGGGCTGAAGATGGCGATAAAGCATTAGATACCTTGGGCAAGTCGCTGGCTGTTGCTTTAGGGGCTACTTACCAACCTAAGATATTAGAGAAAAAGCACGTATTAGTTAAATCGACTAATTGCAGTGCAGTACAAAGACGACAGCAGGTCGGAGGGGCCTATAAAGCCGAAGTTGATTCAATAGAAGCGAATTCAAATCCGACATTTCTTATCGTTGACGACGTATTAACTTCGGGGGCTACAACTGATGAGATAACACGCTGTCTATCTCAAGCTTTCCCGAATTCAAGTATTTACATTTTTACGTTGGTCAAAACTCTCTATAGATTAGAGCTAAGTACTGACAGCATTGAACAACAGCACAATAACCAACTATTTTCAGATTTGTACAACCCAATCATCGACTCGCTGGCGGATGAAAGTGAACTATCTGGATATGTCAGGCCGAAGTCTAGTCGTAGGCTTGTAAGCAAGAAGTTTTCTGCTAACTACGCGAGAACCAACCATAACTTCATTTTCCATAATCTTCTCAACTATTCTATCTCGTCTGAAGTGGCGTCTGGTCAGCTATTTGGAGCAATTCAAGTTCTTAAAAACATACTTCAGAGAGGGAAGCCTACAATAGCCTCGCGAAAACTGAGGAAAGCATTTGGCATTGAGCTGGAACAGAGCGCTCTTAATACACCAACTCAGGCTCTTTTGTCAGATAAGTCAGTTTTTTGGAACAGATTAATTCGAGGCAACAAACAGTCTGGAAGCTACCCAGCGAAAAGGTTTTTTGATGAGCTGATTCCGAAGTATTTCGGTAAGTACATTTTTGTAAAACAGCTAATGCTCCCTGAAGTCCAGATTTACGATATGACTCAGGTCTACGTTGAACAATTCCAGAACCGACAGGTAGATTTTTACATTCCTCAAGTTGGTTTAATTATTGAGATAGACGGTCAGCAACACCAAAATTCTCAGCAGTTAGATGAGATGAGGGATTTGTTTACTGAAACCCAGGGACTGAAGACTGTTCGGTTCACTGTTCAAGAACTGGCATCTGAGAACCAGTCATTTATCAGTAAGATAAATTCGATTATTTCTCACATTCAGATCGTAGATGGCCTAGAGCGTGACGGTGTCCTAACGCCTCCTAATGGTATTTCTTTATTGAATTACCAAGAGGTTTATGAAAATGGAGCTGATGTTACCGACCCACGATTGAGGCTGACCTCGGCGTTGCGTTTCCAGTTACTGTTATTGGAGCTTCTTGAACGCGGTCAGATCAGACTAGGAGAGTTGAAAAAACTATTCATAGTCAATCGTGATGGCACAGATTTTGCTGAAGCGGCACTAGACGACCTGAACGATTTGTTATCGAATCTCTTGCGTCTCATTGGTATTGAAGAAAGGCGAATTGAAGTAGCGCTGATCGAATCAGATGAGCTTCCGAGCGAACGGTCTGGTGAAAATATATTCATCGACTTCAGCATACTGGAGCGTTATGACGATTCCTTTCAAGTTAACAAAGACGTCATATATTCACGTACGGATTACTTCGATTTCTATCGATACTTCGAAGATTCTGATGCTGTTTCAATAGAAACCAGTCAATTAATTGACTATGACTTCTTCGAGCTTTCATGCAGTGATCCCATTGCCTACAAGCTAGATCTTAGCCCAGGCAGCGAGCAGCGAGAGTCTCTGAGATACTTCCTCAGCAACCTGTTTCTACCATACCTAGAGGATGTAGATTTCAGGGAAGGGCAGGTTGGTATCATAGGATCTGCACTTTCGAGAAACGGCACAATAGGATTGTTGCCTACAGGTTCGGGTAAGTCGATTTGTTACCAGCTGTCTGCGGTTCTGCAACCAGCTGTTAGCTTTGTCGTGTGTCCGATAAAGAGTTTGATGTATGACCAGAAAGCCGATTTGGATAGCATCGGCTTCACTCGAAGCAATTTTATTACTAGTGATTTGAAGGCAGGAGAGAAGGCCAAAGTTCAGAGCGATTTCGGACGTGGTAAGTACTTCTTCGTTTTCATATCGCCTGAGCGATTCCAAACCCATGCGTTTAGAAAAGAGATGTTGGCTATCGGACTAGATCTCTCATTTGCCTACGCGGTGATCGATGAAGCTCACTGTTTGTCTGAGTGGGGGCATGATTTCAGGACGTCTTATCTTAACCTGGCAAATACAATTGGACGGTTTGCTCCCAGTGCAATTTATATAGGCCTAACTGCAACCGCATCAGTTAACGTCCTAAAGGATATTCAAACAGAGTTTGATATCCCCGATGATTTTGTCCGCACCCCCATGGACTTCACTCGCGAGGAACTCTCATTCCACGTTATCGACGATAAAGGCCGCAAAGTTGATGCAGCCGTCGAACTTGTTTCTGAAATGGAGCGTAAATGGAATTCCGACGGGGAATATGGCAATAAGGCGGGAATCATATTCACTGCCACCGTCAACGGGTCTAAGGGTTGTCATAGCTTAGCGGGCCGAATTTCAACACTCTTGAATATGGATGTTAGATATTTTTCGGGGTCTGCTCCGAAAATGGGGGTATTACAGGGAGAGGCTTTCGATAGATATAAGCGCCAAGTTCAAGACGATTTTAAAGAAAATAAATACCGCCTACTCACTGCTACTAAGGCATTCGGAATGGGCGTGAATAAGGGGAATATTGCCTATACGGTTCACTTCGGAATACCTGGGTCGATGGAAGCCTTGTATCAGGAAGCAGGCAGGGCAGGGCGAGATAAAAAATTATTCAAGGAAGTACCCGCAGATTGCTATGTGCTTCTCACAAAAGAGCCCAATTCAGCTATTCTCGACAAGATTTGGGACGCTAGTACGAACGTCAAAGATCTGAAGGAGTACGTGAAGTTATTGAGTCGAGATAGCGACCTGAACACAAATCTGTTCCTGATGACAAACAGCTTGGACACAATCAATGATGAGTTCAAGTTGATGGCAAACGTATACGAATTCTTTAAGTACAATCAGGAACACAACACGGTGACCATTACTGCCAGGCAGTTTGGTACGGAAAAGTATAAATTGGAAAAGGCTATCTACCGTCTTTCTCAATTAGGTATTGTTTCTGACTGGGTAATCGAAGACTTTTTTAATGGCACGCTCTATGTCGAGTTCCAGTGCCTATCGGAAGAAGGTCTTGAAAATAAAATTGAGCATACCGTCAGAAAGTATGATCCTGAGTTCAAACTCGCGGATGTGTTCAGTAGTGATAACCAGTACTACAAAATTCTCTGCGACAAGTTAAGAAAAGGGTCTATCGATAAATCGCAATTTATCTTTCTTGTTCTTTTACTCTGGTCCTATGACCATTTTGTCTACAACCGTCGCCAGTCACAGAAGAACGTTTATGAACAATGTAGTTTATTCGCTGAAGGCAGGATGGACGACAAAGAATTTAAGGAGAAGCTAGAGGGTTATTTCAGGCACGACAAGTCGAGCCAACTTCTGCTCAATATGGCTGAGAATTCTGTGTCGGCGAAGATATGGCCATCAGTATTTTTTGAAACTGATGAAGAAGAGCGCACGGAACATCTAGTAGGCAGCGAGAAGATGACGCTCCTACGAGGTCAACTTTCTCGATTCCTAGAGTCATACAAAGATAATGCATTCTTGAACTACTTGAGCGGTGTACTGCGACTAGCTTCCGATGAGTTTGATGATGCAGATGGAGAGCGAAGAATGGCAGCGTCTTTTGATCGATTGATTAGTGATAATAGGGATGAAGCACTAGAGCTGGTCCGAAAAACTATGCAGCTAAAGCCAATGTTCTCTGAAAATGCGCGAAGCCGCTTTGCTCGTTTGGTCCATGAGAAATTTGATGATTTGGATGTTCTTGGGGAGGTAAATGAAGAGCTAGGGGATCCGTTCTCCTATCACACTTTGTTAGCTCCACTAGCAAATAGGCTTGAAAAACTTACCAGCCAATACAAGGGGATTAATTGGTGAATGACATACAGAAACTACACCGAGTAATCGATTCACTCGAAGAGCAATCGGCGCAAGTGGCAGAGTTTAATGGCCTGTTAAGCGCAGTTAACGATGCAAGAACAGAGATAGAGGCTGCGAAATCAACCCTCGCAAATCTAGCTACTGAACAGGGTGAATGGGTTACGAAGAACTCGAATAAATTTGAAGAGTTTGAAGGTCGCCTGACGTCACTTAATGACCTTCTAGGCCAGATCAAAGATGAACAGTTTAAACTAAGGCGTGACGTAGCAGCCTTGACGTTCGTAACACCTGATCAGTTTGAACAAGGCCGCGCAGCAATTGATAGCTGCATTGCTAAACAATTTGGCGAATTGAACAGCAAGTTAGAGGCTGTCGCGGAGTCTCAGAAAAGATCGATAAGTGGGCTACGAGCCATAGTTGTTTTAGGTATATTGGTGTTGGCTGGAGGTATCGGACTTCTGACTATGAACATGGTTTAATTTTCAGATTACCATTCAGTTTTTAATTGTAATCAATAAGTTGGCTTCGGCTTTGCCAGTGGCGCACCTCGCAGCCAGTTGCAGGAGTTGGCCAGCCTAGCTTTTATAGAGCGTAGCGAAAACATAGTGCTGCTGGGCCCAAGCGGAGTGGGCAAGACGCATCTTGCCATCGCACTGGCCTATCGGGCTCTGATGGCTGGCATCAAGACCAGATTTATCAGCGCAGCAGACCTGATGTTGCAGCTGCAAGCAGCTCAACGACAGGAGTGGCTTAATGCCTACTTCAGCCGTGTCGTGATGGGGCCGCGTTTACTGGTGATCGATGAGATAGGCTACTTGCCGTTTGGGCGTGAGGAAGCAAACCTGTTTTTCAATGTGATCGCCAAACGTTATGAGAAAGGGAGCCTGATCTTGACGAGCAATCTGCCCTTTAGCCAGTGGGCCAGCACCTTTGCCGATGATCAGACACTGACGGCAGCTATGCTCGATAGACTGTTACATCATGCACACATCGTTCAGATCAGCGGTGAAAGCTATCGTTTGAAAGAGAAACGCAAAGCGGGGGCCACACCCAAAACCAATTAACCCCATGTCCGGGTGGATCACTTTTCAATCGGCGAAATTAGCCAGAGTGGATCAGTTTTCGGTCGGCGTTGACACGTAACAAATTTTTATATTTACCTTTAGCTTTATCTCGAGAGGCTTTTTCTAACTTACTTTGTTTAACATTCATACCTTCAGTGCAAAAGTAAAAAAGAACTCTCTCAGCACAATATAGGTCACATTTCTCTTTTTCTGAGAAAGGTACTTTTTCATTGCTTCTTTTCAGGGCATATAATAGCAGATCAAGTATCTCAGATAGACATCCTTTCTTACGAAAACGCTCCACTTTCTCATACTCTATTTCATACTCATCCTTCTCTACGCTACATTCCTCAACCATAGGAATAGCATCAATAATCACACCAATAAACTCACCGACTTTCCGACCCGGTATAAAACCATAGCAATCACTATACTGCTCATCGTCGCCTTTACTACGCTTAATCACAGGAGAACCACCAAGGAACCCACGCCTCATATTTTCCATATAGGCATACTGGACCAGTCGTTGCTGCTCCTGGACCCAAAGCTTTGCATTTTTTGCGTCAGCCTCGGTTAACTCTTTTATAAGAGAGAAATCAGAATTTACATCAACTGTACCTAGGTGAACATTTACAGCCCTATACCTACGAACACATTTACCTGAACTGAGCTCTAGATCTTCCAGTACACTCACGGTTTTGCTAAATGATACTGTTCTAAGATTTGCATTCAACCTCATGTTAGCCATGCCACACCTCTCATTATTATTGTTATTTTATGTTTTTTTCTTTGGTTTGTTCGTGTGATATGGGATCCCCATACCAATCAGCAATCCATTCATTGTTCTTCAAAATTTCATTCTTAAGTTTGTCTCTATCTAAGAAAAACATGTTTGGCTTATCAATAGTATCTTTTTCTGAGTTAATATCTTGGACATATCCATCAGGAATCAATGCGTTTGATCCTACATGAACGCTCTCCAGCCCTTTCCTAAAAATTGTAGCCAAAACGTCCTTCAACAGTGCTCGTGCATTTGATATAAAACTATCCGATGGTTCTTCGATTGATAGCAAAACAAAATCCAATCTTAGAAGCCGGAAAGAGAATGACGATGTACCATATGTTTTTTTATCCACAAATGACGGCACCACTTTTTTCATCTTGGCATATTGTTTTTTAGTGCAACGAATCAATGCAGTAAATAGTATAACCTTAAGCTCGCTTAATTGATTTGATTCACCTAATTGCAAATTTAAATCATCTCGCCGAGGTGAATATTCAATGCCCTGGTCGAGCAGCTTAGACCAGGTAGCCCGCAATCTCTTAACCTTAGACCCTGATATCCATTTCTTACCGTCTATACTATAACAAAAACCTTTTGGCTCGTGATTATCTGCTCTCCTCACCCTGACCATTACATTATGCTCACGCAACCCAGTGACAAATTCAGTCATGTTGTTCGGCTGTTTTTTAAAAACCACGTCCATTGCATCCCTGATAATACAAGCGGGATCATGCATAGCATGAAAGCTCCCTCTACCACGGCCATTTTTAATATTTACTATGCTATACTCATGACCGAAATTTTTTTCAGGGCTTTTACAGATCGACAATCCCAATTCCATTTCAATTTTTCGAGCAGCGTCAACTCCACGAGCGTAGTCATTACTATCATCAACTAAGGTTCTGTCTAGTTTTACTCTACATGCCACAACATGTACATGTAGAGACCTTGTATCGCGGTGTATAACAGATGTCCATCGAGTATCGCTACCATATCCCAATTCACTCATTAGCAGCCTAGCTGCAACTAGACATTGATATGGCGTTAATGATTCATCGGGGCTCAATGATAGTGAATAATGTGCACATAGTTGGTTTCCTGTGCCTGCATACAATGATGCCTGCATATTCAACTCCATGAGTAGTGGCCCGATGTCATAATCAGAGACCTCACCTCTTTCATTCAATGTAATATTTGGTCTATTAATTACACCACCACCGAGATGATAAACCTGTGATGGCATGGATTTTCGTTTCCTACCAATATGTATAGCTCGGTAAATATAAGACAGTCTGTACTGGAAGTTTTGGCCGAACCTGTGTTTTTCAAAATTCATTTCAACTTTACTCCAATCAGAGCTTTTTCAATTCCTATAAACAGAGAATTTATAGATGAGAAAGCCTGCATCACTGGAGAGTTATCACTACTGTCAGTAATAAATTTATAAACGTCACTACCGACCTCAGCTTGTCTAATCAACAAAATGATTTGATTTAAATTCGATGATATATTGTATACCCCCTCGAGCAATCTCACACGATCATCATATGAAAAATCTGGTGAGATATTACTGTCTGGTTCCCTGAGAGCCAAAAACCGAATCAGGCTAGACTTTTTGGGAATACCATAGGTTTTACTATGCTTAGTTAAAACACGTTGCTCAGCTGCATTAAATGAGATTCGGAGCATTAAACTGCGTTTTTCATCAGCTGATTTTTTGGGTCTACCAGACCGTGGTTTTCTGTTCAATTGCGTGCACCTTTATAATAATTATTAGTAGTGTTATGCGTTTTATTTTTCAAACCAACCTATTTAATAGACATTAAAACATAGCTGGTTTAGCGTTTTTTCAAAAAATATACAATAAATTTATACGAAGTCACATTCAGAAGTGAGCTAAATTATTCGGTGATATTTAATGCTCACTCTAATTATAGTATTGCAAACACTAAATATAATATCAACAATTTTTTGAGCTAAATTATTAATTTAACGACTGACGTTATCAATGGCATTGGCGAAAGTTAATATTTAAAATATGAAATTAACTAGACTTACATGGTGAATTTAATTTTCTTCCGTGAAATTAAAACTATGACACAGGCTGATTAAAGTTATATAAAAAGGCATGCTCTCATCCTATGACAGATATACCTTTTCTAGATCTGGTCGAACCAATGATGTCATATAAGCTCAAGGCTATGAGATAAAATCTTCCCAAATGATTGATCGTCAACATAATCCGCATGATCATTTATACGCATATTTTTTATCTGACTCAGCACAGTAAAAAAGCACTCCTCACATAGATGTACCTCATATGCCGTACCATCATGTTTCGAACCATAACCCCATTTTGCAGTCAGGGCTCCAAACTGAGGATTATACAAATTTGGGTTCATATTTGGAGTTGTGCTTTTATGGCATACGTCACACTGAATATCAGCTATAACCTCAACCTCTTTTGTGGTCATTATTTTCATCGAACACTCGCTATACATGTAGAGTTAATGGACGGATAGCATGAACAAAATGGTTAATGCCGCCATAAGCAAAATTTATTATAGTTGAATGAATAAAAAAAGCAGCCTTACGGCTGCTTTCAATACCACGATAATTGTGGATTAGATCAAATAATCCTCTAAGGACTTTCCGCTAGCAACGCCCTCAGCGATGGCTTTCGGCATACGGCCCTGACCAGTCCAGGTTTTTTCCTGGCCATCTTCGTGATACTTGTACTTTGCGGGACGCGGCGCACGCTTGGCCTTTTCCTTTCCTTCAGCTTTCGACGGAGCAGCACTGCCAACCAGTTCGCTGGGGTCAATCCCTGCGTTTTTCAACATCTCGCTGAACTCTGCCAGCTTACGCAGACGTTCGGCGTTTTCTTCCTGATATCGAAGCTCAGCAGCTTCACGCTCTGCAAACACCTCATCAATTTTTGCCTTAATCTCGATCAGTTGTTCGAATGGTAGTTCACGCAGAGCGGCCCGGAGACTACGAATGTTCAACAGTGTTTTGATAAAATCGTTCATGGATATCACGCCTAAAAAGTTATTTGTTTATCGCCTAGCATTATCACCTAGCTGAAGTTTGGTGCCAATATTTATCATCAAAATAATTGATCTTTATATAGCCACATAGTGAGGTTATGCGTAACCGCTCAACATCGATCTAACTTGAGTTAAGACCCCACAGGTTCCATTAGTTACTGCTAGACTGGTTTATTCATACTGACAGCAGAGATCTTGTGATGACTCAACTCATTCTACTAATCGTTGCCCTCAGTACTCATGGGAGATCCCATGAGATTGCATATGAGGTTTGTGACGCATTTATTGAGGATGCAGTTCGGTATTCAGAAATGGACACTATGCATCTAACAGCACTGCGCTCACAGGTTATGGCTGCAAAAGATCTAGCTTTTTTTGAACGGTTGTTTTCGACCACATCAGACAAATTGCTTAGTGCCTATTCCGCTCATAACATCGAACAGGCTCGTGAGATGGCTTTTCATGATACACGGCAGTGGGAGCTGATGTTACTAGATATCGGCATTAAAATGCATGGACGACCCGCAAGCGAGTTATGGAGCACGTATTATCTGGCTTGCCGAGAGACACTGCTGTAACACCACCACTATCTAAATGCCATTGAGATGCCCCCTCGCTCGGGGCTGTTGTGGCACTACAATAGAGATACTCTAGGTATCGAACAGTGCGTTGAAATGAAATCGAACTAAGCAGACCAACATCTGCCATTGTCAGCTGACAACGGTCTGCATCAGCAGCTCATCTCGAACCCGTTCCCCGGAAATGTTAGAAATGGGATGAGGTGAGCGCGTTAAGGAGCAAGGCGTTTACGTTGGCCAGAGTGGCTCTGCACCTTCGCCGGAATACGCACCGGAATGAGATGTTGAACCACAATACAACCCCAATCGAGACTCTCACTTAAGGCCAAATGTGGTGACACTATGATTTTCCACGGTATTGCCGGGAAGTCATATACAGTTAGTGTGTCGAGGTGAACATTTTTTGATCTAAACGGCTATGTAAGTCGAGTACAAAGTGAGCTAAAAACACTTACCAACGCCAACCAAATTGGTTGGTTGTTG
The DNA here is from genome assembly GCF_027706025.1 of Aeromonas sp. Y311-2. Classification (NCBI taxonomy): domain Bacteria; kingdom Pseudomonadati; phylum Pseudomonadota; class Gammaproteobacteria; order Aeromonadales; family Aeromonadaceae; genus Aeromonas; species Aeromonas sp. Y311-2. The sequence continues at coordinate 226 of NZ_JAPDCL010000041.1, read as the reverse complement.
TGCAAACCAAGCAACGATTATAACGAGACCAACCTTGTGCGTTCAAAAAAAAACTCTCATGCGGACGCCCTGCGTCGTCGTCCCCCCCCTTATGCACATTCGCTACGCCTCACAACAAAGCCTCAATTCAAGCCCCGCATGGGGTAGGGTAAGACCCTATCCCAATAGGGTTTTGTTCCACACAATAATGCCGCAAGCGAAATGCAGCATCGCTTCATAATTCTCG
>NZ_JAPDCL010000040.1:0-16359 GCF_027706025.1 Aeromonas sp. Y311-2 | reverse complement strand
CGAGAATTATGAAGCGATGCTGCATTTCGCTTGCGGCATTATTGTGTGGAACAAAACCCTATTGGGATAGGGTCTTAATCCATTAACTTGGTCAGGCGGACTTCTATATCAGACCATATTAGGCTTGTTAGGTTCAATTGGTATTAATGGGCATAACTTCCTACTTCCAATAAAACAAATGCTTTATCAAGCTACAGAACATAACCTTGCTGATGCACATGCTGGAATAGTGCCTGTAAATATTGTTAGCCAAGGGTTCTACGATGCATTCCTCTCCATGGGGGGGTCTGGCAACAGCATTTGTTTACTATTCTGCATTCTATTATTTTCACAGAACCGTAATCATACAATGCTAGCTCTGGCAGCTTTGCCAATGGTTGTATTTAATATAAATGAAGTCTTATTGTTTGGGCTACCTATAATTTTCAACCCACTACTCATAATACCATTTATTTTTGTACCATTAATTAGTTTTGGCATTGCTTATTTTGCTATATCTATTGGCCTTGTAAACCCAATAATTACAACTATAGATTGGATGACACCACCATTGTTGAGTGGGTATATAGCGATGGGTAATAGTATCGATGGTTCGCTATTGCAATTATTTATAATAACAATTGGCATATATATATATAAACCATTTTATATTTCGTTTGCAGGCACGGGTATAAATGAACGGAATGATGGCTGTGATATCAAACGGATCACTCTTGGTCATCTGCTAGCAGAGATTAGGTCCTCCGCACGTAACAATCAAGAGCGAGCAAAAGCACAAATACGAGTTGAAGGTATGGTAAAAAAAGGAAAATTCTTAATGTACTACCAATGCCAAGAGTCCAGCTCAAACTCACCGTTAAGTGTAGAGGCTCTCATTCGTTATCTTGATGAGTCAGGAGAACTCTGTGGTCCGAGTTTTATATCTGATTTTCAACAATTAGATGCTATGCCAATGCTCGATTATATTGTTATTGACCTAGTATTAGCTGACATGCAGAAAATGCCATTAAATAGATTAGAACGTGTCGCGCTTAACATTTCCGCTTCCACATTTAGCCAACGTAATTTTGTTTGCTACTTAACATCTCGTATAGAATTTTTTGAGGTTGACCCGAATAAAATTGAGATTGAGATTACTGAAGAAACTTTACTTGATAACACGGTAGAATTATCTAATACCATTAAGAAGTTACAGTCGCTTGGGATTAATGTTGCCATGGATGATTTTGGGGCTGGATTCGCGTCTTTCCCACACTTAATGAAATACCCATTTGATAAAGTAAAGCTTGACCGTTCATTATTGAAAGATTGCTCTACATATAAAGGTCAGCAGTTATATAAACTACTAGTTCAGATAGGGAATCTGGCCAAATGCCAAGTGCTCGCAGAAGGAGTAGAAACCGAATGGGAGAAAGACTTTGTTATTTCTTGCGGAGTTAAAAGAATTCAGGGATATCAAATTTCCCGCCCAGAACCACTAGCAAAATTTTTGGATAGAATATAATGCCGCTATTTTTTTAAAAAATAACTTTTGTCTTTTTAAGATAAAAACATATCAAACACGTAGAAATAGTGGCGCACCTTATTCCAAGAATAATGGTATACAAAGCGCAGGAAATTTTATCGCTATCGTTAGCGGAATATCATTTATCTTTGTTCATCTAATTGAACGTAGGAGGGGTAAACAAAGTGAGAGCATCTCAATCTAGATTAAATTATTTATTCTTCAAAGCGTTGTCACTTATAATACTGCTAACTTTAATGCTGACTACTTACATGGCTATAGTTAATTACAAGCATGTTGTTAGATTGCACTTGGTTAATTACAATCACCTGTTAACCGTTCTTGAAAAATCGTATTTAAAAAAGATTTTCAATACCAACAAGATTCAACTGGAAGTTCTGTCTGCACATTTAGATCTAGATGCTTTAAGAAGTGGAGAATCTGCTATTAATCAATACTGGCCAATTGTACATCGTATTAAAATGCCAAATCAGCACGCTATCCATTATTACGATCTAAATTCAAATACAATTGAAAGTTATCCACTACAAACAACTATAGGTTACTTTAAGCCTCAGCATCGACCATGGGCTGACCTCCTTAATAAGAGTACTGATGAACCATCTTGGGTTGGTATATATGAAAAAGTAGATAACAGCTCAGTATTGATTTTTGGAAAGAAAGTTATTGATTCCACTGGTACAACAGTTGGTTTATTATTAGTTGATGCCCCTTTAGAATCACTACATCAAACTCTTAGTTATTCCCTCGGAGAGCTTAATGCATCTTTATATTTAGAACATAAACCATCACAAAACTTAATTTCAATTGTAAACCCTAACTTGCTAGATGCAAATACAAATTTATCACCAAAAAATTATTTTTCTTTGGCAAAGACTTGGAATGGCTATTTAATTTTACATGAATTACCCGGGTCAGAATGGCAATTGGGGCTATATTTACCACCTAGTCATTTTACAGACATACTAAAATCAGAAATGAGTAAAGTACTTTTCCCAACAACTGCTATTGCGCTGTTGGCTGGGTTTGGAATCATGCTATTAATTCGTATATTCAAACATGAACAAACATTGATATCAGATAGAATTCAGCAGATTGACAACAATGAAATTGAAAGAGTATCGAATGATAAAAAACTTTACTCTTGGTTTGTTGGAAAAAATCTAGATGAGATAGAGGCTCTTGAGAAAAAGTATCATATTCATCAAAAAGAACTTCGATTAGATCCTCTTACAGGTGTGTTCAATCGTAGAGCATTCAACCAAGACCTAGAAGCGATTGATATGTCTTCATCAGATTATACACTCATACTTATAGATCTTGATGACTTTAAAAAAATAAACGACAACTATGGCCATCAACTTGGTGATCTAGTTTTATGCAGAGTAGTTGATACTTTAGTATCAGTTCTTGGTCTAGAAAATGTGTACAGAATTGGAGGTGATGAGTTTGCAGCAATCCTAATGGTTGATTCAGAGATAGTTCCTAAACTTTTAGATCGGCTTCAGAAGCAGGTATGTAAACTAAAATGGCGAGAAAAAAACTGTACCGTTACGCTTAGTATTGGTGTAACGAAAGGCCAACGTAATTACATAGAGGCAATATCACTTGCTGATGCAGCCCTATATCGTAGCAAGGAAAAAGGCCGTAATTGTTGGAGTTACTAATATAATCCCCCGGAAAACTGGGGGACATATAATAAAATATATCTCGTATCTTGAGATGCTGGAGGTTGTACACTAGAAAATCACGCTTTAGCGATTCTCGAGCCATAACCATCGTCAAAGGTGAGTCAGCTCACCAACCTAGGCTAGGGAGGGTGAGAACAAGTACCCTCCACAACAAAACTGAAAATTTTAGTCGATTTAATTCAAATGCTTACAAAGGCGTATTTTTGTACTTGGTGACTTATTCGCACCTTCCCTAATAAAAAATGCTTGATAGATAAATGGAAAACATGCACCACAGTCAGTGGTGCAACCTATAAGACATAGTTGACCTGTACAGAACTATCATTCTGTCCTTGCTCCACGAGAATGAGATGATGGGCCATTGTTTACATTTTAGGTTTAAGGAATGAGCCATATCTATATGTTTAAAAACAGTCACTCTCTACGGCACAAATCAGTAACCCACTGCTGCACCTGAATATTTCTCTCGATTTTGATATAAATCTGCTCACGACATTTATATTTGGCTCATCAAACTAACTATTTCAGCATTATTGAACCAAATATACTGCCGCTTTTAGCAGCAGTACCATTTTTCAAGCCAACGTCCACAGAGAGCCGCCCATCAATACAGTTTCTCCATGCGCTGAATACAGCGACAACTGGCGCTTTCCTGGCTGCGGGTAAATACGACTGGACAAGGTCGCATCCCCATCGTTAACAAATACCTCCACAGACGAGAGATCCAGGAAAACACGAAGCGTCAGATGAACCCCATCAGGCAGAGCAATGCTGCGATAACCATCCAGTCCCTCATCCGGGTAATAACGCCAGAGTACCAACCGTCCAGCTTGGTTATCTACATAGAGCCGGAGCCCTTCCCCCAAACGGATTCCATAGTGTTCTGCTTGACTGTCGCCGGTATGCCAAGTCAGTTCAAGCTCTACAGCATTCGCATCTTCAGTGAGCAAATGTGTACCGCTAAGCTTCTCAAATAGTAGCGGCTGGCGGGCTTTACGAAGAGACTGAACTTCTTTGACAGGACGCTGGCACAAACGCCCATTGCGTTCATAAAGCTCTCTCGGTAGTGTCAAACAGCCCGCCCACGCTTCGCGCTTGGTAGGCATTGGGGACTCCCACATGTTCATCCAAGCCATTATGATTCGTCTGCCGTCATCAGCGACAAAAGATTGCGGAGCATAAAAATCATGCCCGTGGTCAAGTTCTTCGAATTCACCGGTTACGGCAAATGCAGTTCCAGGTTGCCAGTGACCAGGCAACACACCACTCTGAAAACGGTTGCGAAATCGGAATTTTTCCTCTTTCATCCCCTGTGGAGAGAACATTAGCCAGTGGTGGTCGCCACAGTGGAAGAAGTCCGGGCATTCCCACATATAGCTTGACCCAGAGGCCGAGTGCGCTAGTACCCGTTCCAGATGCCAGTCCCGCAGTGACGTACCGCGATATAGAAGTACCTGACCGGTATCAGAAGCATCTCGTGCGCCAATAACCATCCACCAAAATCCATTCTCCCGCCAGACCTTCGGATCACGAAAATGCATGATTCCTTCCGGTGGGGTCAGCACACATCCCTGTTTTTCAAAATTAATTCCGTCACGACTAGTAGCTAAACACTGCACCTCACGGATAAGACTGTCATCCCCTCGCTCTTCCAGACAGACATGGCCAGTGTAGACCAGCGACAACTCTCCATTATCGTCCACAGCACAACCAGAGAAACACCCATCTCTGTCATATTCTTCACTTGGAGCCAGTGCAATCTGTTCGTGTTGCCAGTGCAGCATATCTTTACTGGTGGCATGTCCCCAGTGCATAGATCCTTGATGCTCGCTTGCAGGGTGGTGCTGATAAAACGCATGATAGCGTCCACCAAAATATATAAGCCCGTTCGGGTCATTCATCCACCCGGCTGGAGGAGCCAAATGAAATGATGGATACCAAGTAACACCGCGATGACTAAGGAGTGAATCAAGTGCAGAGTGTGCAGTCGCAATACGTTGTTTCATACGCGGACCTCCTTAAGTTCTATTGTAGGTTCTGTTGAAGAAGTTACCGATTTGCGGGAATTACTCAGGGTGAATATAGATATGACGGTAACAGCCAAGACGATTCCACCCAGTACCAGATAGGTGCTCTGGAATCCAATACTGTCATACAGGTGACCTGCAAAGATTGAGAGGAATATCGCTGCCAATTGTTTTGAGAATTGAAAGCCGATCAGATAAATAGATGCTGATAGCCGGATATCAAAAACACCTGAGATATACTTGAACGCGCCGACCAATAGGAATGGCACTTCTAGAGCATGTAGCATTTTCAGGATAACTACTTCAGTTGCTGTAGTAGCAAAGGCCGACCCAGTGATGCGGATAGCCATAATCAGTCCAGCAACAATCAACGTGTTTTTAGCACCGATGCGGTTAATCACCCAAGGAGAACAGAACATAATGATGGCATTGCAAATCTCGCCAGCCGTAGTGGCAAAACCAAATGCTCTAATCCCCTCCTCTGGTGTATCAAAAAAGGATCGGAAGAATGTAGCAAACTGCTGGTCAAAAACGTCATAAACGCAGGCAACTCCAATCATGTAGAGCATAAACATCCACATCTGACGCATACGAAATAAACTAAATACCATTTTTCCGGAAATCACGGGGGAGTTCGCGCCCAACGCATTCATGACCATCGCCGTCTGACTGGTTCCTGGACGCGCCAACGCCAATAAAAGAACCAGCAATAACGCGCAGCCTGAACCCATCCAGAACACCAGGGATGGATCAATGTTGAAGAGTAGTCCTGCCGTGGTGGCACAGAGAGCCCATCCTAGACAACCGAACATCCTAGCCTTACCGTATTCAAACCCGCTGCTGCGGCTGACACGTTCAATATACGCCTCAATGGCACCGGCCCCAGCTGAAAAAACAAAGCCGATATATAATCCACCACTCAGAGCTCCAGCCCAGATGCTAAACCGCAAGAGCGGAGCAAACACGTACAGAAAGAAAGGGGCGAACAGTACCAGAAGCAGGCTAATGAGCCACATCAGATGTTTTTTTAGGCCAAGACGATCTGAGATAATCCCCAGCAGAGGCTGGAAACTAATTGCAAACAATGACAAGCATGAAAAAACAATTCCGGTATCTGTTTTACTTAATCCAACAACGTCAGACAACCAAACAGGTAGAAATGGAAAACAGGTTGCCATAATGAAAAAGTAGAGAAAAAAGAACAGGCCGAAAATCCAGAAATCCTTTTTCTTATGAGTACTAGGCGCATTCATTATTTTTATCCTCTCGGGATAGAATAGAAAGGGCCGAGACCGGCCCAGGTCTTATTATGCCAAACGCTCAAGAGCTATTAGCATGGCGCTTTCCGGATCCAGTATGGGAAGCTGAATACCAGCCAGTGCTAGCCATTCTCCGCAGACCTCGGTGTTCTGGCACATCCATTCTGGCAACCTACGCATGGTATGCCCCCCCTCACCAACCAGTTGAAGATCGGGATGATCAACAACGTGGAGGCGATAACGGGCCTGCGCTTCCAACCCCGGGATACGCAGGGTTCCCGGTAAGGTGTTATCAGGCATCGCGAGCTGACTCACGAGAAAAAGCGCCTGCGTTTGATCTGAGCTCACGACGCCTTGAACCTGAGTTGCAACGTCTGGCATATCAACCCGCCACAACGTGCCGGTGTGAATAAGCTGACGCCATTTTTTGTAGAGCGCAGCATATCGACAGTAACCAGCAGATTCGTCTTCACTTGCTGTCACCGGGTCCAGCTCTAGGCCCATATGCCCAAAAAGAGCCGTCAAGCCGCGAAAAGCAATGCTGTGTTGCCGGAAGGTGGCATGGCAACGATGGCTACCAATGTGTGCTCCCATAACCTCCGGAGGGAAGAAGTAACTCATCCCACGCTGTATGGTGCATCTCTCTAAGGCATCATTGTTATCAGAAGCCCAAAAACGATGTGTGCGAGCAAGCACCTCAAAGTCGATACGCCCGCCACCAGAAGCACAGGATTCAAACTCAACTCGAGGGAAACGTTTTCTCAAAAGCTCCAATAGCCGGTAAAACTGTCTGGTCTGTGAGTCCACCGCTGCACGACCTTCATGCCCCGCTTGGACAAGTTCACGGTTCATGTCCCACTTCACATAGTCAACAGGGTGTTCGCCCAGTAGCCATAAAAAACGTTCATAAATGTATGTAAAAGCTTCGGGAATATTCAGGTTGAGAACGTACTGGTGTCTTCCGGTTGGTTGTGTATAGCCCGGCATTGATAGCACCCAATCGGGATGCAGGCGAAAGAGGTCAGAGTCTGGATTGATCATTTCGGGTTCTAGCCAAATTCCAAACTCCATGCCAAGAGATTTCACATGATTAATCACTGGCATTAGCCCATCTGGATATTTCTGTTCATCTAGATACCAGTCACCTAGGGCTGCATGATCATCATTGCGCCCTTTGAACCAGCCATCGTCGATAATGAATCGCTCGACACCAAGTGCTGCTGCGCGCTCAGCCATCTGCGCGATGTAGTCAGGGTTGTGGTCAAAATAAATACCTTCCCAAGTGTTGAGGTGCACCAGACGAGGTTTCTGATCAGGGAAGTGAATGATTTCATCACGCAAAAAACGGTGATATTGCTGGCTCATGCCGTTGAGACCATCAGGGGAATGGCAGGCGTACAACCAAGGGGTATACAGGGTTTCATCCTGCTTAAGTGCTTTCTCTCCAGGCATCCATAAGGCTTCCGCCTGAAGGTAACGTCGCCCGTCAGTTTTGACCTCACATTTCATGCGATGGTTTCCGCTCCAGCCCAGATGTGCAGCCCACACCTCACCTTGCTGTTCAGAAAAGCCAGGAGTACCTGCAATCAGCGCTGGAAAATGCTCATGGGACGTTCTGCCCCGGCGGTTTTCTAAGACAAAACCATCATGTGTTAGTCGGACCCGGTGCGGTTGAAACTCGCGTGTCCAGCGTCCATGAAAGGCCATCACTTCTCCCGCTCGCTCAGCCACAGGTAAAGTGATCGCGAAACGATTAACCTGCCAATCCCCTTCACGGAGGTTCGTTAGGGCATGCCGCATTTTCAGTACGCCTGAAGATGTCAGTATCAACTCACTCACCATCCGTAGGCCCGCCACCGAATCCTCACTCGTCAGAGTGAGTACTTCTCCGATCTGCTCGACTCTGACGGTTCTGAACACTGGCGATGCATCGAGACCATTTCGGTGTCCCTCCAGCCCTGGAGAGCCAAAAAGTCCTAGTCCGTTCTCAGCCATTAAGGTCAACGGCGTGTCTATATCTAGACGACCATTCGCAATCGGTCTTTCGAGGCTAATACAGTCATCTGGATTAAAGTGTTGCAGAGCGGATCCCCACCAAACTATCTCGGCATAAGGGTGAGTTTTAATAATCAGGTTTGAGTGGGGGCTGCTCAGCCTGCGGTACGTCGGTTCCATAAGACATCTCCGTTTTCGAGTATGTCCTACTGTTGATCCGAAACGTTTCGGCCATCAACCAAAACGTTTCGGATGTGTGATCTGGTTAAAACTAAGACGAAGGGGGAAGGGCTGTTTTACCCGGATTAAAATCCGGCTGCCAGAGCACTTGCAGCGTTTCCGGAGAAACATCTGTGATGAGTTTACGTATCATGTCAGCAACCTGACGGCCGACACGCTCTCTTGTTGACTGAAGAACGGCTGCCACATCCAATTCTATGATACTGTCCTGTGGCAAACCGTCGTAGACAACTAGAGAGACTGCATGCTCTCCATATAGATGGTCAGAAAGCAACAGCGATATGGCTGCACCGTCACCACTCAAGTCGCTATCGGTAATAATGGCGGTAGGGGGAAGTGGAAGTGACATTAGCTCGTTCACAGCTTGGTAACCAGCGCGTCGTGTAGGGGTAATTAAACGTAGCCAAGTCTCAGGCAAGCTATGTAGACTTAGGGCATCTCGCCAACCTTGGCGTCGAGCCATGACATAGGCCCGGGAACTATCCTCACTAAGTAATGCAATTCGCTGATGCCCAAGTGCAATGAGATGCTGCGTGGCATGCCACGTGCCCGCATGGTTATCAAAGTCAAACCAAGCACAGGGAAGACCGGACAACACTTTTCCGAGAGCCAGAAACGGTATGCCAGCCTCAAGAAGGTGTATCAGGCGCGGATCGTTGTCCAACGTGTGAGCCACAATCAGAGCATCAACCCGGCGGCTTTTGACCAAACGCATATAGCTGTGACTGTCAGCCCCCTCATCATCAGCTATCAGCAGTAAGTCGATATCATGCTTGGCCAGTTCACGGCTTATACAACTGACCATATCCATGAACACACTGCTGTTAAATGGTACGGCATGTTCAGGAAACACAAAGCCAACCGCATCAATTTTCCCAGTTTTAAGTCGTCTTGCTTGGGTGTTTGGACGGTAACCCCGACGTTGTGCCTCCATCTCCACACGCATACGGGTCTCTGCCGAGACATCAGAAAACCCACCAAGCGCTCGGCTGACAGTGGTGACAGAAATTCCGAGTTCGGCAGCAATAGCCTTAAGTGACATATCTTCTCCTGCTGTTAACTAATCGCTCTTGGCTGTGTTCTCAGATGTTCGTTCTTGTCACGCCATAGTTTCCGTGGGTAGTGAAGACAGAAAGCTAGCTTGGTAAAGGCTGGAAAAACTCTCACCTATAATTCATATCTAATTGAAAATCCGAGAAACTTCATTAGCAATTCGAGATACCACTCTACCATATTGCACCGATGTTAGCGGAGTTTACCGGTATCAGTGGAGGTATCCCTGAATCGCCCCCAGTACTTTAAAAACCTCACAGCCTTGAATGAGGCAACTATTGGTGATGTATGATCTGCCAGCCTTATCCGGAAACAATCAGAATCGAAGCGATTAAACAAGTCATAGAGTACGTGTGGTCGGTGACTACCGTTGCACGATAAACCGGGGTATCCAACCACAGCCTGCATGCATGCATGGATCAAGCAGTAGGCTGTCCCTGCTGAATAACTGCACGAAGAGTAAGTCTTTACAAGCCGAGATCCGATGCCATAAACCAGTCACCGCAGAGGTAACTGTTTTACGGAATTGGTCAAGCAATCCTGGCCTATCAATAGTGTTCCCAGCCAGTTGTCAATCAGCGCTGTGAGTTGTGGAATGAGCCGAATGAGGGCTATTATCGACTCACAATACGAGCCGAATGTGGTGTCAATTCGGCTCATTTGTGGCATTGCACTGCTTGCCAGCGACACAGAATTAACGAGATTATCGATGACCGTAGACTGGATCTGGCAACACGATGAGTGGCCCAATTTTTGCTGGCAAGACAGGCAGTTACTGCCAAAGCTACGTCAGGTGCACCGTAATCTGGGGTTGCTCCAGGGTCTCCATTCCTCAACACTGGCGCATCAGACACATGCCCTAGATACGCTGCTGGCCAATGTCGTCGCGTCCTCGGCTATCGAGAATCAACAACTGAACTCTCAGTCGTTACGTGCATCTCTGGCATGTCACCTCGGGATAGTGGAGCAGTCCCCCTACCCTACCTCAGTTAGATCCGAGGGACTGGCCGCGATGATTGTGGATGCAATAAGCAGCGATGAGCAGTTGACGCTTGAACGCCTTCTGCAATGGCATCGCTGGCTTTTTCCCGCAGATGACCGGAGATCGCATCAGATACGTGTTGGCCAGCTGCGTGGTGATGAGCCGATGCAGGTGATATCCGGAGCACGTGATCGACTCATCGTGCATTTCGAAGCCCCACCACGAGAGGGGCTGGAGCAGGAATTGGCCACTTTCATCGACTGGTTCAATACCAGTTTCGATGATCCCTGCCTAGATCCATTACTGCGAGCCGCTATCTGTCATCTCTGGTTTGTCACGTTACATCCGTTTGATGACGGTAACGGACGGATTACCCGAGCCCTCACCGATCTTGCACTCTCTCAGGCCGACAACCAGAGCATCAGTCTGTATGCAATGCCGACTGTGATTTTTGAGCGTCGAGCTGATTACTATCGCGCTCTGGAGCAGACTCAGAGAGGAGGCTTGGACGTCACAGCGTGGCTGGTTTGGTTTTTGGACACACTCAACGTCACGCTGGAACAGGCCCAACAATCATGCACACATGCGCTTGCTCGAAACCGCTTCTGGCTGCTACACGCTAGTGACCAATTGTGCCCTGAACAGGTGATGATACTGAACCATTTGCTCGACGGTTACACACAGGACGGCCTACCGTACATTAGTGCCAGCCAGTATCAAAAAATTGCTCAGCTGAGCAAATCTACAGCTACGCGCCACCTTACTGATCTACTGGAAAAAAACTGCCTAGAAAAAGAACCTGGTGGAGGCGGTAGAAATACCCGTTATAGGCTCAAATTGACAAATCACTGATAAAGGGACTCAAAATAGGATGAGTTTCACAGACCTGTTCTTAGCGGCGATTTTCTGGGACCCTTTGCAGTCATGACAAGTCAATCCAGCTCAATACAGTACGCCTTCGCCTTAGACAGCCAAGGCGCACTCACGCACATTAGCGATGCTCTGCGCTCGAGTATCTACACCTGTCCAGGCTGTAAAAAAAACCTCACGCCAGTATTAGGCGAAAACTATGCTAAGCACTTCCGTCATTCTGAAGAATGTTGTGCCGTTGAAACCTACCTGCACAAGTGCGCCAAAGAAGCATTCTTCTATCGCTACCAACAAGCTCTCAGCCACGAAGTGCCTATTAGCCTTGAGCTAGAGCGCCGGGTTTCCTGTAATGGTTCTCGTTTGGCATTAGTTAGGGACGAAGCACTTCACTGCCTAAAATTCGTACCTGCGCGCTACAACTTGACTCAATTCTTCGATCAGGCTGAGTTGGAAAAGTACGATAAGGTTACAGGACTGCGCCCAGACATAATGTTGTGTGATGCTGCTGGCGAAAGGCGTTGTTATGTAGAGATTTTTGTTACGCACCCCTGCTCTCAAGAGAAGATCGAAACCGGCATCCCGATTCTTGAGTTTAAGGTCTGCTCTGCCGCCGATATTCAGATGTTGCTTACCGGGTCATATTCAATCAAGGATACTTCTCTGAGAGTGTTCAACTGGGACCCTCCCTCGCAAACCGTTGATACGTGCACTGGCGTCTGCTCCGCAGGTAACGTGGTTATGTCTGTTTGGAGCTTAAGCGATTCCGGCCGACTCAACGAACAAACGATGCGACTCGCTGAAGTGGATCTAACAATCAACTCTGACGTCAACACATGGCCGAAATCGTTAGGAGGTGCCGAGTTGGCCGATAACTTAAGAACTTTTCTCCGTCAAGCCGATCCTCATTCGCTATTTTCTAACTGCATTATGTGCGAGCAAGCAAACCGCTGGGAGGATGGCTATCTGCAATGTCGAAGTAAGGCAAAAATAGTTCCTTACACAGAGGCCCGTCAGTGCGCCAGTTACAAGGTTAAGGCATGACAAAAAGACTGACTTGGGAGCAAAAAAGCATTGTTGGCCATGATACCGGACATGCGTTGGTAAAGGCCGTACCGGGCAGTGGAAAAACAACCACTCTCGTCAAGCGCATTGAAAGGTTAGTAAAAACGGGGACGGACCCTCGTTCCATCCTGATTTTGATGTACAACAAATCTGCCCAGGAGAACTTCACTGAGAAATTGAACACAGCACTAAAGTCGGGAGTGATACCAGAAATCCGCACGTTTCACAGTTTGGCCTTAACGATTGTTGGTTACGGGGAGCGCCGACAGCTAATCAAGAAGAAAAACCTCATCACGCCCACCGACTACCAATATGAGCAACTGGTTAAGCAAGCCTATCGCTATGGTTTTGACTATGAGGCGAGTTACATCGACCCCAATGAAATTGAAACCTTCGAGTTGTTTATCTCTCGTTGGCGCGCTGCGGCAGTAACTCCTGTTGATGCAGCTAATGATCCAACATTCAACAGCATCAAACGGGAATTTATTCACGCTTATAGCCGCTATTGTGAGCTGTTGGAAGAAAACTGTCTGCGAACCTTTGATGACTGTTTGGTTGAGGCTGTTGCACTGTTGCGTAAAGACAGCAGCCTTGGTGCCCACTTCAAACACATCATTGTTGATGAATATCAGGATGTTAACTGGATACAGCATGAAATGACCCGCTTGCTATCCAAGCAGGATACGTCAGTTATGGCTGTGGGTGATGTTAACCAGTGTATTTACGAGTGGCGAGGTGCTCGACCAGATTTTATCGGTGGCCTGTTTGAACAGCATTACCAGAATACGAAGGTATTTCAACTTTCATGCACGTTCAGGTTTGGCCATAAGCTTTCCTTGATAGCAAACTCGGTAATTCGGCGTAATTCCACTAAACTGACCAAGCTTTGTGTCAGTCATCCTAGCACCCCGAAAACAGAGGTCAGATTGCACTTTGATAACTGCTTATCCAAGGTGCTATCAAACCTTTCGGTGAGCAGCGGAACACAAGCCATATTGTCCCGCACTAAGGCGAACCTTGCCGAGGCGGAAATTGCATTACGCCTGTGTGGGCTACCCTATCGCTACCTCAATGGTTCAAGCGCATTACATACCCGTACTGAAATCGGAATACTGGTAGTCGGCGTATTGCTGTCTGTGTACGGCGATCTGCGGCTACTTGAAAACCACCCCAACAAAAAAGCGATTATCTACGGCTATCTGAAGGAAGCTGGTTTTAACTGGCAGACAGGGCAATTAAAAGCAGCGCTCAGTGGATTGATGGCTCCACATGCCGATCTATGGACTGTTCTTGGTCAGATATTCGACGGCGCACAATACCAAAAAGACCGGCTAGGAAGACTAGCCACTATATGCCAAAAGGACGGAGAGGAAACGCCAGCTATTGATGTGTTACGCCGTCTTGGCATGGAGGGTTTTATTGATAATGTTGGCTCAGACGGCGTAACACGCACTGGCTCAAACGATCGGCAACGAGGAGTCGTGAGGATCGTGGAACTACTTGACTCTAGTAAGATCGATTCCCGGACGTTTTTAAAACTTATCCTAAACCCGGAAGAGGCTGCGACTGACTGCGAACCCTTCATCCTTTCCACACTGCATGGTTCCAAGGGACTAGAGTGGGATAAAGTGATACTGATAGGCTTGAATGAGCAAGAATTTCCTGGCGGCAAAACCGATGATCTTCATAGCGCGCGCACATCGATGAGCCCCCCCTCGACCAACGAGAACATCGAGGAAGAACGTCGGTTGTTTTATGTCGGAATTACTCGCACAAAACAACAGCTTAATCTGGTTGCCCCTCTTGATGAAGGGCTCACACTGTGGCTGAGAAACCACTGGGACAGCACCCCGAAGAAGCCACCGATAGCCACTCGCTTCGTCTATGAGGCTGGCTTGTCTGCTTGCGCTGTTACCAGTGATGCGATCTATAACAACACGTTTAAGGAACTGGAGAGTGACCTTAGCAAGTTTCACCAATGGTATCTAAGAGATCTTCAGCGATTAAAAGTCTAGGGAGCACGGACAAGATACTTGCCGATTTCCGCTTCGTGCTAATTATCGAGTTCAATGGGGGTCTATTGCTCAGAAGCAAGCTTCTGCACAACGATCCGCATAGCAACGCCTCGCAGCACCAGTATAAAGAGTTTTTAAGCGGTTCTGAGGGGCTATGCTTGCCAGTATTCAGGATCCAGCTCTATATCCACTCATTTCAGCTATGCCACGGCAACACGATATCTAACCATTAACTCGAAAATGATTAGATGCAAAATATACCCGAAGGAGAGAGGGAGAATTGACTTCAGGCTATGTGGTAATAGACACAAGGGGACTGTAAACAAGCTGCGGTATTTACAGCCCCACATACGTTGAGAATGCTATTTCCATCGAATTTGAAGTTTACGTTTTTGGCATGGGTGTTTTAAGCACCTACATACAGCAATTTAAATTTCAGAATTACCAGTAATACGTTGAAACAAGCAAGACCAACCTTTAATTGTTCAGCATTGAAACTAAACTCACATCAATCATAGCTTTGCTTCTGCTCTTAACAGCACATCTATAGCCATTTTATAATTTGCTAGAATAATAGAGTCATTCACATAGTCAGTCCCCATATCTGCAAGAAACTCCTCAGCAGATTGGTAGTCACTACCTGGTCTATAGTAACTTGGCATGTTGCTTTGGGCCCAACCTGAAAGCACTTGGTCATAAGTAACAACCCTATCATTCTCATCATTGTCATCATTGTCATCATTGTCAGATGATGCAACGACATCATCATAATACATCTTAATAGACACATTATCTAATGCACTTGCTACAGGTTCTGCAATGTCATCATTTAAAATCACAAATGCAGGGAAGTCATAGAGTTCATGAATATGATTATAGTTTTTGAGCACAACATGCTTATCAAGGGGGCGGATAATTTTATTCAGGTTAAATCTACCCCTCAAAAGTTCAAGAGCTTCATTATGAGTCTCGATATCAATCGCACAAATATCATCGTTTACTTTTCTCATTACAATACTACCTTACATGTTAACATGGAATATTTCGGCACTTGTGTTTATCTATTGGTAGTTGAAGCTCCGCCAATAGCGAGGATCGTATTACCAAATATGATCTTTAGGTTAAAGTACACCCATTCATCATTTGTAGATGTGAATGTATAGCATGCACCTTGTTGCAGTTAATTTAGGTTGATTTCATATAAATGGCAATAGCAAACAACAAAAAATATCGAAAATATTTTATTCTGAAATTTCAATTGTTTTTTTGCTCTCTTTTTATTGTCAATAACGAGGGGTTTCTAACGATGGAAATCAAAAAAAACACTCATAGAAAAATTTTTTTCTCGTGGAAAAAACAATAGATTTCCACAGAATAACTCCACCATAAAAAGTAAAAAAAACGGCATGAAACTCTCGCAAAAAATGATGTGGTTATGAAAAAAAATGCTTAGGTGTTTTGGAAAAAAATCGTGGCTTTTTTACGTGCGTAAACTGAGGTTTCTATGAACCTACATGAGCAAAAAATCGATTAGGGAAGGTGCGAATAAGCGGGGAAATTCTTCTCGGCTGACTCAGTCATTTCATTTCTTCATGTTTGAGCCGATTTTTTCTCCCGTAAATGCCTTGAATCAGCCTATT
>NZ_JAPDCL010000039.1:0-16854 GCF_027706025.1 Aeromonas sp. Y311-2 | reverse complement strand
TCATCGATGTAAAGGAAAGAAGAACAGCCATGGACATGACTTCAGCTCAGACATTCCGCTACTCAATCTCTGATGTCGGATGTCCATAGAAAGAACCTCTTTTCCAGGAAATTGGGGCTTGAAGTCCATACCTGCGCAATTGCACCCATTTGACCAGTCAATTGCATTGGTACTGACCACCGCGTGCATCCGACTTGGCCAGTGGGCAGCAGAGACGCAACAGGCAGAAACCGGCCAGAAGCAGTCAGTCAATCATGCGTTACAGTGATTTTTTGCAGCTCTTTATAGAGCCGTTAGCTGCTGCCACCAATAATCCATAGGCCTGCCAGTCGTCAGACAGTCTTATTCTCGATCAGACGATTGCCCCGTCGATGACCAGTAGCTCACCGGTGATGGAGCCAGAGTCCGGTCTTCGGATGCAGGACTCCTGGCTTTGCTCACTCAGCGCCGATCCCGGCCATCGGTTCAGTTTGGCCCCAGCCACCGCCCAGAGACCTGAACAGGTCAACCAGCGCAATCTGCCGTTCCGTGCTGATTTGAATTAGTGTGGTCTGGTTGCTAAAGGTGCTGCGCTGGGCGTCAAGATAACGCAGGTAGTCGTCCACGCCGCCCTCGTAACGCGCCTTAGCCAGGGCCATCGCAGCCTCGCTGGAACCGGCCAGAGCCTGGCGGGCAGCCTCCTCGCGGCGCAGGGTGTCGGTGGCGGCCAGGGCATCGGCCACTTCGCGGAAGGCGGTCTGGATGGTGCCTTCGTAGTCGGCCACCGCCGCGTCCTGGCGCACTTCGGCGAGGTCCAGGTTGGCGCGGTTGCGGCCACCGGCGAAGATCGGCAGCGACAGCGTCGGGGCAAAGCTCCAGGCCCGCGAGCCGCCATCGAACAATCCGGACAACTCGGCACTGGAGCTGCCCACCGAACCGGTCAGGCTGATCCGGGGAAAGAACGCGGCGCGAGCTGCACCGATATCGGCATTGCGCGCCTTGAGGCGGTGCTCGCTGGCGAGAATGTCCGGGCGCCGTTCGATCAGTTCCGAGCTGGTGCCGGGGGCGATGTCCTGCAGCACCATCAGGTCGTCGCGGGGCGTCGCGGGCAGCAGGCGAGCGGCATCTGGCGTGCCGAGCAACAGGACCAGGGCGTTGTCCGCCTGGCGTAACTGGCGTTCGGTGCTCTCGCGCTCGGCCCTAGCCTGTTCGGCAAGGCCGACCGCTTCCTGGTAATCCAGGGCGGTGGCGGCCCCCGCTGCACGGCGCTGGCTGACCAGCTCCAGCGAGGCCATGCGGCTGTCCAGGGTTTGTTCGACCAGGGCCATGCGGCGTAGCGCACCATCGCGGGTCAGGTAGGCCTGGATGACCTCGGCAACCAGGCTGATCTGCGTGGCACGGGTCGCCTCCTCGGTCGCCAGGTAGGTCTCCAGCGCGGCCTCGGAGAGGTTGCGCACGCGGCCGAACAGGTCGACTTCGTACTCCGCGAGGCCGAGGCCGACCTGATAGTTGCTGGTCACTTCCGAGCGCCCGGTCTGCGACAGATCGGCAGGCAGGCGCTGGCGGTTGCCGCTGGCATTGGCGTTGATCGAAGGCAGGCGATCAGCACGCTGGATGCGGTACTGGGCACGCGCAGCTTCGATATCCAGCAGCGCCTGGCGCAGGCTGCGGTTGTTGCTCAGCGCCGTATCCACCGCGCGGCGCAAGTCGGCATCGACGATGAAGGTCTGCCAGTCCAGCGCCTGGGCACGGGTGCCCTCCGCGTCGGCGGCTTGCCAGTGCGACGCGACCGGTGCCTGCGGGCGCTCGTAGGTCGGGGCCAGCGAACAACCCGCCAGGGCGGCGATGGCCAGGGGCAGCAGAGCGCGACGGAGCATGAAGTGAGAGGTCATCGCATTACTCCGCTTTATGCAGGGGATGGTTGTCGGTTTGCTGAGGTTTGGTGCGCAGCAGCGACAGCACCCAGACGAAGAAGATCGGCACGAAGATCACCCCGAGCATGGTCGCGCTGAGCATCCCGCCCAGCACCCCGGTGCCCAGTGCGCGCTGGCTCGCAGCGCCGGCGCCAGTGGCGATGGCCAGCGGCACCACGCCGAGCATGAACGCCATGGAGGTCATGATGATCGGGCGGAAACGCAGGCGCGCGGCTTCGACAGCAGCATCGCGCAGCGAGTAGCCGTCTTCCCACAGGTCCTTGGCGAACTCGACGATGAGAATGGCGTTCTTCGCCGCCAGGCCGATCACGGTGATCAGGCCGACCTTGAAGTACACGTCGTTGGGCAGGCCGATAGCAGTCACCGCCAGTACCGCGCCGAGTGCGCCGACCGGCACGATCAGCATCACCGTCAGCGGGATCGCCCAGCTCTCGTAGAGCGCCACCAGCAGCAGGAACACCACGGTGATGGCCAGGGCGAACAGCATCGTCGCCTGCCCGCTGGCGACCCGCTCCTGATACGACAGCCCGGTCCACTCGTAACCGATACCTTCGGGCAGCTCGGCAGCGATGCGCTCCAGTTCGAGCATCGCCTCGCCAGTGCTCACGCCGGGCGCGGCGTCACCGGCAATGCGGATCGACGGGTAACCGTTGTAACGCGCGACCTGCACCGGGCCTTCTTCCCAGCTCGTGGTGACGAAAGCACTCAGCGGTACCAGGCTGCCGCTGTCGTTGGGCACATGCAGGCGCAGGACGCTTTCCGGTGTCATGCGCTCGGCCTGTTCGGCCTGTACCACCACGCGCTGCTGGCGGCCGGCGTTGGCGAAGTCGTTGATCACCGACGAGCCGAACGCAGTGGACAGCGCGCTGCTGATCGCTTCGAAGCTGACTCCCAGCGTGCGCGCCTGCTCACGGTCGATCACCAGGCGCAGCTGCGGCGCCTCGGCCAGACCTTCCATCATGGCGTAGAGGAACTTCGGATTGCCGTTGACCTTGCCCAGCACTTCATCGCGCGCTGCCAACAGGGCATCGCGGCCAAGGCCGGCGCGGTCCTGCAGGCGCAGGGCGAAACCACCCGAGTTGCCCAGGCCTTCGACCGGCGGTGGCGGCACCGCCATGATCGCGCCGTCATCGAGGTTGGCGAAGTGCTGGTTGACCGCAGCCGACTCGGCTTCCGGCGACTGCGAAGAATCTCGCTCGGACCAGTCCTTGAGCAGCGGGAAGGCAATGGCCGCGTTCTCACCCATGCCGGAGAAGCTGAAGCCGAGGACCAGGAAGGACGTCTGCACGGCCTCGCGGGCCATCAGAAACTCTTCCAGCTCCTCACCCGTGGCCGAGGTGCGCTCACGGGTGGCGCCTGGCGGCAACTGGATGTCGACGATCATGTAGCCCTGGTCTTCCACCGGCACGAAGGATTCCGGCAGGCGCAGGTAGAAGAAACCCATCAGCACCACCACGCCCAGGTAGATGAACATCACCCGCCCGGCGCGCGGCACCAGCTTGCCGTTGAGTTTGGTGTAGCGGCCGGTCAGGGCGGTGAACTTGCGGTTGAACCAGCCGAAGAAACCGGTCTTCTCGTGATGGCCTTCGGGGATCGGTTTGAGCAGCGTGGCGCACAGCGCCGGGGTGAAGGTCAGCGCGAGGAAGCCCGAGAACAGGATCGACACCGCCAGCGACAGCGAGAACTGCTGGTAGATCACCCCCACCGAGCCGGCCATGAAGGCCAGCGGCAGGAACACCGCCGACAGCACCAGGGTGATACCGATGATCGCCCCGGACACCTGCCCCATCGCCTTGATGGTCGCCGGCACCGGCGCCAGGCCTTCCTCGGCCATGATCCGCTCGACGTTCTCCACCACCACGATGGCGTCGTCCACCAGGATGCCGATGGCCAGCACCATGCCGAACATGGTCATCATGTTCACCGAGAAGCCAAGCAGGTACATGAAGGTCAGCGTACCGAGCAGACACACCGGCACGACGATGGACGGGATCAGGGTGTAGCGCACGTTCTGCAGGAACAGGAACATCACCAGGAACACCAGCACCATGGCCTCGATGAGGGTCATGATGACCTTGTCGATCGCCACGTCGACGAAGCGCGAGGTGTCGTACGGCACGGAGAACTCGACGTTGTCCGGGAAGTTGGCCGACAGCTCGGTCAGACGCTGCTTGACCGCCTCGGCGGTCTGGATCGCGTTGGCACCGGGCGACAGCTGCACGGCGGCGGCAACGGCGGGCTTGCCGTCCTGGCGCGAGCCGAAGTTGTAGTCCTGGCTGCCGACCTCGATGCGCGCCACGTCGCCCAGGGTCAGGCGCGAGCCGTCCTGGTTGGCACGCAGCACGATGGCGGCGAATTCCTGCGGGTTGTCCAGGGTACCCTTGACCGCCAGGGTCGCCGTCAGCTCCTGCTCGCTGGAACCCGGCGTGCTGCCGAAGGCACCGGCCGGCACCTGCACGTTCTGCGCGCGGATGGCGTTGTTCACGTCATCGATGGATAGGCCGTAGCCGACCAGCTTCTGCGGATCGATCCACACGCGCATGGCCGCCTCGGAGGCGAAGAACTGCAGCTTGCCGACGCCGTTCACGCGACGGATTTCGTTGTTGATGTTGCGCGCGGCGTAATCGGCCAGCGCCGTGACGTTGGCGTCCTTGTCGCCATCGGTGTAGCTCAGCGCATAGATCAGCAGGAAGCCGGCGGTGGCCTGCTCGGTCTGGATGCCGAGCGTCAGCACGGCCTGCGGCATGCGTGCCTCGGCCTTCTTCAGACGGTTCTGCACGTCAACCTGGGCCAGTTCGGGGTCGGTCCCTGGCTGGAAGGTGACGGTGATCTCGGCGATGCCGTTGGCGTTGCTGGTGGACTCGAAGTACAGCAGGTTCTTGGCGCCGTTGAGTTCTTCCTCGATGACGCTGGTCACCGAGTCGGTGAGCTCCTGCGCCGAAGCGCCGGGATAGGTGGCGGTCACGGTGATCTGCGGCGGCGCCACGTTGGGGTACTGCGCCACCGGCAGGAACGGGATGGCCAGCAGGCCACCCAGCGAGATGAACAGGGCGACTACCCAGGCGAAATTGGGGCGCCGGATGAAAAACAGGGACATGAGAGGTTCTCCGGCTTACTGCACCTGGGACTGTGGAGCGGCTTCGGCGGCATCTTGCTCGCGGGGGATGACCTTGGCGCCCGGACGGATAGCCGCCAGCGAGCTGGTGATCACCTTGTCGCCGACCTGCAGGCCCTCGCTGATTTGCCAGCGCGAGCCCTGCATGGCACCGGTGGTGACCTGGCGCGCCTCGACGGTATCGCCCTCCCCCAGCAGCATCACGCTGGCCTGGCCGTCAGCCGAACGCTGCACGGCACGTTGCGGCACCAGGATGGCGTTCTGGTCGAGCCCTTGCGGTGTGCGCACACGCACGTACATACCCGGCAGCAGCACGCCCTCGGGGTTGTCGAACTGGCCTCGCAGGGCGATCTGCCCGGTGCTGCGATCCACCGAGATATCGGTGAACAGCAGCGTGCCCTTGCGCTCGATATCGGTACCGTCGACACGCAGCGACAGCGGCTGGTCGCTCGCACCGGCAACCTTGCCCTCGGCGATTGCCGCGCGCAGGCGCAGGGCATCGGCAGCAGGCTGGGTGAAGTCGGCGTACACCGGATCGAGTTGCTGGATACGTGCCAGCAGCGTGGCTTCGCCCTGGCCTACCAGAGCCCCTTCGGTGACCTGGGCGCGACCGATACGCCCGGCGATGGGGGCGCGAACCTCGGCATAACCCAGGTCCAGGCGGGCAGTTTCGACATTGGCCTGGGCCGAGCGCTTGTCGGCCTGGGCGCTCTGCAGAGCGGCCATGGCGTTGTCGAAATCCTGCTGGCTGACGGCGTCGATCTTCACCAGTGGTTCGTAACGGCGAACCATCGCCTGAGCCTGGAACAGCTGCGCCTCGGCGCGAGCCAGTTCACCTTCCGCCCGCGACAGGGCCGCCTTGAACGGCGCAGGGTCGATCTGGAACAGCACGTCACCGGCCTTCACGTCGGCCCCTTCCTCGAAGGTGCGCTTGAGCACGATCCCCGCCACCCGCGCGCGCACCTCGGCGACACGCACCGGCTCGATGCGCCCTGGTAGCTCGGCGAACACTGTGAAGGGCTCGGTCTTCACGCTGAGCACATCGACTTCACGCGCTGGCGCCTCTTCCCGTTGCTCTTCGGGCTTGTCGCAGCCAACCAGGGTCACGGCGATCAAATAGGAGATCACGGAAAAAGTGATCCATTCGCGGAATTTGTTCATATCTCACCCAAGCGCGAAGCCAGTACGTAGTCGAAGCCGCGCATGATCCACGCAAAAATCAAATAAGTCAATATTGACTCATTTGATTTTGGTGTGAACAAAGCTAGTATCCTCTTTGAGAAAAATGAGTGTTCTAGGCAAAATACCCGCATCTGCCCGCGATAGATAAAGAGTGACCGATGGATTTAAGGCAATGCTGAACAAGTAACGTCATATCCATCGCACAGCCATTTGAATGCCAAATGGCCCGCAAAGATACTGTGCTTTGCCCCACAGGGCCTGTTTCGGGAGCCTTTGAGCCCCTTTCGGACCCTTACGGGCGCACCTGTCCCTGCAGGCGCCCTCGGGCAAGGTAGATGTTGGCCAGCGCCAAGGCCGTGAACGCACGCGTGGCGTTCTTTTGCAGCCCGCGATAGCGCACCTTGGTGAATCCCCACAGGCGCTTTACCACCGCAAAGACATGCTCGACCCGAGCGCGCACCCGTGACTTGTTGCGGTTCTTGGCCCGCTGAACTTCGTCCACCTCGCCCGCACGGCGGGTGCGCTGGTTGGTGAAGTCCTTGGCCCTGGGGGCTTTGCTCACTATCAGTGTTTTCTGGCTGGCATAGGCCGAGTCGCCGTACACGCGTCGCTCATTGCCATGCAGCAGATCGGGCAGTGGGTGTTTGTCGTGCACGTTGGCCGCCGTCACCACGGCGCTGTGCGCCAGCCCGCTTTGGCTGTCCACCCCAATGTGCAGCTTCATGCCGAAATACCATTGCTGGCCTTTGCGGGTCTGGTGCATGTCGGGGTCGCGCGCCTTGTCGGCGTTCTTGGTAGAACTGGGCGCGGCGATGATGGTGGCATCCACGATGGTGCCGGTATTGACCTTCAAGCCGCGCTCCTGCAATTGCTGGCCTACCTTGGCAAACAGGGCTTCGCCCAGTTTGTGCTCATGGAGCAGTTTGCGAAACTTCAGCAGCGTGGTGGCATCGGGCACCCGTTCACGACCCAGGTCAATGCCCGCAAAGCGGCGCAGACTGGCACTGTCATACAGAGCCTCCTCGCACGCCAGATCGGCCAGGTTGAACCAGTGCTGCAGGAAATGGATGCGCAGCATGCGCTCTAGGCCAATGGGCGGGCGGCCGTTGCCGGCCTTGGGGTAGTGCGGCTCTATCACCTGGCACAGGGCGGCCCAAGGCACTATTGTCTCCATGGTCCGCAAGAACTCTTCACGTCGGGTGGGCTTGCGCGACTGCTCGAATCCGTTGTTTTGATCTGCGGCCATTGCCAGGGTCTGCTGCTTCATCTGCGGATAACGTTTGAGAAGCGACAACGGTGGACCTTGATCAGCATTGCCTTAACTGCTGCCGATGAGAAATTGCTGAAGGCCCTGGCGATCGCCATCGTTGACCACCCGCGAGCCACGTTCAAAGAAATAGCCCAGGCAGCGGGGGTCAGCAAGGCGACGCTCAACAGGTTTTGCGGCACCCGCGACAACCTGATCGAGATGCTTCTGAATCATGGTTCGGTGGTTATTTATAGGGTCATTGCCGATGCCGATCTTGAGGCGGCGCCCTTGGACGCATTGCATCGTCTGATCGAAGGCCATTTGATTCACAGGGAGTTGTTGGTATTCCTCTCATTCCAGTGGCGCCCGGACACGTTTGATTTAGATGCAGGCGGCTGCCGATGGCTGCCTTACTCGGAAACGCTGGACGAGTTCTTTCTCCGCGGGCAAAAACTGGGCGTATTCCGTATCGATATCGGTGCCCCGGCGCTTACCGAAATCTTCTCCTCCTTGATCTTCGGCCTGGTAGACGCCGAGCGCCGCGGCCGTATCGCACGCGCAGGTATGGCGGCGTTGATCGAGCAATTCTTCCTGAACGGGGCTTGCAACTACCAAACTTAACGGAAAGCAACGCTCAGTTTTTTTTCCAACGGGTTGGCGGTGTCCGTTTTTGGCCGTTCTCTGACGGTCGTGACAGTGACACGCCCTGGTCAAGTTGAACGCAATCCGTGGTCAACGCCAACCCAAATTGGTGGTCAAGAGGAGTGCAATTTCGCACATACCTGAGGACTGCTCACCACATCGCTTGCGTCGGTAGTAGCTTCCGCACTTTCCCCGTCTCTCACCGCTAAACAGCGCTTTCCGGTAGCGGACTTTAGAGCGGCTTGATACTGGCCAGCATGCAGAAATTCTGCCCGTGTAGCGTCACGACCGGACAAGCCACTAGGGTGGCGGTCAGGAAGGCAGGCAAACGGAACACGGCGAAGCACCTCGAAGGCGCTGGCCACTTGCCATCCAACTGGGCGCGGCCTTTAATCGGCGGATCTGGAAAGGAGACGGATATGCCATTGTTGGACGAGATTATTGGGTGGGCCGGCGGACTCAGACCCTGGCAGCAGGAAGCACTGCGCCGGATATTTGCCCGGGCCGAACTAACCCAAGATGACATCGAGACCATTCTGCGAATGGTTCGCGAGCAAGAACGGGAAGACGCAACCACGGGGGGAGCACGGCCATTCACGCTGGACGACGTACCAGGCGCCGGAAGTGGCGCAACCGTGCGGTTGGTGGGTGTCTCGGGGCTAGACCAGGTAAACGGCTTCCCGTCCGGTCGTGCCTTTGACCTCGCACCGGAGGGCATGACCATTTTCTTTGGTCATAACGGCGCCGGCAAATCCGGCTACGCCCGCGTCTTCAAGAATGCCTGCAACGCTCGGCATCGGGTGGAGGTCCTGCCCGACGCTTTTGGGGCGGCAACCCCAGCTAGACTGCCATCAGCAGATTTCGCCATTTTGGTGGATGGCACTCCGGAAACCGCACGTTGGGTCCAGAACGGGCCGGCCCATTTGCATTTGAGTTCGGTCTCGGTCTACGACGCGGCCTGTGCCAATGACTACATCGACGCGGAAGGGACCCCTGCATTTCAGCCCTACGGACTCACTCATCTGACGCGCCTGGTCCTACTTCAGCGTGATTTACAGGCACGGATTGGGACCGAACGCAATGCCTTGGCTCTGGATACCCGGCAATTCGAACCGCTGAAGGGTGACACCGAAGTCGGCCGCTACATCGCCAAATTAGGTGGGGACTCGGACCGCGCCGTGCTTGCTCGATTAGGGACGGTCGGTGACGATGAACTCCGGCGACTGGAGTTTCTGAAGCGGACATTACTGGAAAGCGATCCTGTGCCGCAGGCGCTGGCCTTGGAACGTTTGGCGACACGCTTGGACCAGGCGCAGCGTCGAGCCGAGGAAGTCCAGCGCTGGGTGAATGATCGTGCCATAGCACGGGCAAAGGAACTGATTACAACGGAAAAAACCGCGCATCTCGCCATGCAACTGGCGCAAGCGCGTCTTCAGGATCGAGACACACTGAACGCCATGGAGTTGCCGGTAACGTCCTCACCCACCGCCACGCTGCTGGAAGGCACAGGAGCTGAACTCTGGCAAACGATGTACCGAGCCGCTGAGGCTTTCTCTCAGCAGACGGCATACCCTGAACATCCCTTCCCGCACCTGGAACCGGACGCTTACTGCGTACTCTGCCAGCAACCTTATTCAACGGATGCCTCGGAGCGCATGCGGCGTTTCGCGGCATTTGTCGCCGACAGCGCCACGGCGGATGCGCAAGCCGCCACGCTTGCGCGCATGAACGCTCTAGGGAAGGTGCAGGCTGTCGATCTAAACGTTCTGGATGTGCCAACACGGGCTGACGTGGAGGAGCGACTGCCCGACCTACACGCTGCCATCACCGCAGCGGCATCGGTCTGGACCGCCCGGCATACTTGGGTTAGCCAAGCCCTGCAAACTGGAAACTGGTCCCCCGAGTCAGAACCGCTTCCTATCGAAGCAAACCTCGATAGTCTCTTCGCCGCCAAAGCTGCTTCGCTCCGAGTCGACGCCAATACCCTGCGGACCTCTGCCGATCCCGCTCTACGCTTGGCGCTGACCCAAGAACTGGCAGAGCTAGAAGCCCGACAACGCCTCGCCAACCAGCTTGGCGCGGTGGAGCGCTTTGTTCAGGACAGTCAGGTCCATGCCACATTGAGCCGCTGCCATGCCGCCCTCAACCCAGCGGCAGTGTCACGCAAACTGACGTCCCTGGCGGCGACGCATGTGACCGAGGCTCTGGCCGCTTCTATGAATGCTGAGTTGAAAGCCCTGGGCTATAAGCGACGGGTGCAACCCGACCTGAGCGGGCGCACAGAGCTGGGGGTGACCAAGGTCACGCTGCGCCTGCAGGAAATCACGGCGAAAGCCTCCAAGGTGCTGTCAGAGGGCGAGCAGCGCGCGTTGGGGATGGCTATGTTCCTCGCCGAGCTCGAATCCCTGCCACATACTTCGACCGTTATTTTCGACGATCCGTCTACGTCGCTGGATCACGTATATCGTCGGGCCATAGCTCGGCGTTTGGTAGCGCTGGCTGAGACCCGCCAAGTGCTGGTGTTCACCCATGATGCGGTGTTCCTGACCGAGCTCGCGATGGCGCTTCAGCGCGCTGATCGCTCGGCCAGCTACAAGACCATCGGTTGGGACGAGTCGCCGGGACTAGTGAGCGAGGGGCTGACGTGGACGACGATGGACACCAAGGCCCGCCTGGCCGATCTCGAAAGTCGTGCGAAAGCACTGAACGTTCCGGTCGGCAGCGACCCGGATGATGAGCTTGAGCGGCAAATCGCATCGGGATACTCAAGCCTCCGAGGCACTGTCGAGCGCGCCATACGCGAGGTTTTTTTGAACAATACCGTCCAGCCGTTCAGCGATGTGGTGAGCGTAGAAGCATTTGGTGCTGTCATTGGCCACCCCGCAGAGGAGTGGGAGCAGTTGCTGGCAGTGTATGCGCGGGCCTGCGAAGCTACCGAGGCCCACGACACCCCAGGCGAGCGCCAACTACCGCTTCCCGCGCGTGAGGAGTTGCTCGGCGATATCGCCCAGGTCCTGGAATTAATCAAAAACGCGACTAAACGCCGAACTGCCTACGAGAATCTACGCCGGGAGCGGACCGCGCAACGCAAGAAGCTCTTCGGCGGCTAGCCCGACGTTTCATGCCGGGCTGGTCGGGCATGGCTGTGTTTCTTTCGAATATTGCGAGCTCTCCGTTTCAAAGTTTTTTGTGGCCTCGCGGATCAAGAGGAAGCACATTGGAGGCCGGCAGTTGGCGCTCCAAGTCCGCAATACGGTCGTACAGCTCAAGAATGGTGGCGTCGGCCTCACTGAGTAGGCTGGCTAGGTGGTCACGCTGCTGCGTGATTTCCTCGATCCGTTCTCGAAGTCCACGATTTTTTCTGCGGGCTAATAAGCTGACTTGGCGCACTGATGGCGGACGTTGCTCAGCGTGTCCTTCCACGTACTTTTGGATCTCAGCGATCAGTAGGGGGAAACGAGCTTTTTTCAGTGCAGAGGGGTCGCTGCCGGCCTCCTTGGCAACGTTGTTCTGACTTACGGGCGTCCCCTTCGGCAGTCGTTCGGGCTTGTTGCTCTTCAGCCGCTCGAACGCTGCGCGATACTGCTCGCCGGCACTCATTCGCTTAGCCGGGTCAGCGGATTCATGTTTGCCGGATGACATGGCGATAATTCTCCACACTACGTTTCTGGGCTTCCAACGAAGTCCTTAGCGGACTGTCTACCTCGGCAGCGGCCAGGCGCTCATCCAATACCGCCTCCAACACTTCGACTTCGTCGAGTTGCTCGGGGTCATAGAGAACGTCCGCACATGGTTTGGTTTCTCCGGGGGAGTCGCCCCCTCCGCAGCGAGCGATATTGTCGATGCCCCCATAGGGACAGGGGGTACGGCTCGTGCAGATGCCCAGCAAAATCGGTCGATGAGTGACCGTCCCCTTCTTAGCCAGATTGATCGCTTTCTTAGCATCAGAGGCTGAGATTAGGCGGACAATCTCAGATTTTCGCTTCTCGCCGTGGGGGCTGACGAATCGGTTGCTCGTCAGCTGTTGCAGCTGCCTACCCAAAGTTTCGTACATGGTGCGGACGTAGTAGGTATGGGCCTTCTCTTCCAGCCGTACCCTGGAATGGTTTTGCCCGTAGTAGAGACTCATCGCTCTGGCGACGTGCTTTAGCTGAAACTGCAATGAAGCGTCGCTGACCAGCCCGGATGCCTGCATATTCACTGCGCCGGTTCGTCGGAGTTGATGCCAGGCCAACGGCCAGATTTTGCCGACCGCAAACTCGTCGGTCAGCGTCGGCGTCACCAACCGAGCCAATTCGAAATCTTCCGGCGTAATGCGCAATTGCTCACGGTCGAACAGCTTGTCGAACCACTGAAGCACATGGGCATAGCTCGGAATCGATGGCCGAATCGTGCGGTTGATCTTGGTGAACTTCGTTCCCCACGGTTCAAGGCAATAATCAAGCAGATAGCGCTTGGCCGGATCATCCGGCACCGAGGCCTCGCCGGGGGGAGAGTCGCATTCTGCGCGGAGGTCTGCGACCACACGCATGGCTTCAACTGCCACCTGAGCTGACGGGGACGTCACCCAAAGTGCCTCAGAATCCGACATCGTCTTGGTCGTTCGTCCGCACAATACATGGATGTCGCCAAACTGCGGATCACGTTCTATGTGCAAGCAATCGGCGCGCAGGTTCCAAGCCTCTTCGACTCGCATGAGGCTGAAGTTCAGCAGATAGCACAGTCCAGATCGACTCACGAGGTTGAGGTAGCGACTCAGAGTTTGAATGCGAATTTCGTCGTCGCTCACTCCCAGCCAGCGACGAAATAGTTCCACCATGCCAAACCGATGCGCGGTGTCGATGAATGGGCCGTAGTACTGCCGCCCAGTCCACTTTCCGTTTGATCCATCCGACGGCCACTGAAACGGATAGAACGATTGTGGCCTGCGTTGTCCTTGGAGACTGGCAGAGTTGTGCCGATAGGCAGCCAGACAGAAGCGGAAGCACTCCTCGACTTGGCCTCGATGCGCCAAAAAGTCATCCAGGCATTCGCGCAAGCGTGTGATTTGATAGTGCCAAATGCGGGGCGGGATATAGGGGGTCTGGAGCTTCTGGTGGTCGGGCATGGCCGCTGCGAGGCGTGCCAACCCTGCGCGATCCAACAAGGTGAACCCCAGCGCATCCCGCCGCTCGTACAGTTCGTGCAGCAATGCCAAGAACTCACCGGACCGGGAAGCCTGGAGCACCTCCGGGAGACGGTCGGCAACGCGCGGAAAATGACTCAGTTCGGATGCGAGAATGCCTTCTTGAGTGCACAAGACGAACAGCCGACGCATCTGGTCGAAGCGCGTTTTCAGGCCTCGGTATCCACGGGCTCCATTGGGGCCGTATAGCCACCAGCCGATTACGGTCCGCAATAAATCGGCGTTCGCAGGATCGATCGCGGCGACATATTTCTTAGCTGGGCCATCGCCGAAATTGAGAGTGAGCCGTTTTCCCGCCCATGGGTCGAGCCGCCAAATGGCATCGCCCCAACGGCTCACCACCTGGCCAGCGGCATCTATGATGACCGGCCAATCACGCTGCGGTGGCCAGCACGGCGGACGGTAGTTCGGCGCATCAGGAATCGCTAGGGGCGAGTCGATGCCGAGGCCAAGTTCGGAAAGAATATTTTTCGTCATGCTGATCTTTGTCGCAGTTCTGCCAATCGGATGAAGCCATCCCAGGCCGGGTGGTAGTCACCTTCACTTATGCGCGCTCTGGCTTCTTCGACCCAAAGCCTGCGGACCTCGCTACTTTCTTCGAAGAAGCGCAGTTTGGCCGTCAGCCGATCGATCACCAGCAGGGCCGGATGCTCTGTCGTCAGGTGCTTACCCGAACTGGATGGGCGGTAGCGTGCCAGTTCAAGCGATTTGAGGTGGCGCAAGCTACCGAGAGACCACACATGATCCTCACTTTCGATATCCCGGTGCTGGGTACAGAACAGGCAACCGGCAGCATTGATGCAGTCGGGTCGCGGACCATTCTTCGGCATCGTGCCCACTGGTTCAGGTGTGGCCGATACACATCTACCAGGAGCAGGAGGTGAAAGGGACGGATCGGTTTGCTGATGGAAGCGCGTAATTTCCACCATAGCGATCTGCGGATGGGGGTCGGCATATACGCGTATCAGCGTTTGCACCGTATGCTGGGCCAACTCCGCAACCTGTTGGGGATTCTGGGACTCCCGAAGCAACCAGTTGATGCGCGTCCCGCGCAGTTTTCGCGGTCTCACTATCGGTATGCCAAGCTCGCGGCAGATGCGCGTAACGTTCGTGAACTGCGTCGCCTCTTCTAGGATTCGTCCCCCGCTACGTATAAGCGGAAAGAGCAAACCATCCGGCTCATTGGGAAACCATTCGGAACGCCATTCGAGATAGCGCTCGAACCACTCTCGATAACTGGCAAAGATCTCGAATAGCACTTCTCCTTCCCGTCGATTTTTGTAGGTACGTACCTGGTAGCCGTCTATGTGGCTGGTGTAATGAAACTGCTCAACCCGCAGGGTATGTGCTTGCTGGAGGTTCAGACCGGTCTGGGCGATGAACATCAGCAATTCACTCTCGATCCGTAAATTGACGATGGGGAAACGGGTCCGCAGTGTCCGATCTGCATCGTGGGCGGCACGCGCCGCCAGGGATGCTTCGATTTGCGCTTGGTTTTGCGGCCTGGTACGGCGGGCCGCTACTTTCTCGGGGCTCTGCAATCCCGACCATAGTTCCAGCACTTGGCCGGTGCGTAACGAAATACAAACTGGGAGGGGGGCCATTGTCCCCCTCCAGGTCAATGCCTCGCATACGTCAGCTAGAAGGTGTCCGAATGCGAAGGTGTTTTGCAGATTCTGCTTGTCCGCTTTGCTCGTATGTACCTTGCCTTTGCCGCGCGGCTTGCGAATACGTGTGCTCTTGCTCAGGCTTGCTTGGCGGTCCAATGCTCGGTCCAGCATCGTCGCCGTGAGCCTGGTGAGATCGTACAGGGACCCATCGCTGAAATTGCGTTCGACTCGATGACGCTGGAGCAAGTGATCGGTCCAACGAATGAACGTGTCGGCCGCCGTCTCGAGACTGAGATTCACGTTTTCTGAATCGATCCAGGCAAAGAATCGGCGCAATGCACTGATCTTGTTCTGCACCGAGAAGCGACTTCCGCCACCAGCAAGGTCGTCAGTCATGTGCTCATGCAGCTGCGTCACCAGCTCGAAACGTTCCGGCAAGGGACTGCCGAGTTCGCCCTGCGCGATCTGGCGGCCCACATGCTTCACCTTTGCTGCTGCACCTCCGCGAAACAGCAGCGGCCGGAGGTCCCAGGGCGTTTCAGTGGCCCCATACTCAAGCATCGGGAAAGTGAGGTCGAATTCGGAACTATCCATCGTGCCGCGCCCCAGCGCCGATCCCGCTAAATGCCGCCATGAAGCTATTTGAGAGGGCTTGTTTGATCGGCAGTGCCTGTACGAATCGGATGTATTTGAAGGTGGTGGCTTCAGAGTTAGGCCCATGGAGCAACGCGTCGCTGACCGTCGCAATTACAATAGCGACATCGGCACAAGCCGATAGCGCCAGACGTGCCAATTCGGTACCGAAGGTGCAGCGCGACTGATGGAAGCGGAATTTACGGAGCACCTGTAGTTCTGCTTTGACGCCCCGTTTTCGAAACTCGGACATCTCAACATTCACAGCAGATGACTGATCGGTGCCGCGCCTGCCATAGGCGTTACCAAAGCGGGTCAAGAACAGCAAATCACGATTCTCGGGCGAGGCTTTCGCCTCTCGTTCCATCCTCCGCCAGCCTTTGGCATATTCCAGCAATTCATCACGCAACGCTTCGGGTATCCAGACCTGGCCAGTCACACCGAATTTCGTGTGCACTGGCGGAGCTGCGCCTGGACCAACTGCAAGGCGTAGAAGCCCTTCAGCGGAAGGGTCGGGGGCGGCGCGCTCCAGAGACTGAATCTTGAGATCACAGATGCTGCCGAGCCGCATCCCGGTAAAAAATCCAAGGGCCAACATGAGGTAGAGCTCGGGCGTGGCGTTCTCTGCGGCGAAATCCAGAATTGCATCGCGATCGGTCTCCGAGACTGGCAACAGCCCATCTTCAAGCGTTTGGCCTGGGCGCTTACGGTTCGGGATGCTGAGGTCGGTGGTGGTTCCGCTGATCGTTCGCTCGAACCCCACCCGGTCGAAGTATTTAACGACGTAGGGTTTTTCCCGCCACAGCTGGACGTGTGGAGAAAGAAGCTCCCTATGCCTTACCCACCGATAGAACATGATGCAATTGCGCATGTACTCAGACGCCGTGGATGGGCCGATCTGGCCGGCATCGCGCATCTTGATCAACGCCCCTCGGTATAGCACCAGGCAGCGGTCAGCTTTGCGAGCGGGAAACTCGAACCACTGCAAATCACGAGATTCAAGAAATTTAGCGTAATTGAGAAGGCCATTCATGTTACTGGCAACGGTCTTAAGAGAAGCGTCACCAGTCGTTGCTCGCTCCACTGCCCACAGGTTTGCCTCCCTCCAAGGTGCATAGTCTGCCCAAAAGATTTGGGGCAAGCCCTCAATGGATGGCCGGCTGCTACTGGGGGAGTATGCGACGGCGTTCTCTCTGCGCACGAGGTAATGGGGCACGAAATGAATGCGCTCTAGCGTCGCCATTCAACGCCCCTGGGACGCTTAACAATGTCCATAGATAGAACTCAATAGCTTAGGCGTCCGCACTATACAACTTACTCTTATC
>NZ_JAPDCL010000038.1:0-21582 GCF_027706025.1 Aeromonas sp. Y311-2 | reverse complement strand
GGAGAAGGATTCGAACCTTCGAAGGCAGAGCCGTCAGATTTACAGTCTGATCCCTTTGGCCGCTCGGGAACCCCTCCCCAAGTGCGAGGCGCATACTATCAGATCCGGAGGCTTTGTGAACCCCTTGATGAGGCATCTGGCAGTAAAAAATGACTGTTCGTCGATTTTTTGATACATCCAGCTCAAAATTCAAGCTTATCAGCAAGTTGTGCGCTGCTTTTTTGCACAAAACAGCATCCGTGCAAGTTGGCGATCGCGCTGAAGACAGGCAGATAGCAGAAGACCGCTTGTGTCGGCGGTCTTCCCGGGCATCACATCTAGCGCTGGAACGGGTAGACCGAACCCAGTTTCAGGATCTGGGTCAGCTCGTCCAGTGCGCTGCGGGACTCCTGCACCAGTGCCGGATCCCGCAGGTCATCGAGGGTCAGCCGGTCACGGTAGTGGCGATCGACCCAGCCATCGAGGCGGGCAAACTGGCTGTCGTTGATGAGGCAGGCCGGATTGACCGCAGCGAGTTCCTGATCGTTCATGGCAACCCGCAGTCGCAGGCAGGCCGGGCCGCCGCCATTGCGCATGCTCTGTTTCACATCCATATAGTGGACCGCCTTGATCGGGGTCTCCTGCGTCAGCAGCTTGCCAAGATAGGCCGACACCGCCGGATTATCGCGGCACTCGGTGGGGGCGATGATGGCCATCTCACCGCTCGGCAAGGTGAGGATCTGGGTGTTGAACAGGTAGGATTTCACCGCATCCAGCACGGATACCTCGGCGGTCGGCACTTCGATAAAGTGCAAATCCCCCTCGCCAAACTTGTCGCTGATCTCGGCCAGCACCGCTTCGGTGTTGAGGAACGCTTGCTGGTGGAAGAAGAGCACGTTCTGGTTGCCCACCGCGATCACGTCGTTATGGAATACCCCCTGATCGATCACCTCCGGGTTTTGCTGAATAAACACCACGCTCTCCTCGCCAAGGCCATGCAGGCGGGCGATGGCCTGGCTTGCCTCCAGGGTCTGGCGTGCCGGGTAGCGCTTCGGCGCCGGGCGGGAGTAGTCAAAGGCGCTGCGGCCATAGACAAACAGCTCGACCCCCGCCTCGCCATAGGCGCGGCAGAGGCGGGTGTGGTTGGCTGCCCCCTCGTCGCCGAAGTGGTCATTTTCCGGCAGATGGAGGTGGTGGCTGAAGTGGCGATCGTTGTTGAACACGGCGCGCAGGATGCGACCAGTGACGTCAGGCTCCAGGGAGCGGTGAAACTTGTTGGTCAGGTTGGCGGGGGTGAAGTGAATGCGGCCATCCTGGGTATCGGCACTGGGGGAGACGGTGGCGGCGTTGGCTGTCCACATGCTGGAGGCCGAATAGCAGGCAGCCAGTACGGCGGGAGCCTGTTTGGCGGCCTGCTCCAGCACCCGGGCATCGTTGCCGGTGAAGCCGAGGCGGCGCAGGGTGGCGAGATCGGGACGCTCTTGTGGCGCCAGTACCCCCTGGGTCATGCCAAGCTCGGTCAGCGCCTTCATCTTGCGCAGCCCCTGTTTGGCGGCCTCTTTCGGATTGGAAGCCTCCTGGGCATTGCTCTGGGAGGCAACGTTGCCGTAGGAGAGGCCAGCATAGTTATGAGTCGGGCCGACCAGACCGTCGAAATTGACCTCGAAGTGCTTCATTGAGTACATCCTTTCGATTTTTATGATGGGTAGCGGTTCCTTCCGCGCACAATGCGTCGGGGTTGGGCCATTATAAAGAGATTTTATGTTTTTGTAACAAGCCGGTAACCAGCAGACGTTTTTATGTCGTTTCAGATATAAAAAGAGGGGCAGTATGGCAGAAAATTGAAAAAGCGGTTGCGTCCGGCCTGTTGCCTTCGCATTAATAAATAAAGAAGCAATAAAAGAAGCCGTGTGGTTCGGGCTGGTCAGGCAAATTTGCTCACAAGATTGCTTTTTCGCGCCAAATCTCTTATACAGCCCCACAAAACCGCACACCAACCCCGTCGGGTGCAATGAGGATAATAGTTACAGCATGGGCAAATCACTGGTCATAGTGGAGTCTCCGGCCAAGGCCAAGACGATCAACAAATATCTGGGCAAGG
This sequence comes from Aeromonas sp. Y311-2, assembly GCF_027706025.1. NCBI lineage: Bacteria > Pseudomonadati > Pseudomonadota > Gammaproteobacteria > Aeromonadales > Aeromonadaceae > Aeromonas > Aeromonas sp. Y311-2. The sequence continues at coordinate 19,502 of NZ_JAPDCL010000038.1, read as the reverse complement.
ACTACGTGGTGAAATCCAGCGTTGGTCATGTTCGCGATCTGCCCACCAGCGGCAGCGCCAGCACCGAGCCCAAGAAACCTGTCATTCGCGGCATCAAGTTGAGCGAATCAGAAAAGGCAGCCAAGGATCGCAAGGCCCTGTTTGCCCGGATGGGTATCAATCCGACCGCTGGCTGGCAGGCCAACTACCAGATTTTGCCCGGCAAGGAGAAGGTGGTCAGCGAGTTGCAAAGTCTGGCCGAGAAAGCCGACACCATCTATCTCGCAACCGACTTGGATAGAGAAGGAGAGGCGATCGCCTGGCACCTGCGCGAGATCATTGGTGGCGATGACAGCCGCTACAAGCGCGTGGTGTTCAACGAGATCACCAAGAGCGCCATCAAGGAGGCGTTTGCCCAGCCGTCCGAACTCAATATTGACCGCGTCAATGCCCAGCAGGCCCGTCGTTTCCTCGACCGCGTAGTGGGTTACATGGTCTCCCCGCTGCTGTGGAAGAAACTGGCCCGCGGTCTCTCCGCCGGTCGGGTACAGTCCGTTGCGGTGCGTCTCATCGTCGATAAAGAGCGCGAAATTAAGGCGTTCGTTCCGGTCGAGTTCTGGGATCTCAATGCCGATCTGCTGACCGCCGACAAGAGCGATCTGCGGATGGAAGTGGTCAGCCGCAACGGGGCCGACTTCAAGCCAGTGACCCAGGCTGAGACCTTCGCCGCCGTGGCGGCCCTGGAAGGGGTCGACTACAAGGTGGTGAACCGGGAAGACAAGCCGACCGGCTCCAAGCCATCCGCGCCGTTTATCACCTCCACCCTGCAGCAGGCGGCTTCTACCCGTCTGAGCTTCGGGGTCAAGAAGACCATGATGATGGCCCAGCGACTCTATGAAGCGGGTTACATCACCTATATGCGTACCGACTCCACCAACCTCAGCAAAGAGGCGGTTGAGGCGGTGCGTGAATATATCGGCGAGCAGTATGGCGCGCCCTATCTGCCAGCCGAGCCGAATCTGTATGGCGCCAAGGCCAATGCCCAGGAAGCGCACGAAGCGATCCGTCCCTCCAACGTACAGGTGACTGCCGAGATGCTGGAAGGGATGGAGCCGGATGCCATGCGTCTGTACGACCTCATCTGGCGTCAGTTCGTGGCCTGCCAGATGACCCCGGCTCAGTACGACTCTTCCACCCTGACCGTCAAGGCGGGTGAGTTCGAGCTCAAGGCCCGTGGCCGTACCCTGCGCTTCGCCGGTTGGACCAAGGCGCTGCCGCCTATGGGTCGCAAGGGTGAAGATAGTCAGCTGCCGGCGGTGACCGTTGGCGAGGTGCTGAAACTGGTCAAGCTGGATCCGCGCCAGCACTTCACCAAGCCGCCTGCCCGTTTCACTGAAGCTGCGCTGGTGCGCGAGCTGGAAAAACGTGGCATCGGCCGTCCGTCAACCTACGCCTCCATCATCTCCACTATCGTTGATCGCGGTTATGTGCGGGTCGAGAGCCGCCGTTTCTTCGCCGAGAAGATGGGCGAGATTGTCACCGATCGTCTGGTGGAGAACTTCGTTGAGCTGATGAACTACGAGTTCACCGCCAAGATGGAAGACAAGCTCGATGGCATCGCCGAAGGGAGCCTTGAGTGGAAGAAGGTGCTGGACGCCTTCTACGCCGAGTTTACCCAGGAGCTGGAGAAGGCCGACAAGGCGCCCGAAGAGGGCGGCATGCGTGCCAATCAGATGGTGATGACCGACATCGACTGCCCGGATTGCGGCCGCAAGATGGGGATTCGTACCGCCACCACCGGCGTGTTCCTTGGCTGCTCCGGCTATGCCCTGCCGCCCAAAGAGCGCTGCAAGAAGACCATCAACCTGGTCTCTGCCGATGAGTTTGTCTCCGCCACTGACGGCGAAGAGGCGGAAACCGAAGCGCTGCGCGCCAAGCACCGCTGCGGCGTCTGTGGTACAGCGATGGATGCCTATATCATCGACGACAGCCGCAAGCTGCACGTCTGTGGTCGAAACCCGGATTGCGATGGCTACGAGATCGAGAAGGGCCAGTTCAAGCTCAAGGGCTACGAAGGGCCGAGCATCGAGTGCGACCGTTGCGGAGCCGAGATGCAGCTCAAGAACGGCCGTTTCGGCAAGTACATGGGCTGCACCAACGAGACCTGCAAGAACACCCGCAAGATCCTGAAAAACGGCGATATCGCGCCGCCGAAGGAGGATCCGGTGCCGCTGCCGGAGCTCAAGTGCACCCAGTCCGATGCTCACTTTGTGCTGCGTGACGGGGCTGCCGGTCTGTTCCTGGCGGCCAGCAACTTCCCCAAATCCCGCGAGACCCGTGCGCCGCTGGTGGAAGAGCTCAAGCGCTTCAAGGATCGCATCTCCGCCAAGCACAAGTATCTGGCCGGTGCCCCGCTCACCGATCCGGACGGCAACCCCGCCATCGTGCGCTTCAGTCGCAAGACCAAGGAGCAGTACGTGATGAGCGAGGTCAACGGCAAGGCGACCGGTTGGACCGCTCACTACGACAACGGTACCTGGCAAGAGAGTTTGCCAAAGGCTAAAAAAGCCTGATGAAAAGAGGCCCCGACAAGGGGCCTCTTTGCTTATGGATAGCGGTATACTGAGACAGCTGCAAGGAGTGCAGCTGTCGTCAATCGCGAAGTAGACAAGGAGGTTGAGATGGAGATTAACGAGATCCGGCCAGGCATGAGCTGCATGACCCGGGAAGGGGCGGCCTATGTGCTGGAGGTTGACCGGCAGAGCCTGCTGGTGCTGCTGCAGCGCGCGGATGAGACCATACCGGTGCAGGTGCGCAGCGACGAGATCCTGGCGCCGCTGGAGTGATCCGGCTGTGATCCCCTCAAAACGGCAGTAGAAAAAGCAGCTCGGCCAGATCGGGCTGCCATTGCCACTCCTTCATTCTGACCCGCCCACCGATCACCACGACCCCCTCCTGCTGCAGGCGTCCCGTCTGTTCGGCAAAGCCTGGCGATCCTTTCGGTAACGAGATAGTGCCCGCTGCGCCCAGCACCCGATGCCACGGCAGTACCTTGTCGGTTTCCCGCAGCACCTTGCCCACCAGTCTTGCCCGTCCGGGCAGCCCGGCCAGATCGGCCACCTGACCGTAACTGACCACCCGGCCTGCCGGGATCAAGGCGATGATCGCTTCGATACGGGCAGTTTTGTTCAATGGGACAGGACTTGATTCAATGCTCATAAACCCGATTCGTCAAAAACAACAGAAGCGCCATTGTGGCGCTTCTGTCATGGGGCTGGCAATGATTCAGCCGAAGGTCTGGCTAAGCCCCTTCAGTTGCTTGGCCCGTTCCAGCAGAGCCTGACTTGAGTGATCGACATCCAGCATCTTCTGACTGTTGGCGTGGGAGTACTCGGAGATCTGGTGGATGCTGCGGCTGATCTCCTCTACTACCGCTTGTTGCTGCTCAGCAGCGGTGGCGATCTGGGTGGAGTGTTCGGTGACCAGCTCTATCTCTGCCAGCACGGTATGGAGGCTGCTGGCGCCCTGGCGGGTCATCTCGGCACATGCGCGGGTCTGTTGCAGGTTCTCCTGCATCATCCCCTTCCAGCGTCCCAGAGTGTGCTGGATCTGCTTGATGCTGCCCTGGATCTGCTCGGTCGCCTTGTGGGTGCGGGTCGATAGAGTTCGCACCTCGTCTGCGACCACTGCAAAACCACGGCCCTGCTCCCCGGCGCGAGCCGCTTCGATGGCGGCGTTGAGGGCCAGCAGGTTAGTCTGCTCGGCGATGCCCTGGATCTCGCCCATTACACTGCCAATCCGTTCGGATTCGCTGGCGAGCTCCACTGCCGAGTTGAACGCCAGCTCTGCCTGTTTGGCGAGCTGTTCGATCTGTTGCTCGGTCTGGTTCAACTGCTGGTTGGTTTGTTCACAACGATTGCGAGCTTCGTTGACCTGACCGTTGGAGTCCTGAATGTTGCGGGCGATTTCGTGAGCTGTGTTGGCCATTTGAGTCATAGCCGTAGCCATCTGCTGGGTCTGGGCATCTTGCTCGTTGATATCGAGACAGGCCTGATGAGAGGCCTGCTTCAGATTGATGGCCAAGGTTTGCAGAGGTGCCGTGGCATCGTTGATCCGTCCCAATACGGTTCGGATGCGGGCTTGAAGCATCTTGATATGAAAATCGGCAATGGCGCCGGGGTTGTCACCGGAGTAGACCAGCCGGGTCAGACTGTCATATTCACGGCCCAGTTGCTGCAGATAGTGGGGCAGGGCAAAGAGCTCGCGCCAGTAGGCTCCGCCAAGAAGCAACAGGGGCAGCAGCATCAGCAGGACGGTCACAGCCCCTTGGCTGGCGAAGGCCCAGCCCATCATGCCGAGCAGCATCAGGGTAATGGCCGGGGTGCGCACTCTGGCAAGAGAGGGAAGGTTGTTGCTGTTGCCGCGCTCGGCCTTGAGCAGGGCTTGGTAGGTCTGAGCGGCGATGCGCTTTAATTGGGGCTCGGGCTTGCAGCGTACCGACTGGTAGCCGCTGATCCTGTTGCCTTCGTAGATGGGGGTGACGTAGGCATCTACCCAGTAGTAACGACCATCCTTGCAGCGATTTTTGACGATGCCGCGCCAGGGTTTGCCCTCCTTGAGGCGGGCCCAGAGATCGGCGAAGGCGGCCTTAGGCATGTCGGGGTGGCGTACCAGATTGTGGTTGTGACCGACCAGCTCGTCGGCGCTATAGCCGGCGATGGTGCAAAAAGCCGGATTGGCATAAGTGATCACCCCACGCAGGTCAGTGGTGGAGACCAGTTGTACGTCGGCAGGAAACTCCACTTCGCTATCCAGGGTATGGACATCTCTGCGGGCCATAGGAATACGCTCCGATGTTCTTGTTGATAATGTTGTCGTTGTTATTGTGGCAGATCTGGAGGTGGCCGCAGGCTCGCGCCAGCAGGAGGCAGACCAGCTTCATTGGGGGCTGGATTTTGCCAATAATGGCGGATGAATGGTAGGGGGAAGTTGATGTTTTGTTGGCTAATCGTAAAAAATGCGGCCGATTGGCCGCCAAAGTAGAGACAACATTACCTCTGTGGCATCCGGTAGCGCACCTGCAACTGATCGAGGATCTGCAGCTGACCCGACAGGCGGGCGGCGAAGTGCTCCCAGCCCTTGTGGGCGGTATCGCTCCAGGCCACCTCGGCCGTGGCCAGCATACGCGGGAACAACATGTAGTCGAGACGATCACGGCTGGTGATCAATTCTGACCACAAGGGGCTCAGCACCCCGAGGATGTTATCGTTGGCATGGAAATCGGCTGGGGCAGGGTCACACGAGTAGATCTGCTCCAGATTGAGGGTACCCGCCCAGTAGAGGCCGGGTTCATGAATATCGGCGCTCCAGGCGAGATCGAGATAGAGGAACTGTGCGGGTGCCATCACCACCGGATAACCGGCCGCGGCAGCATCCAGCCCCGCCTGAAAGCTGGTCCAGGCACAGATGGCCGCTTTGCGGCTCACCTTGTCGCCATGCAGGATCTCCTCCCAGCCAATCATCTGTTTGCCTCTGGCGGCCAGATAGCGCTGGCAGTGGCGCAGCAGATGGCCCTGCAGCTCGCGGCAGTCGGCGTAGCCCTGCTCGGTCATCAGCAGTTGGCATGCGGGGCTGTCGGTCCAGACCCCGGTCGGCACCTCGTCACCCCCCATGTGGATCTGCGGGCCGGGAAAGAGCTCGCATACCTCGTCCAGCACCGCCTCCAGAAAGCGGTAGGTGCCGGGCAGGGCGGGGTTGAGCACGTTGTCATCGAAATGCTGAACCGAGCGGTAGCGGGAGTGATCCGCCGTTTCGATCAGCAACTCGGGCAGCGCCTTGATGGCGGCGTGGCAGTGGCCCGGAATGTCGATCTCGGGAATGACGGTGATGCCGAGCTCACTGGCATAGCTCACCAGCTCCTTCACCTCGCTCTGGGTGTAGTAGCCGCCATAGGGTTCGGCACCGCCGCTGAGCTGGGGGTCGATCGCCAGATTATGGCCGCGCCAGGCACCCACATCGGTCAATGCCGGGAAGGTCTTTATCTCGAGTCGCCACCCCTCGTCATCGGTCAGATGCCAGTGGAAGCGGTTGAACTTGTAGAGGCTCATCAGCTTGAGCAGGCGCTTGATGGTGGCCGGGGTATGGAAGTGGCGGGCGCAGTCGAGAAAAATGCCGCGAAAGCCAAAGCGCGGGGCATCCTCCAGCGTGACGCAGGGCAGGCTCTCCCCATGTTGCAGATACCACTGGGCTAGCGTCACCAGCCCATGACGCCAGCCCGTTTCGTCGGCGGCGGCAATCACCACCTCCTGCGGCGTGATGGTGAGTTGGTAGGCTTCGGGGGCAAGTTTGGCCTCGGTCAGCCTGATTTCTGCGTCGTGATCCTGCTCCAGCGCCAGCGATGTGAGTTCGTTGAAGTGGGCCAGCAATTTCGGCACATCGCGGGGGGCGCTGACATGAGCCCGCTCGGCCAGCCGGAAGTTCCCCTCCAGCAGTACCAGATGGGCCGGTTGCGGCACTATACCGGGCAGGGGCTCGACATCCGGCAGATCGGGGCGGGTTACCGGCGGGTTCTCCAGTCCGAGATCCTGAGCAGCCAGCGTCACCGGCAGCAGCTGGGCACCCGTGGTCGCCTCCGGCAGGCTGAGAAAGAAGCCCTGCGGCATGTCGGAGAGCTTCTTGATGGGGGTCTGGCGGCAGCAAAAGCGCAGCTCGCAGCTGCCAGTTTTTGGGACAATCACCTTGTAGCTGCCGCTCTGGCGCTCCAGCTCGCCCCCTTGCAAGGAGTCGGGGTCGATATGGCGAGCCAGACAGAAGTGCAGCTTCCACTTGGTATCAGGCATGCGGGAGAGGGTGAAAGTGAACCAGACATCCTCGCCGTCACGTCGAGCGACCTGGGTGTGGATCAGGGGTGTAGACATGGAAAATCCTCTGATTGGGCAAACAGGATGGCGCCATCGAGCGCATCTGCCTGGGGGGGGATCAGGTTGAGCTGGCCGAGACGGGGAGCGAGGCGGGTACCAATCCCCCCCAGCAGGGCGATCTGTCTGGCACCGAGCTGGGTCATCCCCTCCAGCAGGATCCGCAGTTGTTCGCAAGTTTCGTCCAGCAGCTGGTTGGCGAGCTCGTCACCATCGCTGGCGGCATCGAACACCCAGGGGGCAAAGTGGCCATAGTCCGCCGGAATGGCGCGGGCGGCCCAGCGTACCACCTCGGCTTGATCCCGCTTGAAGCGATCCATCAAGCGGATGGCGAGGGTGCTGGGGGGCAGAATGCCGTCGTGGCAGAGCAGGGATTGCTGGATGGCGCGCAGCCCCAGCCAGGCGCCGCTGCCTATATCTGAAATGGGGAAGCCGCGGCCGGAGCAGGTGCGGATCTGCCCCTCCTGATAGACCAGCCCCACCGAGCCGGTGCCGGCGATCAGAATGGCCCCCTCACGGCCACCAAAGGCACCGAGGCAGGCACCGAAGGCATCGGAGGTGAGCCTGACGCTGGCAAAGGGGAAGGGCATCTCGAGCAGGGCGTGATAGCAGTCGGCCAGCTCGGCAGAGGCGAGCGCCAGTCCGACCCCCATCTGCTGTTCACTCTCGATGTCGAGCCCGGCGGCAAGGCGGGCGCTGGCGATGGCGGCCAGCACATTGGCGTGGGCATGGGGAATGCCCAGCTCCAGATTGGAGCCGGCCGCGCGCCCCTCGCCGAGCAGCTTGCCCGCCCGATCCCGAATGCGGGCGCGGGTGTGGGTGCCCCCGCCGTCGACCCCGACCCAGAACTCAATCATGGCGACCTCCCTGCTCATGTCGATCACTCTGCGCACTCTGCCAGCTGATGGCCAGGGCAAACCAGGCAGCGTGGGGGATCCACTGCTCGCCCCAGCGCCAGTTCTGATCCAGCCGATCCTTGTACTCCTCCGGAATAAAGGCCACCTCATTTTCGTCATCGAATCCGGCGGTGATGCCGTTGCAGATGCCCCCCTGCGCATTGGGATACCCGGCGGTATAGGCGGGGTTGTTGATGCCGTGGCCCGCCAGCATGCAGGCGTTGAAGGGGTTTTGCCCGAGGATCCAGTCGAGTTGGCGCTGGCCATAAGTGAGCAGCGGCTGGCTCTGGCGGGGGAAGTGGCGGGCGCCAGCAAAGGCCATGGTCGCCAGAGAGGCGAGGCGGGCATTCTCCCCCTGCCACCAGTAACCGGATTCGTTGTTGTGGGGCATAAAGAAGCTGACGCGCGGCGCTTCATCCACCCCTTTGACATATTGGCGGGCGAGGGAGAAGGGGTTGCCCGCGCGGGCGCAGAGCGCCAGCTCGGCGGCCAGCGCCTGCTCCACCACGGTTTGTACCCTGGCCTTGTATTCCTGATCCGGCTCTATGCCCAGATATTCCAGCAGCGCCAGCACCGGCAGACCCGCCTCGGCGGCGTGGTAGTAAGGGCGCGAGCCATCCTCGTTGGCCGACCAGTAGTGACCCAGCTCAGGATGAGGGCGCTGGCGGGCGCAGAGCTTGCTGGCTCGGACTCTCGCTTCATTCAGCCACTCGTTGCCGAAGGTGCGGGTCAGCTCCACCGCTGCCAGCAGGGCGCAGTAATCGTCGATGATGTTCTCGACCCCGTCATCAAGGTAGGCAAGGTTGTGCTCACGCAGATGCAGGTAGCCGCGTTTGGCCGCCTCGGCGTAGCGGCTGGCATCGAAGTCGCCGCTGACGCTCTCGCGGGCGGCGCGGGCCAGCGCGGCGATGGCCATGCCGCCCCCTTGGCGGAACCCCGCCTGCCAGTTGGCAGACTTGAGCCCCTGCTGGGTGGCATAGGCGCACAGCTCGCGCTGGGCGGGATCCTTGCTCCACTTGTCGAACAGGGTTATGTAGAAGAAGCCCGACTCATCCTGCATCCGGGAGAGGAAATCGGCGCCGTGCAGCGCCTCGTCATTGAGCCGCTTGCAGAGGTTCACCCCGTCGATATCGCGGCGTGGGGCCAGCAGTTCCCGGCACTTGAGCAGAGCCCACACCACCATGGGGGTCTGCTGGGGGTTGAGGTAGTTGGCGTAGGAGAGGTGGCTCAGGTACTTGCTCATGTCGCCGCTGGCATCGAACCAGCCGCCGTGCACATCTTTGTGCTGGTCGGTGCCAAACAGGCGGGCGCTGCGGTCGGCCCGATCGAAGGTGCCGCTGGCGCGCTGGCCCTTGAAGTAGTGGATGACATCGGAGAGACAGCGGCTGGCCAGCAGACCCTGGCCGATGGCAAAGCGGGTCGAGCGGACTATGCCTTGGGCAGTGATCGCCTCCAGCCGATAGTGGCCGGGCTCCTTGAAGGCGGAGAAGTCGGCACGCCAGTAAGCGCGGCCCTGCCAGCCGGGGACGCTGCCAGCCGGTTGCAGCGGGGTTTCAAACAGGATCTGGCCATCATCAAGGCGTTGCAGCCTGACATAGCCGCCTAGATCAGAGGCGGGGGAGGTTTGCAACAGGGCGACCTTGTGTCCGTCGCACTCGTAGCCCACCTGATTGATCAAGAGTTCCATCAAGGTATTACTCCTGTGGTTCACCGCCGGGCGGTGAGGCACATCACGGGGCTGTGGCCGCCCCGTATCGAGGCATGGCCGGACAGGGTTGTCCGGCCGATCTAAGTCTCACCTTCACTCGTAGAGATAGCAGCGCACGAAGTGGTTGTCGGCAAGCCTGGTGATGGGGGGCAGCGCCTCCTTGCAGCGGGGCATCGCCTGATTGCAGCGCCCGGCAAAGGGGCAACCGCAGGATTCCGGCGTCCAGAGCGGGATCTCCCCCTTGCGGCCTCCTTCCAACTCGGCGTGGATACTCTTCTCCGGGTCGGGCACCGCCGAGATGAGCAGCTGGGTGTAGGGGTGCTGCGGGTGGTGCAGGATTTCGTCCACCTCGCCCCACTCCACCATGTGCCCCACATACATCACCGCCAGATCTTCCGCCACATAGCGGGCGGTGGCGATGTCGTGGGTGATGTAGAGCATGGAGACGCCGAGCTCGTTCTTCATCTGCTCCATCAGGTTGAGGATGCCGATGCGAATGGAGACGTCGAGCATGGAAGTCGGCTCGTCCGCCAGCACCACCTCCGCCTCCACCGCCAGATTGCGGGCGATGTTGACCCGCTGGCGCTGGCCGCCGGAGAGCTGGTGCGGATACTTGGCCGCCGTCGCTTTGGCGGGGGTCAGGCCGACCTTTTCCAGCAGGGCGTAGACCATGTCGGGCAGCTCTTTTTTGTCGATCACCTTGCTGTGCAGCAGCAGGGGACGGGCGATGTGGTGATAGATGGTGTGGGTCGGGTTGAGCGAACCGAACGGATCTTGCCACACCATCTGCACGCTCTGGCGATAGTCCAGCAGGGCGGTGCCTTTGTTGAACTCCTCCAGATCGTGGCCGCGATAGAGAATGCGCCCGGCACTGAGCTTGTACATCTTGGCGATGATCTTGGCGATGGTGCTCTTGCCGGAGCCCGACTCCCCGACCACCGCCAGGGCGCGGCCCCGGTGCAGGTTGAAGGTGATGTCGGAGAGCGCCCGCATCTTGCCACTCTTGATGGCATTGGAGTTGATAGGGAAGTCCTTGTAGAGGTGCTGGACTTCGATGATGGGTGCATCGGTTTTGGCGATTTGCATGACAGACATCCTTAACAGCCAGCGGCCTTGTCCAGATAGATCACGGAATCTTGTTGCAGCCCCTGCTCTTCATAGAGGTGGCAGGCGGTCTGTTGCCCGGGGCGGATCTCGGCCAATCTGGTGTACTCCTGACGGCAGCGATCGTGCACCTTGCCGCAGCGGGCCTGAAAGCGGCAGCCGACCGGCACCTCCAGCAGGTTGAGCGGGGTGCCCGGGATCCCTTCCAGCACCTTCTTCGGCCCGTGCAGGGGCGGGAAGGAGTTGCCGAGCCCTCTGGTATAGGGGTGCAGCGGCGCGGTCAGGATCGCCTTGGAGGGGGCGACCTCCACCAGTTCACCGGCATACATGATGCCGATGCGATCGCAGAACTCCACCATCAGGGAGAGGTCGTGGGTGATGAACAGAATGGAGAAGTTGAACTTCTCTTTCAGGGCATAGACCTTCTGCAGGATCTCCCGTTGTACCACCACATCGAGCGCCGTGGTTGGCTCATCCATGATGAGCAGCTCGGGGTTGAGCGCCATGGCGATGGCAATCACTAGCCGCTGGCGCATGCCGCCGGAGAACTGGTGCGGGTAGTCCTTGAGCCGGCTCGGGTGGATATCGACGATGGTGAGCAGCTCCTGGGCGCGCTTGATCGCCTCGTAACGGGTCAGGCCGGGGTTGTGGGCCAGCAGCACGTCGCAGAACTGCTCCTCCATCCGCAGCACTGGGTTCAGGGCGTTCATGGCGGACTGGAACACCACCGACACCTGTTGCCAGCGATAGGAGCGCAGCCGCTCGTCGTTGTAGTGGAGGATGTTCTCCCCCTTGAACAGGATCTCGCCACCGCTGATGTAGGCAGGCGGCTTGTGCAGCCGGGCTACCGAGAAGGCGACGGTGGATTTGCCGCAACCCGACTCACCGGCGAGACCGAAGATCTCGCCCTGTCTGATATCGAAGCTCACCGAGTTGACGGCGCGCACGTCGCCATTTTCGGTGATGTAGTCGACGCAAAGATTGCGTACTGACAGCAGGGGATGCTTGTTCATGCTGTCTTCTCCTGTGCGGCAGAGAGTGGTGTTGCGACCGGGGTGGCAAGTTTCTTCCAGCGGCTCAACCCTTTGTGGGAGCGCAGCTGCGGGTTGGCAATCTCGTCGATGGCGAAGTTGAGCAGGGCCAGACCGGCACCCAGGGTGGCGATGGCGAAGCAGGGAGCCAGGATCTCCCACCAGGCGCCGACCAGAATGGCGCTGGAAGTCTGGGCGTTGTAGAGCATGATGCCCCAGCTCACCACGGTCGGGTCGCCAAGCCCCAGGAACTCCAGGGTCGCTTCGGTGACGATGGCGTAGATGATGGAGCCGATAAAGCTCACCCCGATGATGGAGATGAGGTTGGGCAGGATCTCCACCAGAATGATGCGCCAGGCCGGCTCGCCCAGCACTTCGGCGGCGATGACGAACTCCTTCTCGCGCAGGGCCAGGGTCTGGGCACGGATGACCCGCGCGCCATAGGCCCACGAGGTCAACCCTATTATCACGGCAATCACCGCCGGTGACGCCTCCCCGATAAAGCTCGCCAGCACCAGTAGCAAGGGGAGGTTGGGGATCACCAGCACCACGTTCATCAGGAAGGTGAGGCACTCATCCACCAGACCGCCGAAGTAACCGGCGGTGATGCCGATGGCGACGGCCAGGGTGCAGACCAGCAGGCCTGCGCTGAAGCCCACCATCAGTGAGATACGGGCGCCGTTGGTGAACTGGGCCCAGATATCGTGGCCCATGCGGGTGGAACCCATCACGAACTCGGCACTGGGCGGCTGGTGCGGGCGAGCCACCCGTTTGGTCGGCTCGTTGCTGGCCAGAATGGGGGCAAAGAGGGCCATCAGTACGAAGGCAACCACGATGGCGAGGCCACAGGCAGCCTTCTTGTTGCCCAGCAGGATTTTGAGAATGGTCGGCATACGCATCTTATTTGCCTCCTGTACGCAGACGGGGATCCAGGAAGACGTAGAGCACGTCGGCCAGGAAGTTGAAGCTGAGCATGGTGATGGTCATGATGAGCAGCTGCCCCTGAATGAGCGGGTAGTCGCGGGCCAGAATGCCCTGATAGAGGGTCAGGCCCAGGCCGGGATAGTTGAAGATCACCTCGGTGATGAGAGAGCCACCGATAACGAAGCCGAGCGCCATGGAGAGGGCGGTGACGCTGGGCAGAATGGCGTTGCGAGCGCCATAGTTGAAGATCACCCGGTTGCTGGAGAGCCCCTTGGCCTTGGCCATGGTGATGTAATCCTCGCCCAGCAGGTTGATCATGTTGTTGCGCATGGTGATAAGAAAGCCCCCCACCTGTACCACGGCCAGAGTCAGCACCGGCATGATGGCGTGGGTCATGATGCTCTTGATGTGCTCCCAGCCCCAGTCAGCCTTGATCTCCGGGCTGTAGGCGTAGCCGATGGGCAGCCACTCGAGGCTGACCCCGAACAGAAACAGGGCGAGCAGGGAGACCACCACCGGCGGAATGGCCTGCATCACCAGGGTGAGCGGGGAGAGAATGCTGTCCATCCGGCCGCCGCGATACCAGGCGGCGAAGATGCCGACGATGGAACCGATGGAGAAGCTCAGGATGGTGGAGGTGCCGACCAGAAACAGGGTCCAGCCGATGGCACGGCCCAGCACGTCAGAGACCTGCTGCGGGTAGAAGCGCACCGAGGTGCCGAGATCCCAGGTGAAGACACTCTTCACATAGGTGAGAAACTGGGTGCCGATGGGGCCGTCGACAAAGCCGAAGGTGGCTTTGAGGGCTTCCAGGGCGGCGGGTTCCATCATGGCGCCAGCGCGGGCAAACATCACGGAGACAGGATCCCCTGGCATGGCACGGGGTAACAGGAAGTTGATGGTGGCGGCTACCAGAAAGGCAACCAGATAGAAGGAAAAGCGTCTCAGTATGAATCCCATGATAGTACCTTTTACTGCAAGTCTGCCCCGCGTCGGGTATAGCTACCCCAACCCCGGCGGTGCCGGGCAAGAAAGGGGTTAACGGGGAAGATGGCCCCCCGCAGGGGGCCGGGATTGTTTAGCTGTTTGGCTTGAGGGACAACACGTGCAGCAGACGCTCAGGGGTGTCCGGGTGGAGCTGAGGTTTGGCTACCGGGTTATCAGCACTGAACCAGCCGTTGAAGCGCTTGGTGCTGTACTCGTACCAGGTCGGGTTGTTGAAGACCGGAATGATGGTCTGGTTGGCACCAACACGATCCTGGATGGCGAACATGATCTCCTTCTGCTTGGCCGCATCGGCGGTCTGGGTGAAGTCATCGATCAGCTTGTCGAGTTCGGGATCCTTGTAACGGGGCGCGGCGAAGCGGTTGCCACGGTCACCCATGTTGCGGGAGTGGAACGCAGTCTCGAAGTACTTGTGCGGGTTGGCACCGGCAAAGTAACCCTGCAGGGCGACGTCGAAGTCACCAGTGATCAGGTTCTCGGTCCAGACGGTCGCTTCCGGGGTCGCGGTCTTGGCGTTCAGACCCAGCGCCTGCAGCCCTTCTACACCAATCTGAACTGTGTTGACCCAGTCGGTCCAGCCATTCGGTACCAGTACCTTGAACTCGATCTTTTTGCAGCTCGGGGTGTCGAGGAACTTGTCGCCGTCACAATCCTTGTAGCCTGCCTCTTTCAGCAGGGCCTTGGCCCCTTCCAGATCGAACTTGTTGTACTTGCCGTACTTCTTGTCCACTTCCGGGTTGTTCCAGGAGTCAAAGGCTTTGCCCAGACCTGACGGGTACTCGTTGACGGTGGGGTAGCCGTAGCCCGCGATATCCACCATGGACTGGCGGTCCATCGCCATGGAGAAGGCGCGGCGGAAGTTGATATCGTTGAAGGCTTCGTTATTGCCCGGGTTCTTGGTCTGGAAGTTGACGTTGAACGCCACGGTACCAGAGGCCGGGAACCAGTATTTGTTGTTCTTCGGATCGTTGCCGACGTAGAGGCGCTCGATATCCGGCACGAAGGAGCCGAACCAGTCGATGTCACCCTTCATGACAGCAGCCAGCACCTGGTCGTTGGTGGCCATCTGCGGCATACGCAGACAGTCGATGGCGAGGTTGGCGTTATCCCAGTAGTGCGGGTTGCGGCACTGGGTATAGAGCTGGGCGGAGAAGTTGTCCACTTCGGTGAAGGGGCCAGTACCAACCGGCTTGTCGTTGGTGAAGGCAACCGGATCTTTCACCGATTTCCACTGATGCTCCGGCACGATAGGTACCAGCACCAGATCATTCACCACGTTGGTGTTGACCTCGGTCAGGTCGAATTTGACCTTGTGGGGGGCCAGCTTCTCGACGCTTTTGATCTGGGTCCAGATTGAGCGCTCATCCAGCGCCTTGTTGGCCTTGACCAGATTGAAGGAGAAGATGATGTCATCGGCATCAAAGGCTTCGCCGTCAGACCACTTCACGCCGTCACGCAGATCGAAGGTGACGGATTTCAGGTCATCGCTGAACGCATAGTTGGTGGCCAGACGATAGACGGGTTTGCCCCCTTGCATATCGTTGAAGATCACCAGCGGTTCATAGATGAAGTGACGGGTGGTGTGCAGCAAGCCCGCTTGCAGGAAGGGGTTGAAGTTCTTGACCCAGGCGGTTTCCTGCTGTGCAACCATGGTCAGCACGGTTTTGTTTTCTGCGGCCATGGCGTTACCGGCGGCACCGGCAAGCATCATGGTTCCCAGCATTACAGCGGTAGAGATTTTGGATACTTTGGCAAGCATATGTTTTCCTTTCTTATTTTTTGGCATTCCCGAGGGTTCGCCTTGTTTTGTGTGAGCACCGGTTTCGCATGCTGATGAAATCGGCCCTCTGTGTTGGTCAGGTGTCTAACCTTTGTCGTTCTGTTTTCCAACGCCCTAAGCAAACCAGAATTAACAGGAAAACAACAACTATTGATTTCGTTGTTTTCGTAAAAATTGACGGTGTTACGTCAATCTCGTCAAAATCGATTTTTATATGTTTAAAATCATTGGTTTGCGTTATTTGCTTTCGCGTAAAAAGTGGCTGTGAAAATGGCGTATATGACAAATTTGTGAATTGGATCTGCTCTCGGTTTCGGGGTTGTGCGGGGCTTTGTTTTGCATAAAAAGAAACCAGATTGCCAATTGTGATCCGGCGCCCGTTTAGGGCGCCGTGTCACGGTTTGCGGTTGGCGAGTTGACGCAGGGTCTGGGCGCTGTGCTGCAACTGCTGGCGCTGGTGGTCATTGAGCGGGCAGTGGCCCAGCACATACTCGGTGGTGGCCACGACCGTCTTCCAGCGTGGCGACTTGGGCAGGGTGTCCAGACTCAGGTATTTGTCGAGGGTGCGGGTCTGCGGGCTGGATCTGTCCATGTAGACGCGCCATAGCTTGCTCTTCTCGGCCAGCACGATTTTGCCCTTGCCGGTGCCCTGCTGCCAGGCATCCAGGGTGAGCTGCATGGTCTCTACCAGCGCCCGGCGCAGCGGCTCGTCATCCTGCTGGCGAATGAGGTCGTCGGCCAGCGAACGGAACTCGCCACCCAGGCGGCTCAGCTCGCCCAGCAGCTGTTCATCTTCGATGATGGCTTGTCGCGAGAGGTTCTTGAGGGCGTTCTCCAGCGCCATTACCCGGTTCTCATCCTGACGCAGCTCGGTACTCAGAGTGAGGGCGAAAGCGGCCTGTCCTCCGAGCGCGATGGGCAGGGCACGGGCGTTGAGTACATCTTTTTGCCCGGCCACCAGAAACTCCAGATTGTGTTCCCGCTCGCTGGCAAGGTCGGGCCACTGCTGTTGCAGCGGGGTGGCGAGCCACTCATTGAGGGGCTGCCCCTCCATGGCTTCCGGCTCCTGCCCCAGCAGGCGTGCCATCACCCGGGAGGCAAACAGCACTGTGCCCTGCTCGTCGATAAAGATCATGGGGTCGGCCCCTTCGCCGAGCAGGGCCAGCAGGCGCTGCTGATCCTGATGCAGTCGATCCTGCAGGGTGAGGCGATGTTCGATCTCCTGCTTCAATAGCCGGTTCTCTACCAGCGAGGCGCGTCCGGCCTTGGCTTCCAGCAGTGCCTTGACCCGGGCAAACAGCTCCTCCTTGCAGAAGGGTTTGACCAGATAGTCGTTGGCACCGGCCCCGAAGCCCTCCTCGATATCCTTGGGCTGGTTGAGGGCGGTGAGCAGCAGCACCGGCAGCATATCTTTCGGGTGTTGCTGGCGCAGGCGACGGCAGACGTCAAAACCGGAGAGGGTCGGCATCATCACATCGAGCAGGATGAGGTCCACCGGCTCATCGGCCAGCTTGGCCAGCGCATCGTGGCCGTCACTGCTGGGCAGGATGCGGTAGCCGCAGGGCTGCAGCAGATGGCGCAGGATGTGCAGGTTGATGGGCTCGTCATCCACCACCAGAATGAGCGGCGCATCCTCGGGGGGAGGGGGCAGATCGTCGCTCTCCCAGTCCGGCAGGATCAGCGGTTGCTGGCGCACCAGCTGATGCTCGATCTGGCGGCTGTCGAGAGTCAGATTGGCCGCTTTGCCGGTGGCAAGGGGCAGGGTAAAGGCGAAGGTAGAGCCAACGCTCGGCTCGCTCTCGACAAACAGCTCGCCCCCCATCAGGTGCACCAGCTGGCGGGTGATGGAGAGGCCAAGGCCGGCCCCCTGTTTGCTTACCTCCGGGCTCATCTGCACCAGCGGCTCGAAGATATGTTCCAGATGGTCGGGGGCGATGCCGATGCCGGTGTCGGTGACCTTGATGCGCAGGAAGTTGTTCTCGACGATGGCGCTGAGCACCACCTTGCCCTGCGGTGTGTACTTGATGGCGTTGCCCACCAGGTTGTAGAGCACCTGTTCGAGCCGCTGCTCGTCGGCCAGCACCGGCGGCAGTTCGGCCGGGCTGATATCCACCAGAGTGAGGGGTTTGGCCTGCACCAGATGCTGGCAGAGATCCAGTACCAGCCGGATCACTCCTTTTGATGAGACGGGCTGGGAGTGGATCTCCAGCTGGCCGTAGCGCATCTGATGGTAGTCCAGCAGATCATCCACCAGACGAGCCAAGCCGTCGGCGCTCTTGATGATGAGGCCGAGCTGCTTTTGCTGCCCTTCGGTCAAATCCTGCTGACTGGCGAGCATCGACTCGGCCATCCCCTTGATACCGTGAATGGGGGTGCGCAGCTCGTGGGAGGTGTTGGCCAGCAGTTCATCCTTGAGCTTGTCCGCCTGCTGCAGGCTGAGGTTCTGCTTGTGGGTCAGCTTGACCTGCTGTTGCAGCTCCTGGGTCTGCTGTTCGATCAGTTCGATCTTGTCCTTCACCGAGCGCTGCATATGGCGAAACGCCTCGGCCAGCCGGTCGATATCATCGCCGGTGCGCTCGATGGCGATGGGGTGATCCAGCGCGCCGTCGGCCACCTGCTCGGCCGCTTCGGTCAGGGAGCGCAGCGGCGCCGTGATGGAGTGGGAGAGCCAGCGGGAGAAGAGGATCAGCAGCAGTACCGAACCCGCGCCCAGCACAATTACCAGAGTTTCCAGCTGGCGGATCGGGGCATAGGCTTCCCGGGTGGAGATCTCGGCGATAAAGGCCCACTCGGTATCGAACACCTTCACCTGGGTGTAGGCGGCCAGCACCTCGTCATCCTGATAGGAGTGGAACAGCCCGACCCCCTGCTCGCCGGAGAGCGTCTTGGTGATGAGGGGTGTTTGCAGCTGCCGGAAGTTAGGGCTGAAGCTGTTCTCGACGCTGAACTCCGGCGCCAGCCAGGCATCGGCGCGCATCCGCTTGTCAGGGCCGATGAGGATGGTCTCGCCGGTCTCGCCCAGCCCCTCCCGCTCCGCCATGATCTGGTTGAGCTTGTCCGGCAGCAGCTCGAAAATCACCACCCCGCGCACATAGTCGTATTGCATCACGGGGGCCGCCATGTAGGCGACCACCTGCCCGGTCAGCTCGTTGCGGCCAAAATCGGTGAATTCGAAGATCTGCTGCGGCTTCTGGCCGCCATCAAGGCGGCGTTTGATCTTGGCGAAGGTCTGGCCCAAGCCACTGCCCTGGTAGGGGCCGGAGAGCAGATTGGTGGCAAAGTTAGGGTGCTTGGTGACCGAATAGACCACATCACCGTTGAGGTCCACCAGAAAGATGTCGCTGTAGTTGGACTTGCGCACCATGTCGGCATAGCCGCGATGAAAGCGCTGGTGCACCCGGCCATACATCTCGTCGGCGAGGATAAGCGCCGTGATGGAGGGTTCGATCTCTACTTGGCTGTCCGGTTTGCGCAGTTGATCCCAGGAACCGGGCAGATAGCGGGCCTGGGCACGGCTGCGGGCCTCCTGCGGTGTGGTGCCCAACTTCTCGAAGGCGCCGGTAAAGCCATAGAAACGGCCGATACTGTTGCCGGCAAAATCCTGCTGGGAGAAGTTGATGATCTGCTCTTTGAGGTTGTTGAAGTAATCCTCGAGCTGACTCTTCTTGATATTACGAACGGAGACCAGATGGTTGGAGGTCTGGGTGGTGAGATCCTTGCCGTGGCTGTATAGGAAGAAAAGGGTGATGACCAAAAAGGGCACCATGCCCAACATGAAAAAAGCCAGCATTAACTGCGGCCTGAGCCCACGAAGCGTGAAGATCCATTTCATCTTGTGATTTTCAATTGAGAATCCGGTTATTAAGCCGAACAAGTCTCGAACGAAAGCGTAATCATTTCAACGACTTTATCCCAAATTCGCTTGGTGGGTCACAGCTGGCTGGAGAAAAATGCAGCAAGGCGTTTAAACCCTGAGCAAACAGTCTGCATCAGGGCTTTAATTGCGAAAAAGGGGTTGTGCTGGCGCTCGTGGTACGTATAATGCGCCTCGTTGTCAGGCAACTGGCACGAAAGCAGTAACGCGGGAATAGCTCAGTTGGTAGAGCACGACCTTGCCAAGGTCGGGGTCGCGAGTTCGAGTCTCGTTTCCCGCTCCAA
>NZ_JAPDCL010000037.1:0-22400 GCF_027706025.1 Aeromonas sp. Y311-2 | reverse complement strand
ACTCATGATGAACCCTTTTTCATGGCTCCAGATGACAAACATGATCTCATATCAGGGACTTGTTCGCACCTTCCCTAACCCTCTCCCAGAGGGAGAGGGGAGCAACATGCCGGGAGCCGCAAGCGGGGACAAGCGACAAAAAGAAAGGGAGCCGGTCAGGCTCCCTTTGATGCAGTGATGCAGTGATGCAGTTACGCGGTCATGCCATTGGCCATTCAGGGTCACAACCATCTGACCCTATTTCCAACCTTATCGATTGGTCGCGGCCTTCATCCCTTCCACAAACTCTTTCAAACGAGTGAGCATATGCTCCGGGTTCTGGTGGTGGGTCTCGATGATCTTCACCACGGCGGAGCCGGAGATGGCACCGGCGGCGCCAGCGGCGATGGCCTCACGCACCTGAGCCGGTTCGCTGATGCCAAAGCCGAGCAGGGCGGGCGGGGCGTTGAACTCGCGCAGGGTATTGATGAGACCTTCCACCGGCATGCCGGCCTTGGTCTCGGCACCGGTGACGCCGGCGCGGCTCACCAGATAGGTGTAACCATTGCCGAGCTCCGCCACCTGTTTCAGGGTCTCGGCGTCGCCATTGGGCGGGGCGATAAAGATGCTGTCGATGCCAAACTTGTCGGCGGCCGCCTTGTAGGGGGCGCACATCTGCACCGGCACGTCGGCGACCAGCACGGAGTCCACGCCCGCCTGCTGGCACTTCTCGTAGAAGCCGTCAATTTTGCGCACATAGACCAGGTTGGCGTAGACCAGCAGGCCAATCGGCAGCTGCGGGTACTTGGCGCGGATGCGGCCAAGCAGCTCGAAGCAGTCGTCCGGGGTGGTGTGGCTGGCAAAGGCGCGCAGGGCGGCGCCCTGAATAGTTGGGCCGTCCGCTACCGGATCGGAGAAGGGAATGCCGAGCTCGAGGGCATCGGCGCCCCCTGCGACCAGCGCATCGACGATGGCCAGCGACAATTCGGGAGTCGGGTCACCCAGCATCACGAACGGCACAAAGGCGCCCTGATTGGCTTCATCCAGACGGGAGAATAGTTGTGCGTAACGGTTCATGACAAGGTTCCTTCTTTCTCGAAAATGTCAGCGACGGTGAAGATATCTTTGTCGCCACGGCCGGAGAGGTTGACGATGAGCACCTGCTCTTTCTCCGGTTCACTGCGGGCCATCTTGAGGGCGTGGGCCAGCGCGTGGGATGACTCTAGCGCCGGTATGATCCCTTCGGATTTGGCCAGCTCCTGGAAGGCTTCCAGCGCCTCCTTGTCGGTCACCGAGGGGTACTCGGCGCGGCCGATGGCGGCCAGATGGGCGTGCTGCGGGCCGACGGAGGGGAAGTCGAGCCCCGCCGAGACGGAGTAGGACTCCTGAATTTGGCCCTGATTGTCCTGCATCAGGTAGGAGTGCATGCCAAAGAAGACCCCCTTGCTGCCGTGACCGAGCGGCGCGCCGTGCTCGCCGCTCTCGATGCCGTGACCACCTGGCTCGACGCCGATGAGGCGCACCGACGGCTCATCGATAAAGTCGGCAAACATGCCGATGGCGTTCGACCCGCCGCCGACACAGGCGATCACCGCATCGGGCAGCCGCTCCTCTTTCTCGAAGCACTGGGCCTTGGCCTCTTCGCCGATCATCTTCTGGAACTCCCGCACGATGGTGGGGAAGGGGTGCGGGCCGGCGGCGGTACCCAGCAGGTAGTGGGCCGACTCGTAGTTGGCAGCCCAGTCGCGCAGCGCCTCGTTGCAGGCATCTTTGAGGGTACTGGAGCCGGAGTGCACCGGAATGACGGTGGCGCCCATCAGCTTCATGCGAAATACGTTCGGTTTCTGGCGCTCGCAATCCTTGGCGCCCATATAGACCCGGCACTTGAGGCCGAGCAGGGCGCAGGCCAGTGCGGTGGCCACACCGTGTTGACCGGCGCCGGTCTCGGCGATGATCTCGCTCTTGCCCATCCGCTTGGCCAGCAGCGCCTGACCCAGCACCTGGTTGGTCTTGTGGGCGCCGCCGTGCAGCAGATCTTCGCGCTTCAGATAGAGGCGGGTCTTGGTGCCCTTGGTCAGATTGCGGGTCAGGGTGAGCGGAGTCGGGCGACCGGCATACTCGGTCAGCAGGGACTGAAATTCGGCGATAAAGGCCGGATCATCCTTGGCATCGACGAAGGCCTTCTCCAGCTGGAGCAGGGCCGGGATGAGGATCTGGGGCACGTACATGCCGCCAAATTCACCAAAAAACGGGTTGAGCAGGGTCATGGTTTCTTCCTTGTATTAGCTAAATCGAAACATCGAAAAGGGTTGCGTTACAGGTTGCGCAGTGCGCCGAAGGCGGCTGCAATCTTGTGCGCATCCTTCTGGCCCGGGGCACTCTCCACCCCGGAGTTGAAATCAAGGCCGAGGCAGCCCACTTGTGCCGCCAGCAGGGCGTTGTCGGGATTGAGGCCGCCCGCCAGCATCAGCTTGGCTTTATCGAGCGTGGCCAACAGGGCCCAGTCGAACGCCTGACCGGTGCCGCCGCTCTGGCTGCCGACTTTGGTATCGAGAAGCAGGCGATCGGCCGGGTAGTCGAGGGCGGGCAGGGGCTCGCCGCTTTCTTTGCCGAGAGAGACGCCTACGGCTTTCCAGATCTGGCAGCCAGCGGGCAGCAGCGGACGCAGTTCCTCGATATAGGCAGCATCCTCATCCCCATGCAGCTGGACTGCGGCGAGCCCCAGCGCATCCACTGTCTTGGCGATGGTGGCGGGCTGGGCGTTGCGAAATACCCCGACATAGGCGAGCGGCGCACCCGCCATCACGGCGCGGGCGGCGGGGATGTCCACATAGCGCGGGCTTTTCGCCACAAAGATAAGACCGCCAAATACCGCACCCGCCTGATGGGCGGCGGCGGCATCTTCGGCGCGGGTGAGGCCGCATACCTTGTTCTGGCCCAGTACCAGCTTGCGCACAGCCGCTTCCAGATCCGGCTCGGCCATCAGGGATGAGCCCACCAGAAAGCCCTTGGCGTGGTGGCGCAGATCCGCCACCTGAGCGCGGTGGTTGATTCCGGACTCGCTGATCACTACCCGATCGCTTGGAATGTCTTTGGCCAGCTGTTTGGTGCGGTTCAGATCGACGCTCAAGTCGCGCAGATCCCGGTTATTGATGCCAATCACCGGTGCCCCCAGCGCGATGGCGCGGGTCAGCTCCTCCTCGTTGCTCACCTCGGTGAGCACGCCAAGGCCCAGCTCTTTGGCGACCGCGAACAGGGCACGATAGCCTTCGTCGGTGAGCACCGAGAGCATCAGCAGGATGGCGTCCGCCTGATAGTGGCGGGCCAGATAGACCTGATAGGGGTCAATCATGAAATCCTTGCAGAGCACCGGCTGCGATACGCGGCTGCGCACCCGCGGCAAAAAGGCGAAATCCCCCTGAAAGAACTTCTCGTCGGTCAGCACCGAGATGGCGGTGGCGTATTTGCCATAGATATCGGCGATCGCCTCCGGGCTGAAATCGTCGCGGATCAAGCCCTTGGAGGGAGAGGCCTTCTTGCACTCCAGAATAAAGCGGGTGGAGCCCGCCTTGAGGGCGCCTACGAAATCCCGATCGCTTGGGGTCAGCGCGCTCTGGAAGCTCTCCAGCGGCTGGGCCAGTTTGCGGGCGGTAACCCACTCCTGTTTGGCCGCCACGATTTTGCCGAGAATGGTCTGGCTAATGGAGGCCATGTTCAGAAAAGCATGGGGGGCGATAAGGTCTGACATCTCGTTATCCTTGCGAAACTGGCTCTTGCCCTGTGGGCGTTCTGAATGACTGCTGTGCAACGTGGTGGCTGACATCATGCCTCCTGATGACCCGCTTCCTGATGGCTCAGAGTAGCCAGCTGAGCGGCCAGATCCGCTGCCTTGCCGCTCGCCAGCACTGCCAGCACCTCGGCCGCCGCGCTCTTGAGATCTTTCGCCTTGCCCGCCATCAGCAGCAGCGGTGCCACATTGGCGGCAATGGCTGCGTTGTGGGCCGGGGTGCCACGTCCTTCCAGAATGGCGGCGGTGATGGCGCGGTTCTCTTCAGGCTCACCACCCTGAATGGCGCTGACCGGATAGGTCTCCAGGCCAAAGTCAGCCGGGGTGATCAGAAACTCGCGGATCTCGCCGTCACGGATCTGGGCCACCTGGGTCGGGCCGTGGATGGCAATCTCATCCAGCCCGGCGCCGTGAACCACCATACCGGTTTTCAGCCCCAGTGCCAGCAGGGTTTCTGCGATGGGACGCACCAGCTCGGGGGCATAGACCCCCATCAGCTGATAGGTGGGGCGAGCGGGGTTGATGAGCGGCCCCAGCACATTGAACAGGGTGCGGGTTTTTAGGGCCTGACGCACCGGCATGGCGTGGCGCACCCCGGCGTGGTACTGGGGGGCGAACAGGAAGCAGATGCCGAGCTCATCCAGGCAGCGGCGCGCCTGCGCCGGGCTCATGTCGAGCTTGATGCCCATTTTGTCCAGCAGATCGCTTGAGCCCGACTTGCTCGAGACCGAGCGGTTGCCATGCTTGGCCACTTTCAGGCCGCAGGCGGCGGCGACCAGTGCCGAGGTGGTGGAGACGTTGATGGTGTTGAGGCCATCGCCACCGGTGCCGACGATGTCGCAAAATTCATAGTCCGGACGCGGGAAGTCGCGCGCTTCCGCCAAGAGAGCCTCGGCGGCACCGGCGATCTCCTCCGGGGTCTCCCCCTTGATCTTGAGGGCAGTCAGCAGGCTTGCGAGCACGATGGGGTCCACTTCGCCACGTACCACCTGGCCGAAGGCATCGCGGGTACTTTCACGGCTCAGAGACTGACCCTGATAGAGGGTGTTGAGATGTTGATGCATGTTGGTCTCCTTACCTTAACGCACGCTGCTTTCTGGACGGGTGATATGGGCGAGCGCCTGAGTCAGCAGACGGGCCCCTTCCGAAGTCATGATGGATTCCGGGTGGAACTGGAAACCCAGCACCCGCTCATCCTGCTGCTCGATGGCCATGGGCATGCCCTGATAGTGGGCAATCACCGTCAGCTCTTCCGGTACATAGGTAGCGACCAGCGAGTGGTAGCGGGCCACCGGCAGCGGGCTCGGCAGACCGGCGAAGGCGCCGTGGCCGTTGTGCTCAATCAGGGAGCGCTTGCCGTGGACGATTTCGCCCGCCGCGCCGACGGTGCCGCCGTAGGCTTCGCACAGGGCCTGATGACCGAGGCAGATACCGAGGATGGGCACCTGACCGCGGGCCAGTTTGATCAGATCAATCAGGCAACCCGCTTCATGGGGGGCGCCCGGGCCCGGCGAGAGAACCAGCACGGCATCCCCTTCGCAGGCGGCGATTTCGCTCATGATGCGGCTCGCCGGCAGGCTGTTGCGGTAGATCCGTACCGGATAGCCGAGGGAGCGGAACTGATCGACGAGGTTGTAGGTAAACGAGTCGAAGTTATCGAGCAGGAAGATGTTAGTCATGGCTCACGTCCTTATGTTGCTCCTGCTGGGCGCTCAGGGCTTGCAGGGAGGTGCCATGGCTGGCGGCTATGGCGGCCAGCACGGCCGCCGCCTTGGCGCGGGTTTCGTCCGCTTCGGCCTGGGGTTTGGAGTCATAGACCACCCCGGCACCGGCCTGCACATGGGCCACGCCATCTTTAACGAAAGCGGAGCGAATGACGATACAGGTATCCATCTCGCCGGCGCCGTTGATGTAGCCGACCGCGCCGCCGTAGCTGCCGCGGCGCTTGCCTTCAACCATGCGAATAAGCTCGCTGGCGCGGATCTTGGGGGCGCCGGTGAGGGTGCCCATGTTCATGCAGGCCTGATAGGCGTGCAGGGCGTCAAGGTCGGAACGCAAGGTGCCGACCACCTTGGAGACCAGATGCATCACGTGGCTGTAGCGATCTACTTTCAGCAGCTCCTTGACGTAACGGGTACCCGGCTCCGAGATGCGGGCGATGTCGTTGCGGCCCAGATCTACCAGCATCAGGTGCTCGGCTACCTCTTTCTCGTCCTGACGCAGTTCCAGCTCGATGCGGCCGTCGAGATCCCGGTTGATGCTGCCATCGGGGTTGAAGCCGCGGCGGCGGGTACCGGCGATGGGGTACATCTCCACATCGCGGCTGGCGGCGCAGAATTTCACCGCGCTTTCCGGCGAGGCGCCAAACAGGGTGAAGCCCTCATCCTGCACGTAGAACATGTAGGGGCTGGGGTTGGTCTGCTTGAGGCGGCGATAGGCGGCTAGGGGGCTTGGGCAGGGCAGGGAGAAGCAGCGGGACGGCACCACCTGAAAGATGTCGCCACGGCGGATAAAGCCCTTGAGCTTCTCCACCTCGGCACAGAACTGCTTGTCGCTCTTGTCCACGCTCATGCCACCGGTCAGGGGCTGGGTGGTCAGCTCGGCGCTCAGGGGTTGCTGGCAAATCAGGTTGAAGTCGGTGAGCCGTTCGCTCAGGCGGGTATATCTGTCATCCACATGGCTCTCGTCGCTGTCGCCGCCAAAGATGCAGGCCAGCAGTTGGGTAGAGCGTTCGATATGGTCGATGGTGATCAGGGTTTCGGCCACATAGAAGCAGTAGTCGGGGCAGTCGTTGCTCCCCTCCGGCACTTCAGGCAGATCTTCAAAAGAGGCGATGAGGTCATAGGCGAAGCTGCCCGCCATAAAGAGGGCTTCTTTACCCAATTGGCAATCGAGCTCCCGCTGCAGGGTGCGCAGCACGTCCAGCACGCTGCTCCCCTTGAGGCGGGAATCTTCGTCCAGCTCCCGATCGGAGGCCGGGAAGTCGAGCTGCAGCTCGCCATCTACCAGCGAGCGGGCCACCACCGCAGGCAGCCGCTCGGCCAGCAGGCTTTGCAACTGGGCACCGTTGTCGTTCAGGCTACGAACCCGCACGGTGCGACCACGGCACTCGATGCGCAGGCAGGCGTCGACCAGCAGCAGGCTCTGCTTGCCCGCCTTGGAGTCGATCTCCACCGATTCCAGCAGCAGGTTGTTGGGGCGACCCTGACAGAGGCGGGTATAGAGCGCCAGCGGATCGGCCACATAGGGGGCGTTGAGCTTGAGGGTATCGAATTCACCCAGAGGAAGGCGATGTGTGGCTGTCATAGTGCGTTCCCTTGCGTGTGATGCTGTTTACCGATGTTCATGACGTTGAATTCCTTAGAAATTTAATTGGTCCGGGGTGGCTGGTTCAGGGGCGCCATCGCCAGGTCAGCTTGCTTGTCTGAATTCTCGGTTTCATCACAGGTCCATTTGCCGGATAATAAAAAAGCCCGCTGGGGTCAGCGGGCTTTTTCTTTGGGTTCTTAATTTGCTGTCAGATTACAGGTACAGCAACGACCACACGCCCGCATGTCAGGGAGTGTGCCACCACCAGATGGTCAGGATGGAAGTCGTTTGCATGATAAAGTCCTGTAAAAAGATGTTTGCAATGAAGTGCCTACAGAAAACGATAAAGCCGCGGCCAAGTCAAGTCGCTTTTTAGCCTTCTTTCACCGATTTGCCATGAATGGTGACCTGACCACGAGAGCGGAATAACCTGATGAGATTCGATCTTCACTGCCATACCACTGCCTCCGACGGGGTGCTGAGCCCAGCCGAACTGGTGCGCCGCGCCGCCGAGAAACAGGTCGAGGTGTTAGCAGTTACTGACCACGACACCCTCGCCGGGCTTGATGAGGTGCGCCGCACCATCGACGCCGAGCAACTGCCGCTGCGACTGGTGAGCGGGGTCGAGATCTCCACCGGCTGGGAGCACCACGAAATTCATATCGTGGCGCTGGGGGTGGATGAAAAAAATCCGCAGCTGACCGACTTTCTGGCCGGTCAGCTGGCCCGTCGTGAGGCGCGCGCGCTGGAAATCGGGCGTCGTCTGGAGAAGTGCCTCATCCCCGGCACCTATGAAGAGGCCAAACAGCTTGCCGGTGACGCCGCCGTGACCCGCGCCCACTTTGCTCGGGTGCTGGTGGCTCGCGGGGTAGCCGACAACATGCAGAAGGTATTCAAAAAGTACCTGAGCCGTGGCAATAAAGGGTATGCCCCGGCCGAGTGGCCCGAGATGAGTGAAGCCATCGCTGCCATTCACGCCGCCGGTGGGCTGGCGGTGCTGGCCCACCCCAGCCGTTACGATCTCACCGCCAAGTGGATCAAGCGGCTGCTGGTGGCCTTCAAGGCGGCCGGTGGGGATGCCATGGAGGTGTCATTGCCCCAACAGAGCCCGCAGGAGCGGGCCAATCTGGGCCAGTGGGCCAAGGATCACGACCTCTATATCTCGGTGGGATCGGATTTTCACTTCCCCTCCAACTGGACCGAGCTGGGCCGCCACCTCTGGTTGCCAAAGGAAGGCATGCCAGTCTGGTTGGCCTATCCCGGTCACTTTGGGCTCACCACCGAGCAACATGCAGAGCTGCTGGCGAGTCGCTAACGGCGCCAGCGAAATAGGGAACAAACCGGGCAAGAGGGGATTCCCATAGTGTGGCTGGCCTATCCCGGTCACTTTGGGCTCACCACCGAACAACATGCCGAGCTGCTGGCGAGCCGGTAACGGCGCCAGCGAAGCGGCCACAAACAGGTTAAGGTAGTGTCATGGATCTTTGATCCGTGACCATACGAGCGGGCAGGTATTGCTGCCCCCATTGCGAGAACAAGCTATGAGTCAGCATTTTTACGTACATCCTGAAAACCCCCAGGCCCGACTGATCGGTCAGGCGGTACAGATCATCCAGAACGGCGGCGTTATCGTCTATCCGACCGACTCCGGTTATGCGCTGGGTTGCCAGATGGGTGACAAGGGCGCGCTGGAGCGCATCTGCCGCATCCGTCGTCTCGACGCTAACCACGACTTCACCCTGGTGTGCCGCGATCTCTCCGAGATCTCCACCTACGCCAAGGTCGACAACAGCGCATTTCGCCTGATCAAGAACAACACCCCGGGCGCCTACACCTTCATCTTCAAGGCGACCAAAGAGGTGCCGCGCCGCCTGATGAACGAGAAGAAAAAGAGCATCGGCATCCGGGTGCCGGACAACAAGATTGCCCAGGCACTGCTGGAAGCCCTCGGCGAGCCGTTGCTCTCCACCACATTGATCCTGCCGGACTCCGAGATGGCCGAGTTTGACCCGGAAGAGATCTTCGACAAGCTGGGCAAGCAGATCGATCTGGTGGTCAACGGCGGTTATCTGGGCGAGCAGCCCACGACCGTGGTCGATTTCTCTGACGACGAGCCGGTATTGCGTCGTCGCGGTGCCGGAGACCCGACCCCGTTTGAGTGATGTCGCTGAACCGGTGACAGTTCCTTCCGCCGAGACGGGGACTGGCGCCGCGCTACCCATCGCGAAAGTCCTGGGGCAGCCCTATCACGAGCTGCCCCAGGACCTGTTCATCCCGCCCGATGCGCTGGAGGTGTTCCTCGATACCTTTGAGGGGCCGCTCGATCTGCTGCTCTATCTGATCCGGCGCCAGCAGCTCGATATTCTCAACCTGCCGATCCTGCAGATCACAGCCCAGTACATGGAGTACGTGGAGCTGATGCAGGGGCTCAACCTTGAGCTGGCAGCTGAATATCTGCTGATGGCGGCCTGGCTGGCGGAGATCAAATCCCGTCTGCTGCTGCCCAAGGCACCGGAGCTGGAGGATGAAGATGAGGGAGAAGACCCGCGGGTGACCCTGATCCGCCGTCTGCAGGAGTACGAGCGCTACAAGGTAGGTGCAGAGAGGGTCAATGAGCTGCCACGGGTGGAGCGGGAGATTTATATCGCAGCCGCCTTGCCCCCCGATTTTGGCGCCCTCAAGCCACTGGCGCCCGATGTTTCGCTGGTTGAGCTCGCCCTTTACATGCAAAGTGTGGTAAAACGCGCGACTCATTTCGAACATCACCAGATCCGCCGCGAACAGATCCCGACCCGGGTGCGCATGGCGGAGATCCTCGCCATGCTCACGCTGGGGCAGACCCTGCGCCTTGAGCAGGTGCTGCGCGCCGAAGAGGGGCGTATGGGGGTACTGGTGACGTTTCTGGCCCTGCTGGAGCTGTGCAAGGAGCAACTGATCTGGATCCTGCAGGCTGAACCACTCGGACCAATCCATTTCGCATTGGCTGCAGAAGCAGAAGAGAATGAGAAACGTGAACAGACCCACTGAGCGTGCATCCCGTCTGTTTCGCTGCAGCCAGAACCCCTGGGTCACAGTGCATTTCGCATTGGCCGAGCAGAGCGAGGAGGGCAACCGTGGCGCTGCCCACTGAACGACTCAAGACCTTGATCGAAGCGGCGCTGTTTGTGGCCGGTCGCCCGCTCAATGTCAGCGAACTGAAAAGCAGCGTGCTGGCCGATTATCCGGTGACCAGTCGCTATGTTCAGCTGCTGTTGGCCGAGATCAGGCAAGATTACAGCTCGCGAGGCGTCGAGCTCAAGGAGGTCGCCTCCGGCTGGCGCTTTCAGGCGCGTCAGGAGTATGCCGAAGAGCTCTCGCGGCTCTGGAGCGAGCGGGCGCCGCGCTATTCGCGCGCCGTGATGGAGACGCTGACCCTGATCGCCTATCGCCAACCCATCACCCGGGCCGAGATCGAAGCGATCCGCGGGGTGGCGGTGTCGAGCCAGATAGTGAATACCCTGAAAGAGCGTGGCTGGGTGCGCAGCATAGGCCACAAAGAGGTGGCGGGTCGCCCCGAGCTGCTCGCCACCACCAGAGAGTTTCTGGATTACTTTAATCTGCAGAGTCTGGAGCAGCTCCCCGAGCTGGATCCGGAGCTGCAACCCCTGTTGCCCTCTGCGGTGGACGGGGAGAGCGATGCCCGGTGAATGGTGCCCAAGTGTGCCGATTTCACCGAGATATACATTTTTCAACTGTGGCGAGTGCTCCAACCGGCGTTTGTTACAGTTAACCCCGTTGCCCCTTTTACCGGTGGGCAGCGATCAACAATCAGGTAACCCCGATGAGTGAAAAACTGCAAAAAGTGTTGGCCCGCGCGGGTCACGGCTCCCGTCGTGAGATGGAGGCCCTGATCACCGCAGGTCGGGTCAGTGTGGATGGCAAGGTCGCCACACTGGGGGATCGCGTCGAAGTGAACGCCGTGATCCGGGTGGATGGTCACCAGGTCAAGACCCGTGCCGCAGAGGAAGTGATCTGCCGCGTACTGGCTTACCATAAGCCGGAAGGGGAGATGTGTACCCGTCACGATCCGGAAGGTCGTCCCACCGTGTTTGATCGTCTGCCCAAGATGGAAGGTGCCCGCTGGATCGCGGTCGGCCGCCTCGACGTCAACACCTCCGGTCTGCTGCTGTTCACCACCGACGGTGAGCTGGCCAACCGTCTGATGCACCCGAGCCACGAAGTGGAGCGGGAATACGCGGTACGTGTCTTTGGCGAAATCACCGAAGCCATGCTGCAGCGTCTGCGCAAGGGCGTGCAGCTGGAAGATGGCACCGCCAAGTTCAACAAGATCAAACCGGCTGGCGGTGAGGGTCTGAACCAGTGGTTCAACGTCACCCTGACCGAAGGTCGCAACCGTGAAGTGCGCCGCCTGTGGGAATCCCAGGAAGTGCAGGTTAGCCGCCTGATGCGGATCCGCTACGGTGACGTCAAGCTGGACCGCGGCATCCCGCGCGGCGGCTGGCAAGAGCTGAAACTGCCGGAAGTGAACTACCTGCGCGGTCTGGTCAACCTGCCGCCGGAGACCGAATCCAAGGTCGATCTGCAGCAGGATGGCAAAACCAGCCGTCACAAGCAGGCCGCCCAGATCCGTCGCGCCGTGCAGCGTCACAAAGAGATGCAGGGCAAAGAGCCGCGCGCTCGCGCCACCACCGCCCGTCGCAAGCCGCAAGCCTCTACCCGCAACTCCGGTACCGGCAGCAAATAAGCGCTGCGTCAGCCGTCAGGTTGAACCATGATAGGCCCGCCTCTTTGGCGGGCCTTTGCATTGGTGCCTGCTGTATCCGTTATTGTTCAACGTTCAGACGCGCTGAATTAATAGGGTCGAGCAGGCAGCGGGTGGAGGCTGTGGCGGTTGCTCTGCTCCGGTGAGCTTGTTAGCCTGTGCGGCTCTGATAGAGGAGTGAACGATGAGCAAGGTACTTGATGAGCTGCTGGCGTTGCTGGCACTTGAAAAAATCGAGGAGGGCCTGTTTCGGGGCCAGAGCCAGGATCTCGGTCTGCGGGCCGTGTTTGGCGGACAGGTAATGGGGCAGGCCTTGTCAGCCGCCAAGCAGACGGTCGAGACCGGCCGTCAGGTTCACAGTTTTCACTCCTACTTCCTGCGTCCGGGGGATGTGACCCGTCCCATCGTCTATGACGTGGAGAATATCCGTGACGGCCAGACCGTCTCCACCCGCCGGGTCAAGGCGATTCAGGGCGGCAAACCCATCTTCTATCTCAACGCCTCGTTTCAGGTGCCGGCCGATGGCTTCGAGCATCAGGCGCAGATGCCCACCGGCATCACCCCGCCGGAAGCGCTCAAGAGCGAGCTGGAGCTGGTGCGCCCCTACGAGAACCTGATCCCGGCCTCCCTGCGCGACAAGATCCTCTGCGAGCAGCCCATCGAGATGCGTCCGGTGACCCTGGTCGACCCTATTCGGCCGACGGTGCAGGATCCGGTACGTCACGTCTGGTTCAAGGCCAACGGCCAGATGCCGGACGATCTGCGGGTGCACAAATACCTGCTGGCCTACGCCTCCGACTTCAACTTCCTGCTCACCTCGCTGCAGCCCCACGGGGTGTCCTACTGGGAGCCGGATATGCAGGTGGCCACCATCGATCACTCCATGTGGTTCCACCGGGATTTCCGCTTCGACGACTGGCTGCTCTACGTGGTAGACAGCCCGAGCGCCAGCAGCGGTCGCGGTCTGGTGCGCGGTCAGTTCTTTACCCGCGATGGAGTGCTGGTGGCGAGCACCATGCAGGAGGGGGTGATCCGCCGTCGCGGCAGTTAAGGCGCAAAGCGGATAGCAAAACGGGGTGGCTTGGGCCACCCCGTTTTCGTTGCTGCGATGTACGCTGGCGCTGCGGGATCAGCCGCCGCGCTGGTACTTGAAGCGCTTCTTGCGCCGGTAGGGGTAGACATCCTCGAACACCCCCACCTTGATGTTGCTCTGCAGCATCTTCCAGTAGTTGGCGTCGAACATCTCCTTGTGCAACTGCAGCATGATCTCCCGCACCTGCGGCTTTTGCAGCAGGAAGGTGGCGAACTCCTCGGGGAAGATGTCGTTGGGGGCCACCGAGTACCAGGGCTCGGCGCTCCACTCATCCTCGGGGTAGCGAGGCGGCGGGATCTGGCGGAAGTTGCACTCCGTCATGTAGCAGATCTCGTCGTAGTCGTAGAAGACCACCCGGCCGTGGCGGGTGACGCCAAAGTTCTTGAACAGCATGTCCCCCGGGAAGATGTTGGCCGCCGCCAGCTGCTTGATGGCGTTGCCGTACTCCTCCAGCGCGAGCCGAGTCTGCTGCTCGTCCGCCTTGTCCAGATAGAGGTTGAGGGGGATCATCTTGCGCTCGGTATAGAGGTGCTTGATCACCAGCTTGTCGTCGCTGATGGTGAGGGCCGAGGGTGCCACCGTCTTGAGCTCGGCAAGGAGCTCCGGCGAGATGCGGTCCAGCGGAAACTCGAAGTTGGTGAACTCCTGGGTATCGGCCATGCGGCCAACCCGATCGTGCTGTTTAACCAGCCGGTATTTCGCCTTTACCTGCTCGTGGCTCACATCCTTGGGGGGAGTGAACTCGTCTTTTATCACCTTGAACACCACATCGTAGGAGGGGAGGGTGAACACGCTCATCACCATCCCCTTGATGCCGGGAGCGATGATGAACTGATCCCGACTCTGGGCCAGATGGTGGCGGTAGTGGCGATAGAGCTCGGTCTTGCCATGCTTCTGGCAGCCGATGGCGTTGTAGATCTCGTAATCGGGCTTGTGGGGCATGATCTGGCGCAGGAAGGCGACAAACAGCGCCGGTTCGCGGGCATAGACCATAAAGTAGGCGCGGGCAAAGCCAAAGACGATGGAGGCGAGATCCGGCTCGAAGATCACCGTGTCCACATAGATGCTGTGGCCGGTGCTGAGCAGGGGCAGGATAAAGGGGAAGACCTGATCCCGGGCCCGGATCAGCCCCACCAGATAGGCCCCCTTGTTGCGGTAGAACACCTCTTTGAGCAGCTCGATGGCAAACGGCTCATCATGGAGTATTTGTGGGCCGTTCTCCGCAAGATGGCGGTGGATGTCGACAATATCCCGCTGCTTGTCCTCGTAGGGGAGGGTGAAGCTGTAATCCCCCAAAAGCTGGCTCAAGGTCTGCGGCAGGTGGGCGAGATCGGTGCGATAGATGCGCAGCAGGGCGCTCAGATCGGGTTTTTCGCCACGGCTGACAAAGGGGTGGATATAGAGGTTCTCGTCGCGGATATTGCGATGGCGAAAGATCCGGCGATAGACGGAGTTGAAGAAGGACTCCGCCACCTCGAAGTTGTCACAACGGGGCAGCAGATCGCTAAAGGCACTTTTGACCCGCTTGAGCAGCTCCTGGGTGGCGTGGTGCTCCCCCATCATCTGGCGGATGGAGCTGGCGGTGGCCCCCACATGGTGGTCATAGAGACGAATACGCTCCCGTCCGGCGAGCTGTACCCCCAGCCAGTCACTGTTCTCGAAGCGGCTCTTGCTGCCCTGGGTTATCTCGAGAAACCGGCTGTAAAACGACTCGAAGCGTTGCAGGATAGTCTCGGCGACGGCCTGTTCCAATGGCTGCTGCATCTCTCTCTTCCTTGTGATCTGTCGGGCCGATAGCGCGAAGGATTGGGTGTAATTTGTTCACACGTCAGGCCACTATCGCAACATTCAAACGTCTGTTCAAGTGGCAATTTTCGGGGATAAACGGTAGATTGCGCCCCTGTTTTGGTGATGGTTTAGCGACTGTTTGCTGTCTGTTTGAGAGGCCGTCCGGCCTGTGAGGAAACCCGATGAAGCTCTATTTTGTCCTGGTGGCACCTGCCCGTCCTGCGAATGTGGGGGCGGCTGCCCGCGCCATGAAAACCATGGGATTCGATGCCATGCGACTGGTGGCGAGCCGGGTACACGAAGAGGAGGAGGCGAGCTGGGTAGCTCACGGCGCCCAGGAGATCCTGACTCAGGCCGAAGCGTTCGATACCCTGCCCGAGGCGCTGGCGGACATGGATCTGGTGATCGCCACCACCGCCCGTGAGCGCGGTCGCTACCAGCACTACCTCACGCCGGGGGAGATCCGCGAGCAGATCCGCAGCAAGCCATCGCTCGGCAAGGTCGCCATCGTCTTTGGCTGCGAGGAGTCGGGGCTCTCCAACGAGCAGCTGGCCGAGGTCGATCTCATCAGCTATCTGCCCCTCAAGGTGAGCTACCCGTCTCTCAATCTGGGGCAGGCGATCATGCTCTACGCCTACGAGATGAGTCAGCTGATGGATGAGCTGAACTCCGACGGCGCCACTGCGGTAGCAGAAAATTTTGATAACGCCGGGCAGGTTCGGGTGCTGAAAAGCAAAACAGCAGAATTGCTGGGTGAACTCGGAGTTTCGCAGGATGAAAAACTGCATCAATGGGTGATGGACCGGGTGCCCATGCTGCCGCAGCGGGATTTGAACATGCTCCACCTGCTCTGCAAAGACCTTGCGCGCAAACTTGGCAAAGAGGTTTAAGTTGACAGCCCATCGCCCGCCGCGGTATTGCTAAAAGCCAGCTTCGTCAACGAGTGTTCGTCATGCAGTTATTCACCAACGTCATCACCACCACCATTATTACCGGTACCACCACAGGTGGCACTGGGGCCGGTTGATGCGCTGACGAACAAGCACAGAAATCAGAAAAGGCCCGTACCCACCCAGTACGGGCCTTTTTGTTGGATTGGTTTTTAGATTGAATTTCATAGATTTACAGGGAGAGAAAGCGATGAGAGTGTTGAAATTTGGCGGGTCTTCACTGGCCGATGCAGAGCGTTTTTTACGGGTGGCCGATATCGCGGTCAACACCCACGGCCAATCTCAGGTAGCCCTGGTGCTCTCTGCACCTGCCAAGGTGACCAATCATCTGGTGGCGCTGGTGGAACAGACCAGTCGCGGCATGGATGCCAGTTCCACCCTGTTTGAAGTCAACGGCATCTTCTCCCGCCTGCTGGCCGGGTTGAAGGCGGCCTATCCGGCGCTCGATGACAAGGCGCTGCTGGCCCGTCTCACCGCCGAGCTGGATCAGGTGGAGCGTCTGATGCAGGGCATCCGTCTGCTGGGCCTTTGCCCGGACAACGTGCAGGCGCGCATTCTGAGCCGTGGCGAGAACCTCTCCATCGCCTTTATGCACGAACTGCTGCGGGTGCGCGGTCTGGATCTGGAGCTGATCGTACCGGAAGAGCTGCTGGTCACCGACGGCGGCTATCTGGAAGCCCATGTCGATATCGAAGCCTCCCGCCTGCGCTTTGCCGCCAAGGGGCTGCGTAGCGATTGCCTCTACCTGATGCCGGGCTTTACCGGTGGCAGCGACAAGGGCGAGACCGTGCTGCTGGGCCGCAACGGCTCCGACTACTCCGCCGCCGTATTGGCCGCCTGTGTCGATGCCGAGTGCTGCGAGATCTGGACCGATGTCGAAGGCTGCTACAGCTGTGACCCACGTCTGGTGCCGGATGCCTACCTGCTGAAAACCCTCTCCTACAAGGAGGCGATGGAGCTCTCCTACTTCGGCGCCAAGGTGCTGCACCCGAAAACCATCGCGCCGGTGGCCCAGTTCCATATTCCCTGCCTCATCAAGAACAGCTTCAACCCGCAAGGGCCGGGCACCCTGATCGGCCCCGAGAGCGGCGACGATGACCTGAAAGTGAAGGCCATCTCGGATCTCTCCGGCATGTGCATGTTCAACGTATCCGGCCCCGGCATGAAGGGGATGGTCGGCATGGCCGGTCGCATCTTCTCCGCCGTCTCCCGCGCCGGGGTCAGTATCGTGCTGATCACCCAGTCATCCTCCGAGTACAGCGTCAGCTTCTGTATCCACAGCTACGACAGCGAGAAGACTCGCAAGGTGCTGGAGCGCGAGTTCGAGCTCGAATTCAAAAACCAGCTGCTGGAGCCGCTGGATATCATCAGCGATCTGGCGATCATCTCCCTCATCGGTGACGGCATGCGCACCAGCAAAGGGATGGCAGCCCGCTTCTTCACCTCGCTGGCGCAAGCCTCCATCAATATCGTCGCTATCGCGCAAGGCTCCAGCGAGCGCTCCATCTCGGCGGTGGTGCGGGATCGCAAGGTGGCGGAAGCCATCAAGGCGTGTCACCAGAACTTCTTTGGCAGCCAGCAGTTTATCGATCTCTTTGTGGTCGGGGTCGGTGGCGTCGGTGCCGCGCTGGTGGATCAGATTGCCCGCCAGCAACCGGTACTGGCCGAGCAGGGCACTGGCCTTCGCGTGGTCGGCATCGCCAACAGCCGCCAGATGGCGGTCAACAAGGATGGCCTCAACCTCGCCAACTGGCGCGAACAGCTGGTGGAAGCCCGCGACAGCTTCTCGCTGGAAGGGGTGAAAAAGCTGGTGGAAGATAGCCACATCATCAACCCGGTGATCGTTGACTGCACCTCCTCCGAGGCGGTGGCTGTCCAGTACGCCGACTTCCTCGCCGCCGGTTTCCATGTGGTCACTCCCAACAAGAAGGCCAACACCGGCTCGCTCGATTACTACAAGGCGCTGCGCCGCACCGCCCGCCAGACTCGTCGCAAGTTCCTGTACGAGACCAACGTGGGGGCCGGTCTGCCGGTTATCGAGAACCTGCAGAACCTCATCATGGCCGGTGACAAGCTGCGTGCTTTCGATGGCATCCTCTCCGGTTCCCTCTCCTTTATCTTCGGCAAGCTGGACGAGGGGATGGCCTTCTCCGAGGCGACCAAGATCGCCCGTGGCAACGGCTTTACCGAGCCGGATCCCCGCGACGATCTCAACGGCATGGATGTGGCGCGCAAGCTGCTCATTCTGGCTCGCGAAGCCGGCATGGCGTTGGAGCTCTCCGATGTGGAAGTGGAGCAGGCGCTGCCGCCCGGCTTTGACGCCAGCGGCGACGTGGAAGCCTTTATGGCCCGCCTGCCGGAGGCCGATGGCTGGTTCCGCGACCAGTTTGCCGCGGCCCAGCGCGAAGGGAAGGTGCTGCGCTATGTAGGTTCCATCGAGGGTGGCAAGTGCAAGGTCGCCATCAAGGCGGTCGGTGCCGACGAGCCGCTGTTCAAGGTCAAAGACGGGGAGAACGCGCTCGCCTTCTTCTCCACCTACTACCAGCCGATCCCGCTGGTGCTGCGCGGTTATGGCGCCGGTACCGAAGTGACCGCGGCGGGCGTCTTTGCCGACGTGCTGCGCACCCAGAACTGGAAGCAGGAGCTATAAGCATGAGTTCAGACATGTACCCCTCTTATATGACGGAAGGCGCCATGGGTAATGACAGAAGTGTGGTTGCCTACGCCCCCGCCTCCAGCGCCAACCTGAGCGTGGGATTCGATGTACTGGGGGCGGCGCTCGCCCCCGTTGATGGCTCTCTGCTCGGCGATCGGGTGCAGGTAAAAGCGGCTGACGTGCCGTTCGCCCTCTCCGCCGTGGGCCGCTACGCCCACAAGCTGCCGGACGATCCGAAAAAGAATATCCTGTTCGACTGCTGGGTTGCCTATGGCGAGGCGCTGGAGAAGCGCGGCCTTGGCCTCAAGCCGCTTGAAATGGTGCTGGAGAAGAACCTGCCGGTCGGCTCGGGTCTGGGTTCAAGCGCCTGTAGCGTGGTGGCGGCGCTGGAAGGGCTCAACGCCTTTCACGGCGAGCCGCTCGACGAGCACGCCCTGCTGCTGCTGATGGGTGAGATGGAAGGGCGCATCTCCGGCTCCGTTCACTATGACAACGTCGCCCCCTGTTATCTCGGCGGCATGCAGTTGGTGGTGGAGGAGGCGGGCGTTATCAGCCAGGGCATTCCGGTGTTTGAGCAGTGGTACTGGGTGGTCTGCTACCCGGGCACTGTGGTCTCCACCGCTGCTGCCCGCGCCATTTTGCCGGCACAATATCGCCGGCAGGATTGCCTCACCTATGGCCGCCGACTGGCTGCCTTTGTCCACGCCAGCTACACCGGGCAGGAGCCGCTGGCGGCGAGCGTCTTGAAAGACGTGATTGCCGAGCCCTACCGCGCGGCGCTGATCGAAGGCTTTGCCGAGGTGCGGGCGCAGGCGGCCCAGAACGGGGCGCTGGCTACCGGCATCTCCGGCTCCGGCCCCACCGTGTTTGTGGTGATGAAGGAGCTGGCGCAGGCCGAGCGGATGAAGGATTGGATGGAAGCACATTTTGTGCAGAACGAAGATGGATTTGCCCGGGTCTGCAAACTGGACATGGCCGGGGCACGGGTAACAGGAAGCGAGCTATGAATCTCTATAACATCAAGGACAACAGCGAACAGGTGAGCTTCGCGCAGGCGGTGCGTCAGGGCTTGGGTCGCGAACAGGGGCTCTTCTTCCCCGAACAACTCGAGCCGCTCGCCGATGTGGATGCCCTGCTCGATCTGCCGCTGGCCGAACGCTCTGCCCACATCCTGAGCCACCTGCTGGGGGACGAAGTGCCCGCCGCCAAGGTCAGCGAGCTTATCAACGCCGCCTTCACCTTCCCGGCGCCGCTGGTGAAGCTCAAGGATGGCACTTATGCCCTTGAGCTGTTCCACGGCCCGACTCTGGCGTTCAAGGACTTCGGCGGCCGCTTTATGGCCCAGTGCCTCGCGGCGTTCAGAACAAATGACAAGATCACTATTCTCACCGCCACCTCCGGTGACACCGGCGCCGCCGTAGCCCACGCCTTTTACGGGCTGGAGGGGATCGAGGTGGTGATCCTCTATCCCAAGGGCAAGATCAGCCCCTTGCAGGAGAAGCTCTTCTGCACCCTCGGCGGCAATATCCGCACCATCGCCATCGACGGCGACTTCGATGCCTGTCAGGCGCTGGTAAAACAGGCCTTTGACGACGAAGCGCTGAAAAAGGCCATTGGCCTCAACTCCGCCAACTCCATCAATATCAGCCGTCTGCTGGCGCAGGTTTGCTACTACTTCGAGGCGGTGGCCCAGCTGCCAAAAGCCGATCGCGCCAAGGCGGTGATCAGCGTGCCGTCCGGCAACTTTGGCAACCTCACCGCAGGCTTGATTGCCAAGGCGCTGGGACTGCCGGTGAAGCGCTTTATCGCCGCCACCAACGCCAACGACACCGTGCCGCGCTACCTGAAAACCGGTCAGTGGGAGCCGCACCAGACAGTGGCAACCCTGTCGAACGCCATGGATGTCAGCCGCCCCAACAACTGGCCACGGGTAGAAGAGCTGTGCCGTCGCAAGGGCTGGGCACTGGAGACCTTAGGGTCAGGCATGCGTGACGATGCCGAGACCCGCGATGCCCTTAAACGGCTGCACCAGCTGGATTACCTCTGTGAACCCCACGGCGCCATTGCCTGGGATCTGCTGGGGGAACAGCTGGCCGAGGACGAAGTGGGGGTGTTCCTGTGCACCGCCCATCCCGCCAAGTTCAAGGAGTCGGTGGACGAGATCCTGCATCTGGATGTGCCGCTACCAGGCCCGCTGGCCAAGCACGCCGAGTTGCCGCTGCTCTCCGTTAATTTGCCTGCGGAGTTTGCCCGGTTAAGGGCGTTTTTGGTTGAGTAAGTTTGGTTGAGCAAGATAGCTGGGCACTGAATGGCTGCCATAAAAAATCCCCCGATATCGGGGGATTTCTATTTTTAGAGTCAGTTCAAGATTTCTGTTCGGAAGTCTGGATATAATAGACATTATATGGACTAAGTACATTACTCGTGAAACTTTATTGCACTTTTTCTTTTCAATATTAGCTGCTTGAATTTATCTATAGAGCGCTTCGTTTTTGCTGCATAGGGAATTTGAGGGTCGAAACTTCTATCTGCAACCCTCAAGTATTTATCTGCAACATCAAGAAATTGTAGCTTTTCGCTTTTATTGATTTCTTTAAACGTATAATGGTAACGAGCGATAGCCTTTCTTAAATTGCAAAATGACTTTGCTCTTCCTAGAGACTCTGCAATGTCAATATATTGATCCCCTTTGGTTGTATTGTCTTGTCTGTAATAAATTAAAGCAACATTTACTAACGCATCACAGTTTTTATTATTTAATTCTACGGCTTTCAGTGCAAGTCGCAGTGCTCTAGGTAGGTCATTAATCTTGTTTGCTAAAAACCATGAATAACGGTCATGTAATGCTGAGTTAAAGGGGTCATCTTCAATGGCTAAATCATAATACTCAATTGCCTTAGGAAAATCGTTATTGTTGACGGCTACCTTGGCGACTTTACTAAACTCACTTCTAAAAGCCTCTGACACTCTATCCTCTTTATATTCCTGTTCTATTTTTATTCTTTCTCCGACATACTTATCAACATTGTTCGCATAATCTATAATACGGGATTTTATATCGCCATTCAGTTCTGATAATTTTTTCTCGAAAAATCTCTTAGCGAGTTCAACTAACTCCATTTCATAATGGCTACCATAATC
Organism: Aeromonas sp. Y311-2; assembly: GCF_027706025.1. Lineage (NCBI taxonomy): Bacteria > Pseudomonadati > Pseudomonadota > Gammaproteobacteria > Aeromonadales > Aeromonadaceae > Aeromonas > Aeromonas sp. Y311-2. The sequence continues at coordinate 935 of NZ_JAPDCL010000037.1, read as the reverse complement.
TAAAATTGAAGCGAAGTGAGTTTCCTTTAAACTATCTAAAAAGACCGTATGAGGGATTTCGACCAACTGGCATGCTCTACTAATTGCAGTGCTATTTAATGGGCTAGTAATGGAAACGATTATATAAAAAAGTTCTTTACGAATTTCGCTTAGCCTATCCCAAGCATCTTCATACAAAAACTCAAGAAGGTCTTCATTAGATTTCTTGAACAAGTTTTCTACAGCAGAGTCAATAGACATATTGCTGCGTGATATATAAACAACTAAAGCTTCTAGCAAAAGAGGTTTATTCATCAATTTATTTGCAGTAGCAAGTAACTTTTTGTCTCCAGCCTGAAGGATTGGCTGCGCATTATATAGTTCCGCCAGTCTTCTTAGAAGCTTAATTGAGTCATCTTCATTAAGACCTTCTACTAAGATATGTTCAGCCTCAATGCTTTCTTGTCGTCTTGATGTAATTACGAGCCGACCAATTTTTTTACCTGCTTGTTTTAAAAATTCAGCCAGTTCAGCATTTTTTTGCGGGCTATCACTTAATGTTTCAGAATTATCAATGATGAGAAGAACATCATCTCTGGAAACTTTTTTATCCACTAGATATTGAACTGCTTTATCAATTAAGCTGATGCCGTTGATTGTATACCATTGTTTATCTAGAGTTGGAGTGTAGAATTTTATGATTTCTCTTATACATTCGTCCATGACTGGCTGTATTGAACTAAATCGTTCTAAACCATCTTCAGTCCATCTGGTCATCTTTGCAGTATAAAAACATATCAGAGATGGAAAGTTTTTAATAATATGTAGGTCACCCTCCAGTAACCTATTTATTGCCTCTAAAACTAGGGTGGTTTTCCCCAGGGCAAGATCGCGAACGTTTTTTAAGCAGGGCACGAGGATTTGACCGACCGAACAGGGTGTGATCTTATACTCTC
>NZ_JAPDCL010000036.1:0-26809 GCF_027706025.1 Aeromonas sp. Y311-2 | reverse complement strand
AGCAGTGGATATTTACAACGCGGAGCGGCCGCATCATGCGTTGAAATACAGAACCCCCGATGCGGTACATAGGGGGGTCTGAGTGGAGCAAAGCTAGCCGAAAATGTGTAAACCTATTTCAGGACTAGACATTTTTAGCCAGCTTGAATAGTTCAAAGAAATTCCGGCTGGTCGCTTCTGCCAATTCAGCAAGCGGTATATGGCGCAGGTCGGCAATAAACTGGGCAACGTCTCGTACAAAGGCGGGCTCGTTCTCCCTCCCCCGATGCGGCACGGGTGCAAGATAGGGCGAGTCGGTCTCAACCAGCAATCTGTCGAGGGGCAGAGCCTTGACCACCTCTTGCAGGGCAGACGCATTTTTGAAGGTGGCGATCCCGGAGATGGAGATATAGAACCCCATCGCCATCGCCGCTTGCGCCATTTCGAGGGATTCGGTGAAGCAGTGCAGCACACCGCCAACCTGATCAGCGCCCTCTTCAAGCATGATCTGCAAGGTATCTTGCTGGGCATCGCGGGTATGGATGATCAGCGGCTTGTTCAACGCGCGAGCAACCCGGATATGTTCGCGGAAAGAGGCTTGCTGCACCTCTTTGTTCTCGGGTGAGTAAAAGTAATCGAGACCGGTCTCACCGATGGCCACCACACGTGGATCGGCAGCTTGCTTGAGCAGCAACTCGGCATCGACACCGGGTTCCTGATTGAGCGGGTGTACCCCGCAAGAGGCAAATACCTGGGGATAGGGAGCAATCGCCTCGAGCATGGTCGGGAACTGTGCCTGAGTCACACTGACACAGAGAAAATATCCCACGTCCAGTTTCGCGGCCTTTGCCAGTACATCAGCCAAGCTGGTCTGCTTGCTGCCATAGCTGAGGCGATCGAGATGACAGTGGGAATCAACGAGTAACATATAAAACCTTTCTGCTTGTCGGTACTTATAACCAGCGACTGAGCCAGTTCATCAGATGGATGGTGGGATTGGAGAGCTGACCCGGCTGACATGCCGCTTTCAGGGCAACCAGATCTTGTTCTGCCTCCAGCAGTTTTTCGCTGGAGTGCTGCTCCGCCAACCGTTGACTCAAGATGGCCAGATCAGGCATTGCCAGCTGATGGTGACCACATCCGGCCTGGGTTTTCAGGGCATCGCACAAGAAGAGCTGCAACCAGTGCAACCTGACCTGCGTCTCCTGACCAAGCTGGCTGCACAATGCCGTCGCCTTGACCGGACTTTGACTCAGGGCGACAAACTGTTCCAGCAGTTCGCGGCGAGTACCGTCCTGTTGCTGCTCGATATAGTCGAGTACCCGCAGCGGGGCCCCCTGACAGATCCGCACCTGAGCCAGAGTGGCCTGATGACCCTGCTCGGCCAACCAGCGTACTGTTTCCCCTTCCGCAGGCAACTGACAGACATGTTTGTGACAGCGACTGAGAATGGTGGGAAGCAACCGGGACACCTGGGAGGCAATCAGCAACAGCAAGCTGTCGCCGGCCGGCTCTTCCAGGGTTTTCAACAGGGCATTGGCTGCCGATTCGGTCATCCGCTCCGCATCAGGAATGATCACCACCTTGCCACGGCCGAGCTGGGCAGAGCCCTGCAGCCGGGTGCAGATCTCGCGAATGGCCTCGACCCCGATGGTCTTGCTGTCGCGCGTTATGGTGCCGAGATCCGGGTGGTTGCCCTTGTCAAACAGCTGGCAGGAGTGGCACTGACCACACGGTTCTCCACGATCCGGTTGTTGGCAAAGGTGCAAACGCGCCAGCCGCTCAGCCAGTTGCTCCTTGCCAAGACCGGGATCGCCCAGCAACAACCAGGCGTGGCCGAGACGACCGGACTGGGCCGTCTGGCTCAGGGCATGCCAGTCGGGGATCAGCCAGGGATACATAGCGGCTCGTTCGACAGATAGTGATCCAATGCACGCTCGATGGCAGCTTTGACCTGTTCCGGCGTTTGCGCCGCATCGATCACCACAATGGAATCATCCTTGGCGGCCAGTTCGAGATAACGAGTTCGGGTACGCTCGAAGAAGCTCAGTTGCTCCAGTTCGATGCGATCCAGCTCGCCACGATGGCGCGCGCGCTGCAAGCCAAGGGCGGGATCGATATCGAGATAGAGGGTGAGATCCGGCTTGAAGTTGCCGAGCACCGCCTGCTTGATGGCTCCGATAAGCTGGGCATCGATACCACGGCCGCCACCCTGATAGGCCTGGGAGGAGAGATCGTGGCGATCTCCCACCACCCAGACACCGTCGGCCAGTGCGGGTTTGATGCGGGTCTCCACCAGTTGTACCCGGGAGGCATACATCAGCAGCAATTCCGCCTCGATGGTGAGGCGCTCGTCGTGCACCTCTTTGACGATGGCCCGCATCCGCTCGGCCAGTGGCGTACCACCCGGCTCGCGGGTGCACTCGATCCGGTTTATGCCGTGGCGCTGCAGATAGTCGGTCACATAACGCACGGCCGAGCTCTTCCCTGCCCCTTCCAATCCTTCGATCACAATAAATTTAGACATTAGGGTTTCTTCAATATGTATTCGCGAACCGCCCGATTGTGTTCATCGAGGGTCTTGGAGAAATAGTGGGCACCGCCCCCCTTAGCGACAAAGTAGAGATAGTCGGTCGACTTGGGGTTAAGCGCAGCTTCGATGGAGGCCTTGCCCGGCATGGCAATAGGCGTGGGCGGCAGACCATCGATCACATAGGTGTTGTAGGGATTCTTGTCGGTCAGATCGCTGCGGCGAATATTGCCATCGTAGCGATCTTTCACCCCGTAAATGACGGTGGGATCGGTTTGCAACTTCATGCCCAGACGCAGACGGTTGACGAATACGGAGGCGATCTGCGCCCGCTCGTCCGGCTGGCCGGTCTCTTTCTCGATAATGGAGGCCATGATCAACGCCTCATAGGGCGTTTTGTAAGGCAGGTTAGCCTGACGTTTTTCCCAGCTCTGCTGCAGGAAGGTCTCCATATCCTGATGGGCGCGACGCAGGATCGAGAGATCGCTGGCATGGGTGGTATAGGCGTAGGTTTCCGGCAGGAACCACCCCTCCAGCTTGCCATTCTCGATGCCGAGCTCCTGCGCCAAGTCGGCTTCGGATTGCTCGACGGTCAATCGCTCAAGGTATGGGGCACTGGAGAGCTGCTTCTGCCAATCCTCGAAGCGGGAACCTTCGACGAAGGTGAGGCTGAAGTGAAACTCCTTGCCCGATGCGAACAGAGAGAGGGTCTCCTTGAGAGGGGCCCCTTCCTTGATTTCATAGGTGCCCGATTTGATGGCCACCAGTTCGGGATGGCTGCGCAGCCAGAGCCGCACCGCCCAGGGGCTGGCTTCCCCCTCCCCCAGTTCGGCGATGAGGCGCGCCGCATGGGCGCCCTTCTCCACCGTAAAGAGCCGGGTCGGCCCCTTATTGGTGAGCGTCTCTACCTGTTGCCATTTGTAATGTACATAGCCCCCGGCAGCGGCTACCGTCAGTGCCGCCCCCGCGAGCAGGGTGTAAAGCCGATTAAACTTCAATGACCAAACGCTCCTGTAAACGGCGACTCAATACCGCTGTGGGATAATGGATATCCTCGATGCCATTGACCGGCACGACCCCCATCAGGGTATTGGTGAGCCACACCTCTTCCGCCTGCCATAGTGACTCCAGCGGAGCCTCTACCACACGCAACTCAATACTCATCTGTTTCAACATCGCCATCACCTGGCGGCGCATGATGCCATCGACACCACCGCGGGCGAGATCGGGCGTAAACACCGTCTTGCCCCGACGCCAAAACAGATTGGCACTGACCCCTTCAATCAGAAAACCGCGACTGTTAAGTACTATCCCTTCGACTGCATTTCGGCTGACAAGTTCGCTTTTCAGCAATACCTGCTCCAGACGATTCAAGGTTTTAAGCCCGGCCAGCATGGGAGCATCGCCGATCCGCTGGCGGCACACCACCATCTCGATCCCCTCCTGTTGCCACTGTCCATAGTGAGTGGGAAATGGCGCCAGACTTACCATCCGGGTCGTGTGCTGACATCCGCTGCCATCATAGCCTCGCCCCCCCTCGCCGCGGGTCAGGATCACCTTGGCCACGCATTGTGGCTGGTCGGCCACAATTTCTTCAACCTCCCGGGTCAAGAGATCCCAGTCCGGTTCAACCAATCCCAGCCGGTTGTTGGCCAGCTGCAACCGTGCCAGATGGGCAGGCCACTGCAACACGCGACCCTCCCTGACCGCCATGGTGGTGAAATGACCGTCACCATAGGCCAGCCCCCGATCATGGGCCGAGATGGTATCAAGCTTCATTCCATTGATAAGCAAAGGGATCCCTCCGATAAAAAAGGCCCGATACCGGCAGTATCGGGCCTGTGTCTTTGCCCTGCGGCAAATTATACGCGTTTGAAGATCAGTGAGCCATTGGTGCCGCCAAAACCAAACGAGTTGGAAAGGGCATACTCGAAGCTGCCTGGCTTGGCCACATGGGGTACCAGATCCAGATCGCACTCTTCATCCGGGTTGTCCAGGTTGATTGTGGGCGGAGCCACCTGATCACGCAGGGCCAACACAGTGATGATCGCCTCGATGGCACCCGCGGCACCCAGCAGGTGACCGGTCATGGACTTGGTAGAGCTCACCATCAGGGATTTGGCGTGCTCACCAAACACCGACTTCATGCCACGCAACTCGGCCACATCACCCAGTGGGGTGGAGGTACCGTGCGCGTTGATGTAACCAATCTGCTCGGGGGCAATGCCGGCATCCTTGATGGCATTTTTCATGGCGCGAGCACCACCGTTGCCATCTGCGGGAGGCGCAGTCATGTGGTACGCGTCACCGCTCATGCCAAAACCGACCAACTCGGCGTAGATCTTGGCGCCACGGGCCTTGGCGTGTTCGTACTCTTCCAGCACCAGTACACCGGCACCGTCACCCAGCACGAAACCGTCGCGATCCTTATCCCACGGACGGCTCGCTTTTTGCGGCTCGTCGTTGCGGTTGGAGAGTGCCTTGGCTGCAGCGAAGCCACCCATACCCATCGCGGTGGAGGCTTTTTCGGCACCGCCGGCGACCATCACATCGGCATCACCGTAAGCGATCATCCGACCCGCCATGCCGATGGCATGGGTACCCGTGGTACAGGCGGTAGTCACGGCGATGTTTGGCCCTTGCAGACCTTTCATGATGGAAAGATGACCGGACACCATATTGATGATGGTGGACGGAACGAAGAAGGGACTGATCTTGCGCGGGCCGCCGTTGACCAAGCTTTCGTGGTTCTGTTCAATCAGACCCAGACCGCCGATACCGGAGCCAATCGCCACGCCGACACGTTCGGCATTCTCTTCATTGATGGTCAGGCCGGAATCATCCAGCGCCTGCATACCGGCCGCGATGCCGTATTGAATGAAGAGATCCATCTTGCGAGCTTCTTTACGGTTGATACCGTACTGCTCTGGATCGAAATCCTTGACCAGACCTGCGAAGCGGGTTGCAAACTCGCTGGCATCAAAGTGTTCGATAAGGGAAATGCCGCTCTGCCCGTTGAGCAGTGCTTGCCAGCTGGATTCGGCAGTGTTACCCACCGGGGAAAGCATCCCCAAGCCGGTCACCACGACTCTGCGTTTTGACACTGAGGTAGTCTCCGAGAGGTGTTTTGAAAAGGAACAAATACAAAAGAAGCGGCCCTTGGGCCGCTTCTTTCAGAACAGGAACTTATTCCTGATTAGCGGTGATGTAGTCGATAGCCGCTTGAACAGTGGTGATCTTCTCGGCTTCTTCATCAGGAATTTCGGTATCGAATTCTTCTTCCAGCGCCATTACCAGTTCAACGGTATCCAAAGAGTCAGCGCCCAGGTCGTCGACGAAGGAGGCAGCGTTCTTAACGTCTTCCTCTTTAACACCCAGTTGTTCGATGATGATTTTCTTTACGCGTTCTTCGATGTTGCTCATGACCTGAATTTTCCTTTAAAAATACGCTATTTGCGTCTGGTTGGGGTAGTTTATTCAATTGACGTGAGTTTGCAAGTAGCTTGCCGCTGGTCAAACCACGAAATGTGCCAAACTTCGGCGTACTATCGCAAATTTGAACAGATCTCACGACAAATTGATTACACCATGTACATCCCGCCATTAACATGCAGGGTTTCGCCGGTGATATAGGCTGCTTCATCAGAAGCCAAGAATACCACAGCTGCGGCAATTTCTTTTGGATCACCCAAACGGGCGGCAGGCACCTGACTCATGATGCCGGCACGTTGATCGTCATTCAGGGCACGGGTCATGTCGGTTTCGATGAAACCGGGAGCAACCGCGTTCACTGTGATACCACGGGATGCCACTTCCCGCGCCAACGATTTGGTAAAACCAACCAGACCGGCCTTGGCGGCAGCATAGTTGACCTGACCGGCATTGCCCATGGTTCCCACCACGGAGCCAATGCTGATGATGCGACCGTGACGTTTCTTCATCATGGCACGCAACACCGGTTTGCTCAGACGGTAAAGCGAGGTCAGATTGGTATCGATGATCTCGTTCCACTCGTCATCTTTCATCCGCATCAACAGGTTGTCACGGGTGATACCCGCGTTGTTGATCAGGATGTCGATGTCGCCAAAGCGCGCCTTGATGGCGGCGAAGACGGCTTCGATGGATTCCTGGCTGGTCACGTTGAGTGCCATGCCGCAACCATTCTCGCCAAGATAGGCGCTGATCGCCTCGGCACCACTCTCGCTGGTCGCCGTACCGACCACTTTCGCGCCACGGGCCACGAATGTTTCGGCAATCGCACGGCCGATGCCACGACTGGCACCGGTCACCAACACAACCTTATCGGTAAAGCTCATCACTTGCTCCTGTTTACTTGATCTGGGCCAGCGCCTGCTCGAAAGAGGCGGCATCGTTAGCGTGAATACCTTCCACGCGCTTGTCGATGCGCTTGGCGAGCCCGGTCAACACTTTGCCCGGTCCCATCTCGATCTCGAGGGTAACCCCCTCATTGGCCATCCGCTCGACAGTCTCGGTCCAACGAACCGGGCTGAACAGCTGACGTACCAGCGCTTGCTTGATGGCGGCCGGATCCTGTTCACAGGATACGTCGACATTATTGATGACCGCGATGGTTGGAACCTTGATCTCGATCCCGTCCAGCGCAGCTGCCAGTTTTTCTGCGGCAGGTTTCATCAGCGCGCAGTGAGACGGCACGGAGACCGGCAGCGGCAGCGCACGCTTGGCGCCCGACTCTTTCATCAGCACGTTGGCGCGCTCAACGGCCTCTTTGTGACCGGCGATAACCACCTGGCCCGGGGAGTTGAAGTTGACCGGAGAGACCACCTGCCCTTCTGCCGCTTTTTCGCAGTTGGCGGCGATGGATTCGTTATCCAGACCGATGATAGCCGCCATGGCACCGGTCCCTTCCGGTACCGCTTCCTGCATGGCCAGACCACGCAACTCGACCAGTTTGACCGCATCGGCAAAATCGAGTGCGCCGCTGCAAACCAGCGCGGAGTACTCACCCAGGCTGTGACCCGCCATCATGGCAGGAGTTGCCCCACCCTGCTGTTGCCACAGGCGCCACAGAGCGACAGAGGCAGTCAGCAGCGCAGGCTGGGTGCGCCAGGTTTTGTTCAGATCTTCAACCGGACCATCCATCACCAGGGCAAACAGGTCATAACCTAGCACCTGACTCGCCTCGGCGAAGGTCTCCTTGATCATGGCATGTTGTTCGGCCAGCTCGGCCAGCATGCCTACGGACTGGGAACCTTGTCCCGGGAAGGCAATGGCAAATTGGGTCATCATTGATTCCTTTTAGATAAGACAAAAATTAAATCGGTGACGGGATGATGGGCGCACCATCCCGCCGAAGATCAGAGGCGAACCAGCGCCGAGCCCCAGGCAAAACCGCCGCCGAAGGCCTCCAGCAGTACCAGCTGACCCGGTTTGATCCGGCCATCTCGTACCCCTTCGTCGAAGGCAACCGGAACGGAAGCGGCAGAGGTATTGCCGTGCTTGTCGAGGGTCAGTACCACTTTATCGAGGCTCATACCCAGTTTCTTGGCAGTGGCGCTGATGATGCGGAAGTTGGCCTGATGTGGCACCAGCCAATCCAGCTCGCTCGGCTCGATGCCAGCAGCGGCCAACGTTTCGGTGACGATCTCGCTCAGACGGGTGACCGCGACCTTGAAGACATCGTTGCCCTTCATGTACATGTAGGCTTCGAGCTCGGCACCCGGCATGCCGCGACGAGGGTGCGGCAGCTTGAGCAGCTCGCCATAACGGCCATCGGCATGGAGATGGGTAGAGAGGATGCCCGGCGTCTCGCTGGCACCGACAATCACAGCCCCTGCCCCATCACCAAACAGGATGATGGTGCCGCGATCTTGCGGATCGCACATGCGGGAGAGCACATCGGCCCCGACGACCAGCACATGGCGGGCTGCGCCGGATTTGACGAACTGATCGGCAATGGAGAGTGCGTAGGTGAAACCGGCACAGGCCGCTGCCACGTCAAAGGCAGGAATGCCCGGTACGCCGAGCAGCCCCTGCAGCTCGCAGGCGGCAGCCGGGAAGGCATTTTCAGCACTGGTGGTGGCCAGCACTATCATATCGAGATCGGCAGCGGTCAAACCGGCTGCATCCAGGGCGCGCAGAGCGGCCTGGTAAGAGAGGGTGGCAACGGTTTCGTCAGCCCCGGCAATACGGCGCTCACGGATACCGGTGCGTTCCACGATCCACTCATCACTGGTCTCAACCATCTGCTCGAGATCGGCGTTGGTACGCACTGAACTCGGCAGGTAGCTGCCAGTACCCAGAATTTTGCTATGCATAGAGTTCTTATAGATCCCTGTCAGAGAAGACAGCTTCAAGGCGATCTGCTATTTGCAGTGGAAGTTGATGTTTGGCCTCTTGTGCGGCCAGCAGGATCGCATTACACAGGGCGCGCCGTTCGGCCCGCCCATGACTTTTTACCACAATGCCGCGCAATCCTAACAGACTTGCTCCGTTATACTGGTCGGGGTTCAGGTAAGAAAAACGCCGTTTGAACATAAATCCGGCGATCCGGCCAAGAAAAGTGCGTTTCTTGCGGGGATATCCGGCCAGCTGGGCCATCATCCGCACCACCCCTTCTGCCGTCTTGAGGGCGACATTGCCGACAAAACCGTCGCAGACGATCACGTCGCTGTCGCCGCTGAAGATGCGATCCCCTTCTACAAACCCGACATAATTGAGCGCGTGGCACTGACGCAACAATTCGGCGCTGTGGCGCACCAGATCGTTGCCCTTGATCTCCTCCTCGCCGATGTTGAGCAAGGCAACACGGGGGGATGCAATGCCTTCTACCTTTTCGGCCACGACGGAGCCCATCACCGCAAACTGCAGCAAGGTATCCGCATCGCAACTGACGTTGGCGCCTAGATCCAGCATCACGGTGCGTTTGCCACTCAATGTCGGCAGCGCCTTGATAAGTGCCGGCCGATCGACCCCGGGCAGGGATTTGAGCACGCACTTGGCCATCGCCATCAACGCACCGGTATTACCGGCACTGACGCAGGCATCGGCCTCACCGGCTTTCACCAGATTGAGTACCACCCGCATGGAGGAGTCTTTCAGTGTTCGCAGCGCCACGATCGGTTTATCGCCCATGCCAACCACCTGGGATGCATGTACGAAACGAACGCGGGGATGATTCAGCAAGCCATGTTGCTGCAGCAGAGAGGAGGTCTGATGTTGGTCACCGACCAGGATCAGTTTTAGCTGTGGTAAAAGAGACAGTGCCTGCACGGCGGCAGGCACTGTTTCCGAGGGGCCAATATCTCCCCCCATGATGTCTAGCGCGACAGTTTGCGTAGACAAAGGCAATCCTTAAGCGATTACCTTTTTACCGCGGTAGAAACCATCGGCAGTCACGTGGTGACGACGATGGATTTCGCCACTGGTCTGATCAACAGTCAGGGCAGCGGTGGTCAGCGCATCGTGGGAACGACGCATGCCACGCTTGGCACGGGTTTTACGGTTCTGTTGTACGGCCATTGTAGGCTAACTCCTAAATTCACTTACGTTTAAGCTCTTCAAGAACTGCAAAGGGATTCGGCCGCTCATCAGCAGGTTCGATTTCACCCCAAGTCATCTCCATGTTACCGCGGGGACACACATCCAGAGAATGCATGGCTACCTGAGGCAACGAGAGGATGAGTTCATCCTCCAGGATTTGATGAAGATCCATCTCGCCGTTTTCGTCCAACTCAATGGGCTCATAAGCTTCCGGCAGTTCTTCCTCGTTTGTTCTTTCGAACAGCGGAGTGTAGATAAATTCAGCTTCACAGAGATGTTCGAAAGTCTCTCCGCAACGTTGGCAAACCAGGTCAACCTTGGCATGGGCAGTGCCTTTCATAACGGTTAACTTCTGGACATCTTTGCCAAAGTGCAGCGATACCTCGATATCACTCCGCAAGCCAGCGGTTGATTCCTCCAGCCTGGGCATCTGCGACTTTTCCACTATCCCGACATAGTCGAGCAGCTTCAAGGCACTACGGACTGGATCAACCTTAACGGGCAACTTCACCTTTTGCATAGGGCGCGAATAATATAGGTCCAACAACTGATAGTCAAAGGAAAAAGTCCTTACCGCCGATGATTTTAACGCCACAAGTCCCTAGAATGCCGGTACTTGCTTTCATCGGTACCTGATTATGCCACAGAATCTGATCCTCGCCTCAACTTCTCGCTATCGCAAAGCCCTGCTGGAGAAGCTTGGCCTCCCCTTTGAATGTGCGGCTCCCGACGTAGACGAACAACCACTGGCAGATGAACCCGCTCAGGAGCTGGTAGCCCGACTTGCCCGGGCAAAGGCCCAGGCCATTGCAAATAGTCGTGATCACGGGCTGATCATCGGGTCTGATCAGGTGTGTGTCTGCAATGGCCGCATCCTCGGCAAACCGGGCACCATAGACAACGCCATAGCACAGCTGATGGCGGCCCAGGGTCGTAGCGTCACCTTTTACACCGGGCTGTGCGTACTTAACGCTGCAACCGATGAGATTCATCAATTGATTGAACCGTTTACGGTTCACTTTCGAGATCTCGACGAAGCCGCCATTCGCCGCTATGTAGAGGCTGAACTGCCCCTCGATTGTGCTGGCAGCTTCAAATGCGAAGGGATGGGGATCGTGCTGTTCAAAGAGCTGGAAGGGCGCGATCCTAACGCCTTGATCGGTCTGCCGTTGATCGGCCTGATCGAACTGCTGGAGCGCCACGGCATCGCCCTGCCCTGATTGTGGGCGAATGGATGAGCTAGAAGATATATAAAAAGCCCGGTCAATTGACCGGGCTTTTTATCAATCAGATTGATGTCACTCAAGGAGAGAGACGTTTACAACAACGTGCGAAGAGCCGTCATAGAGTCAACCACTGCCACTGGCTCGTAACGACTGAGGGCATCGCGGCTATCCACCCCCCAGGTGACGCCAATGCGCGGCATGACGATCGCCTCGGCCATCGCCATATCGTGAACAGAGTCGCCAATCATTACGGCCTGACGAGGTGACAGCCCCAGCTCGTCCAGGATCTGCTCAAGCATCAGCGGATCAGGCTTGGAGCAGGCCTCATCGGCCCCGCGACTGGTCACAAACAACGGGCGCAGCCCGGTCTCATCCAATACCCGATCCAGCCCACGGCGCGATTTGCCGGTAGCGACAGCCAGTTGCAGTCCCCGTGACTGCCAGTCATGTAGCAACTCCCCTGCCCCGGCAAACAGCGGGCTAGGGGTAGCGTCGTGCAGATAGTGATGACGATAACGATCGATGAGTGCGGCAATCTGGCGCTCATCAATGGTGGTGCCACTGTCGCTACGTAAAGGGAACAGGCGGGACATGGCAACATCGAGGCTCAACCCGATAATCTGCCGGATCTGGGACGGTGCAGGTACTGCCAGCTCACAATCTCTGGCGGCCCCCTGAACACAGGCAACAATCCGGCCCACCGAATCCATCAGGGTACCGTCCCAATCGAAAATGGCGAGCCGGATATCCTGCATCAGCGTGGCAAGCCGTTGAGGAAGTTGTCGAGTTCAGGTGCCAGTGGCGCTTCTACCTGCATCTCGCGACCATCGGCTGGATGGGTGAAGCTGAGCTTCCAGGCATGCAAAAAGAGCCGTTTCAGCCCTTGGCTGCGCATTTTCTCGTCAAACGCGGCTTCACCGTACTTATCGTCACAGGCGATCGGGTGACCGGCATGCAGGGTGTGTACGCGGATCTGGTGGGTACGGCCAGTAATGGGGCTGCACTCAACCAAGGTCGCTTCGGCAAATTGACGCACGATACGAAACCGGGTTTCCGATGGCTTGCCATCGGCGCTGACCCGCACTACCCGCTCGCCAGACTGCAGGTCGTTTTTGCGCAGAGGTGCATTGACCACCTTGACGTGAGCCTGCCATTTGCCGCGAACCAGCGCCAGATACTGCTTGCGCATGGTCTTGACGCGCAACTGCTCATGCAGGCTGCGCAGGGCGCTGCGTTTTTTGGCAACCAGCAATACACCAGAGGTGTCGCGATCCAGTCGATGAACCAATTCGAGGAAACGGGCTTCCGGACGTAGGGCTCGCAGCCCCTCAATAACGCCAAAACTCAGGCCGCTGCCACCGTGTACTGCCATGCCGGAGGGCTTGTTCAGCACGATCATGGCATCGTCTTCGAACAGGATCTGGCTCTCCAGACGCTGGATAACCCCGAGGTTTGCCGAAGGCAGCTCATTCTTCTCGGCAACGCGCACGGGGGGCACCCGCACCTCGTCACCTGCGCAGAGTTTGTACTCCGGTTTGATGCGCTTTTTGTTTACTCGCACTTCACCTTTGCGAAGGATGCGATAGATCAGGCTCTTGGGGACGCCCTTTAGCTGAGTCTTGAGAAAATTGTCGATGCGCTGCCCGTCATGCTCAGCTTCGATGGTGAGCAGCTGCACTTGTTGTTGTATCTGTGTCATGGCGCGGATTTTAACACTGCCAGCGCCCCTTGGCTGCATGGTTTGTTGAAAAATGGCGCCTTGCTATAAAAGAGGTTTAAATGGGATAATAAACAAGGTTTTGTCATTGTGTTCAAGCCTTGTACTAAGTGGCCAAAAAGTATGCCACCCAATCCCGAAACACCGTGTATACAAGAACATGACGGTTCCCGGGTGCGAGGTACAACGCATGGAGAACACAAACATCACCGTTTATTTGTCTCCATTTCGGCATCCTTATTCATTCCTTCTCGAGAAGTGATGACCAGAACGCCCTTAGTTTGCGCCTCATGCATACCCCAACCGGGAGGTTGCCCCAGTATGCTGAAGACCCGAGGCCGGCGCTGGCAGGACCCAGATGGAGGAAATCAAAATGACACAATAATGAGAACTCAATGAAAAGAATGCTTATCAACGCAACTCAAGAAGAGGAGTTGCGCGTAGCGCTGGTTGACGGACAACAGCTCTACGATTTGGATATTGAAAGTCCGGGACACGAGCAGAAGAAAGCGAACATTTACAAGGGTAAGATCACCCGCGTAGAACCCAGCCTTGAAGCTGCTTTTGTCGACTACGGCGCCGAGCGCCACGGTTTCCTGCCGTTGAAGGAGATCGCCCGCAATTACTTCCCCTCCGGTTACTCCTATCAGGGTCGTCCCAACATCAAAGAAGTGGTCCGCGAAGGTCAGGAAGTTATCGTCCAGATCGACAAGGAAGAGCGTGGCACCAAGGGTGCAGCCCTCACCACCTTTATCAGCCTGGCAGGTAGCTACCTGGTACTGATGCCCAACAACCCCCGTGCCGGTGGTATCTCCCGCCGCATCGAGGGTGATGAGCGGACTGAACTGAAAGAAGCCCTGAGCGGATTGACCGTGCCGGAAGGCATGGGCCTGATCGTACGTACCGCCGGTGTGGGCAAGTCGCCAGAAGAGCTGGAGTGGGATTTGAACGTTCTGCTCAACCACTGGGACTCCATCCACAAGGCCTCCCAGGAGCGCGCCGCGCCGGTACTGATCCACCAGGAAAGTAACGTCATCGTGCGTGCCATCCGTGACTATCTGCGTCGCGATGTGGGCGAGATCCTGATCGACAATCCGGTGATTTTCGAACGCGCCAAGGCCCATATCGAGCTGGTGCGTCCGGATTTCCTCAACCGTGTGAAGCTGTACAAGGGTGAAGTTGCCCTGTTCAACCACTTCCAGATTGAGAGCCAGATCGAATCTGCCTTCCAGCGTGAAGTGCGCCTCCCCTCCGGCGGCAGCATCGTTATCGATCCGACCGAAGCACTGACCTCCATCGATATCAACTCCTCCCGCGCCACCAAGGGCGGCGATATCGAAGAGACTGCGTTGCAAACCAACCTGGAAGCCGCCGACGAAATTGCCCGTCAATTGCGTCTGCGCGACCTGGGTGGCCTGATCGTAATCGACTTCATCGACATGACGCCGGTTCGCCATCAGCGCGAAGTGGAAAACCGTCTGCGTGAAGCAGTTCATCAGGATCGTGCCCGCATCCAGCTGGGTCGGATCTCCCGTTTCGGTCTGCTGGAGATGTCTCGCCAGCGTCTGCGCCCCTCCCTCAACGAATCCAGCAGCCATATCTGCCCTCGTTGCCAGGGTCAGGGCGTGATCCGTGACAACGAATCCCTCGCCCTGTCCATCCTGCGTCTCATCGAAGAAGAGGCCATGAAGGACAACACCGAGCAGGTTCACGGCCAAGTGCCGGTGGATGTTGCCGCCTATCTGCTTAACGAGAAGCGTGCCGCCATCGCCAGTCTGGAACAGCGCAATGATGTGCGTGTTTACATCATTCCGAACCAGCATCTGGAAACCCCGCACTACGAAGTGACTCGCATTCGTCAGAACGAGATCCCGGAAGCGGCCAGCTACGAGCTGAAAACCGAGATTGCCAAGCCGGTCTACCAACCGAAGCAAGCTCAGGTGATCGAGCGTGAGCAACCGCTGCTGCAAGGCTTTGCCCAACCGGCACAACCGGCCCCTGTTGCACCGCAACAGCCGGCGGCTCCCGTTGCTGCGGCCCCTGCCGAAGCCGGCTTCTTCAGCAAGCTGATCAAAGGCATTACCGGCCTGTTCAGCAGCGATGCTGCCCCTGCCGACGTGAAAGCGCCCGCCGAGAAAACTGCTGCTCGTGAAGCACGCAAGGATGAAGGTCAACGTCACCAGCGCGAAGAAGGCCGTGGCCGTGGTCAGCGTCCTCGTCGTGACGACAATCGTGGCAACCGCAACAATGCGGAAGCTGGCGAGAAGCGTGAAGGTGGCAACCGCGAAGCCGGTGAAAATCGCAATCGCCGTCCGCGTAAAGAGCGCGAGCCTCGTCAGGAGCGTGAAGCTCGTGGTGAAGTGCGCAGCGAACAGCGCATGGAACGTGAACCCCGTCAGGAGCGCGAACCTCGCGAACCTCGCGAACCGCGTCAGGAACGTGCGCCACGTCCTGCCCGTGAACCTCGTGCTCCCCGTGAGCCGCGCACCGAAGTCGTTGTTGAAGCGGTAGACGCCGTTGATGCAACTGCCGTCCAGCCACGTCAGGAGAAAGAGCAGAAAGTGGCCGAGCGCCGCGAACGTCGTCAACTGCGCAAGCAGATCCGCGTCGATGTCGCCGCTGCTGACACCTCTGCCCTGCCGGTTGACGAAGTAGCAGCGCAAGCTGACGTGATCGATGCCACCGTGGGTAACGAGCAGGAAGAGCAGATTGAAGGCCAGCGCCGCTCACGCCGCACTCCTCGCAGCCAGCGTATCGAAGGTCAGCGCCGCAAGCGCATCAACGAAGATGCCCGCAGCCAACGTGACGAAGAACAGCAAGATACCACCACTCTGACCACCGCAGCCCAGGCAGATATTGCCAAAGCGCAGGTTGAAGAGCCGGTAGTGCCTGTTGTTACCATCCCGAGCGCTGAAGCCGTCGCTGCTGCCCTGCAAGCCTCTGCTGCACTGACCGAGCATGTGGTTGTCGAAGCCGTTGCTGAAGAAGCTGCCGAGCAGGCTGCTGCCCAGGTCGAAGCAACTCAAGCCGATGTGGCTGCCAGCCCGGTTGTTGCAGCTGTCGCAGAAGTCGTGGTTGCAGCAGAGCCGGTTGCCGACATGGCTGCCACTGAAGTCGTTGAAACTGCTCCGGTTGTTGAAGAAGCCCCTGCTGTCAGCACTCCTGTCGTGGAAGCTGTACCGGCTGCAGTCGAAATACCAGTTGCTGCCCCGGCACCTGTCGCTGCGGTTGTGGTGGAAGAGACTCCGGTCGTGACCAAACAGGTAGCTCACGGTGCTGGCCTGCTGGCTCGTGCCCGCAAAGCATCCGCCCCGATGGCAACCCCTGCCGAAGCCCCTGCCCTGCCTGCCCGTGAGCCGGTTAACTACCCGCCGCTGGTACGCAACGAAGTGAGCACATCAGGTCGTCATGGTGGCAGCACAGCCGCCGTCAACGTGGCCACCTGCCCGGCCGGTCGCCCCTAAGCAACCCGGGTTGATCCCCTAAACAAAAGCCACACCAACCGGTGTGGCTTTTTTATTTCTCTTGTCCAATCCTGAATATGGTTTACACCTTCCCCCCCAATAAATGGAGAACCCGATGGGACAAGGTGTGAAACGGACACAGCGCGATTACTCGCTGACTTTTAAACTGACACTGGTCGAGCAGATTGAAAAAGGCGAGCTCACCTATAAACAGGCTCAGGTGCGTTATGGCATTCAGGGCCGCTCCACCGTTCTGGTATAGTTGCGTAAACATGGTCGGCAAGATTGGAGCCAGGGGGCTTCTGTACGCGCCGGCAGGAGCATCACCATGCCTGACCCCGACAACCAGACGCCCGAACAGCGCATCAAGGAACTCGAGCAGCAGCTGGCGCTGATGAGTCAGAAGGCCCGGTTCTTTGAGGCCGTCGTCGATGTACTCAAGAATGACTACGGCGTCTCCATCGTAAAAAAGCGACCCGGCAAGTCCTCTCGCAGCGGCAAGTCGAGAGGCTGACCATTGTCAGGGCTTGCCTGTTTCTGAGGATAAGCCGGCAGGCTTACTACTCCCCCGTGTACTCACAGACACATTAATCCCCATGCTCTGCAAAGCAGCTTTGTCTGTTATCTCTCTATCATTGAACACTGCGTTAACTCATGTTTACTTTTTCACGTAACAGAGAAACCAGTTTTTCAGCGCCTATGTTCAGCATGAGGCCAACTGATTTTGTTTGTTTAAAACCCTGCTTGTTGGCATACAAATGGTTGTATAGACGACGGTCTGCAATGGGCTGGTGTGGGGTTCAAGATTCATTTGATATGGGACCCTCTGGTTCAATGCATACTTGTCAACCAGGGCATTCGGTTGTACCGAAACCTGAATCCTCCTTTCGCAGAATTGAGGAGGTTCGACATAAAGCAAACCTGCCTCAGGTCTTGTTCAACAGATGATCAACTCAGGTTGCATCTACACAGATGTACATATAGGTAACTGTCATGATACAGATTTGCTTCCCGAAAGCTCGCCAGTTCCCCCCTATCCTAGCGGCAGCACAATCTATACACGGGATATTGGTTACGGCCCTTCCCCACACAATCAAGTGTTGATACTGAGCCTGACGCAGGCCCTGATACGCGAAATTTCAGTAACCGCTGCTCAACGATTCTGTTTAAAAGGCATATAAAAATGCCGCCCGGCTTTGCAACCGGGCGGCATTGAACGGCTTGCTTTGAAAGTGGAACGACTATCAGGCTGTCGCCAGCTTTGCCTGCGCTTCACCGCGCTTGAGCATGGCGTAGGAGACACCGGTCAGCAGCGAGCCTGCCGCAATCGCCACGATATACATCATGACGTTGCTGATGGCGTGCGGGATGAACAGCACGAACAGGCCGCCGTGGGGTGCCATCAGCTCGCAGCCGAACAGCATGGAGAGCGCACCGGTCAGGGCGCCGCCAACCATACAGGCCGGGATGACGCGCATCGGATCCTTGGCGGCAAACGGGATGGCCCCCTCGGAGATAAAGCACAGTCCCAGTACGAAGGAGGCTTTACCCGCTTCCTGCTCCGCCTTGATGAACTTGGTGCGGGCCAGGAAGGTCGCGATCCCCATCCCCAACGCCGGCACCATACCAGCGGCCATCACCGCAGCCATCGGGGCGTAGGTTTTGGAGGCCAGCAGACCGACACCGAAGGCGTAGGCCGCCTTGTTGACCGGGCCGCCCATGTCAAAGCACATCATGGCCCCGATGATGACACCCAGCAGCACGGCGTTGGCAGAGCCCATGTTGTTGAGGAACTCGGTCATGGCATTCATGATGCCGGCCACCGGGCCACCCACCACATAGATCATCACCAGGCCGGTAAACAGGCTGGCAAACAGCGGAATGATCAGGATCGGCTTGAGCGCTTCCAGGGTAGTCGGCAGGCGCACCTTGTCACTCAGGTATTTGGCACTGTAACCGGCCAGGAAACCGGCCACTATACCGCCAAGGAAACCGGCGCCCAGCGAGCTTGCCAGCATACCGCCGATCATGCCGGGGGCGAGACCCGGACGGTCAGCGATGGAGTAGGCAATGTAACCGGCCAGCACCGGGATCATCAGGGCGAAAGCGGAGCCACCACCGATCTTCATCAGGGCAGCAGCCAGGGTGCCTTCCACCTTGAACGCCTCGATCCCGAATACGAACGAGAGCGCGATGATGAGGCCGCCCGCCACCACCATGGGCAGCATGAAGGAGACACCGGTCAGCAGGTGCTTGTAGGGGCCGGCTTTTTCCTCTTTCTTGGGCTGGCTGGCACCGCTGTGGCGATAGGTTTTCGCCTCACTCCAAGCCTTGTCCAGCTCGGCGCGGGTTTTCTTGAGCGCCGCACCTGTACTGGTGCGATAGACCGGCTTGCCGTCGAAACGGGCCATGTCCACTTCAATATCGGTGGCGAGGAACACCAGATCGGCGGATGCAATCTCCTCGGCGGTCAGGGCGTTCTGGGCACCGACCGAGCCTTGGGTCTCGACGCGGATCTGATAACCCAACTGTTTGGCCATGGTCTCCAGCGCTTCTGCCGACATAAAGGTGTGGGCCACCCCGGTCGGACAGGCAGTCACTGCCACAATGCGCTTGCCAGCGGCGGCCGGTTTGCCTGCTGCGGGAGCGGCTTGATGACGATAGACGCTGGCACCGCTGGTTGCGGCTTCCAGCAAGGCAGCGGGATCCTGCAGGGCGAGATCCATGCTGCCCTGATAGACTCGCTTGCCATCATAGGCGGCGAGATCCGCCGGGCAGCTTGCGACAACCAGCACCAGATCGGCAGCAGCAATCTGCTCCTTGTTCGGCACCTGACGGGGTTGCACGCTGGAGCCGACGTCGAGGGTGAGTTCCCAGCCAGCCAGTTTGGCCTGCTGTTCTATCCGTTTTGCAGCGAGAAAGCTGGTGGCAATGCCCGCCGGGCAAGCCGTAACCAAGATTGCTTTCATTGGGCATCTCCTGAGTTTTCCATTGAGGGGGTATGGCACTGAACCGGTGCCAGCGCATCCAGACGCTCTACGCGCACCTGTTCAAGTAAAGGGTTAAGCACACTGATATCGTCAAAGCCGACTGCGACCTGACTGACCGCCAAGGCCGAGACGGCGGTGGCCAGCCGCAGGGTCTGCTCCGGCGCCCAGCCAAGGCTCAGACCATGGGCGAGACCGGCGACCAGCGAGTCGCCAGCACCCACGGTGCTGACCACCTGCATCCGCGGTGGAATGGCCTGCCAGACGGCATCCGGGGCAAACCAGATGAGGCCATCGGCACCGTTTGAGATCACCACGTTGGGGATGCCGCTTGCCTGCAGCTCGCGGGCACACTCGGCCTGCTCGCTCAGAGTCTTGACGGGGCGGCCCGCCCACTGGCTCAGCTCCTCCAGATTGGGTTTGACCAGGGTCGGCGCCGCCTTGATCCCTTCGCTTAACGCCGCACCGCTGCAATCGAAGATCACCTGCTTGCCCTTGGCCTTGAGCAGACGGATCAGATGGGCGCAGTAATCGGGAGCAACCCCTTTGGGCAGGCTGCCCGCCAGCACGAACCAGTCGGCGTGAGGTGCCAATTGGTCGATGGCCAGCTCCAGCGCGCTCACCTCCCCTTGCTCGATGGTGAGCCCCGGCAGGTTGAGATCGGTGACCCGACCAGACTGCTCGGAGATCTTGACGTTGATGCGGGTGCTGCCCGCCACGCGCACAAAGTGATCATCAAGCGCGCGCTCGGCAAACAGGGAGACAAAACTCTGTTCATTGTCAGCGCCCAGCCAACCGGTGACGCCCACCTCGCGGCCCAAGTCCTTGAGCACCATGGCGACGTTGATCCCCTTGCCTGCGGCACGCAGGTTGGCCTCGCTCACCAGATTGACCTCACCCAGGCTCATCGCCTCGAGGCGAGTAGTGAGATCAAGGGCCGGATTGAGGGTGATGGTAACAATCTTCATCAATGCGCCCCCTCGCCCAGACCCGCTGCGATGGCCTCACCGATCCCCTTGAGGGCGGCTTCGGCATCTGCCCCCTCGGCGCGAAATGCCAGACGATGCCCACACTTGACCCCAAGGCCGATCACCTTCATCAGGCTCTTGGCGGAGACCGCTTCGCCGCTACCATCCAGATTGGCAACCCGGATGTCGGATTCAAACTCTTTGGCCACCTTGACCAGCATGGCGCCCGGACGGGCATGCAGACCGTGGGGGTTGATGATGGTGAAGGTTTCGGAAAGACCGCTCGCGGGGCCTGCCTGCAACATGGCCAGTCCCTCGCCGCCCGCCAGTGTAGCGAGTTGGCCGGCAGCCGCCAGTTTGGCCAGATTCTCCAGCTGCGGCAGATGGCCGCTATCTGCAGCGCACAGCAGCAGCATGGCGCTGACCGTTATAAGTGCGCTGCTCGGGGTGGCCAACACCCAGCCGGTCTGGGCCGCTTGTGCTCGAGCGAGCCAGACGCCCTCGCCCAGGTAGGCGGGTTCACTTGCCAACAGGGCGCTCACCATGGCGGCATCGCCCCAGCCCGCCGATTTGGCGCGGGCGGCTGCTCCCAGCAGCAGTTGGTCGCGATCATCGGCCGGGAAGTCAGCCAGGGTCAGGTATTGCACCTCTTTGGCGGCAGTGGCGCCAGTCAGGATGTTGATGATGGTGTCGGCATCGGTGGCCTCTTTGAGCTGGGCAGCCGCCTGCTCGTCACCCAGCACATGGGTGAGCTGGCGCAAAATGCCCAGATGCTCGTCGGACTTGGCGGCGATGCCGATGGCGACATAGGCGATCTGCCCCTCATCCCACTCGATACCATTGGGGAACTGGGCCACCATGACGCCGGTGCTCTTCACCAGATGACGGGTATCGGTGGTGCCGTGGGGAATGGCGATGCCGCTGCCAAGATAGGTGGCATGCTGCGCTTCACGGGCCAGCATCCCATCCACATAGCCCGCTTCCACCAGACCGGCTTCGGTCAGTTTGCCTGCCAGCAGGGCAATGGCGTCCGACTTGGTTGCCACCGACTGTCCCAGCAAGATCTGCTCTCGCGCCAACTTCAACATAGAGACTCTCCATCAGGTTCCGGCCGCGCCGGTACGTCACAATTGAACATTCGGGTAACTCGCCAGCTGACAATAGACCCGAGCACGGTTGACTGTGATCGGAGCCTGATTTTCAGGCCACTGGGTCTCTTCGTTGCTGACAGGCTGAATCGTTTCACTTACACTCAGACTGAATCGTTTCAGCGAATTGATCAAGTACCCACAAAGAGTGCTTTTCAATGATATGATCCCGCGCACACTTTTCGGTGCCCTCACCCGGCAGTGACCGTGGGCCTTGCAACTCAAACAGAGCCAATATGATGAAACTGGATGAAATCGCCGCCCTCGCCGGTGTCTCGCGCACCACGGCAAGCTATGTGATCAATGGCAAGGCCGATCAATACCGCATCAGTCAGGCCACCCGCGACAAGGTGATGGCCGTCGTCACCGCCCACAACTATCAGCCGGACAGCCGCGCCGCCTCCCTGCGTGGCGGCCAGACCAAGACTCTGGGCTTTATCCTGCCCGACCTTGAGAACGCCAGTTACGCCAAACTGGCCAAACGGCTGGAACAGGGGGGCCGGGCGCAGGGCTATCAGCTGCTCATCGTCTGCTCGGAAGATGAGCCCGCCACCGAAAAAGAGCTGGCCCAGATGCTGGTGAGCCGCCATGTGGATGCCCTGCTGGTGGCCAGTTGCCTGCCGCCGGACGACCCCTTCTACGGCAAATTGCAGGCGCAAGGCAGCCAAATCCTCGCCATCGACCGGGCGATGGCAGCCGACAAGTTCGTCACCGTCGCCAGTGAAAACGAGAAAGCGAGCTTTGATCTCACCAGCTCCCTGCTCACCCCGAACTTACGCCATATCGCCTTGATCACCGCGCTGCCAGCACTCACGATCAGTAAGGAGCGCAAAGCCGGTTTCGAGCAGGCGGTCGCCAGTCACAGCGCGGCTCGCCACCTGTGCGAGGGGGATCACTTCTCTCGCCTTGAGGGGTATCGCCTGATCAAAGATCTGCACCAGCAGCTGGGTCAACTGCCCGAAGCGCTAATCACTACCTCCTATATCCTGATGGAGGGAGTACTCGACTACCTGTTGGAGCAAGAGATCGATATGAGCCAGCTCGCCATGGCCACCTTCGGGGACGATCGCCTGCTCGACTTCCTCCCTTTTGGCATCAACTCCCTGCCCCAGCAGCACGACGCGCTGGCGAGCCAGGCGCTGGATCTGGCGCTCAAGGCGGTGAACGGCGAATACCAGAGCGGGCTGCACTATGTGAGCCGCACCCTCAAGCGCCGCCGCTAACCTGCTCGAAGCAGACCCGATTTGCTGTCAATGGGTGGGTAAAACGAACAGATGACAATAAGGCTGCCAGGATTGGCAGCCTTATTATTTTTCCCCACAACCCTACCCGCCCGTTTTGCTTTCTCTACCGTCTGGCCGGGCCTCCACACTCCTTTCACCCCGCAACTAAACGCCAACGCCACGACAAGGCACTCCCCCATCAGTGCTGCAACCACTTGGCTGACCTGTATCAATGAGCCCCTGCCAGTCATTTTTTCTGTGCTTTTTTCTGCAATTAGCCATCACTGTCATCATTTATTTCCACTTATTGCCACAAGCCAGCACAAGATCCGTATAAAGGGGGTTGTTTCCGCTATTTCGATCCGCTAACGTGGCAACCATCTTTTACAACTGACAGGTTTTAGGTACAGATGTTCCCGTTCCGATATTGCTAGCCTCCGGCCCTATCACCGGAGGCACCTTCTGATAACGCCAATCGGCCCCCTCTTGTTGACGTCACTGCTGACATCGCCTGTTTGCACTGACACCGCTACGTTCGGATGGATAACATGAATACCAAAACCCTGGGTTGTACCCTGTTGATTGCCGGCACCACCATAGGCGCCGGCATGCTGGCCCTGCCGCTGGCCTCCTCCTCCCTCGGCGGCCCCGCCACCCTGATGTTGATGGTCGGCCTCTGGGCCCTGATGGCCTTCACCGCCATGCTGCAGGTGGAAGCGAGCCTCAACACCGGCAAGTGGTACCTGCACCAGCTGGCGGATCATCTGCTCGGCCCCTGGGGCAAGCGCATCGCCTCCTTCTGTATCCTGATGTTGTTCTACTCGCTGGCCTCCGCCTACATCAGCGGCGGCAGCAGCCTGCTGGCACAGGCGCTGGCCGATGCGGGCATGACCCTCAGCCAGGAACAGACCGCCTGGGCCTTTACCCTGCTGTTTGGCGGCATGGTCTGTGTCGGCACCCGCTCGGTGGATTACCTCAACCGGCTGATGTTCACTGTCAAACTGGTGATCATGGTGGTGGTGCTGGCGTTGCTGCTGCCCCGCACCGAAGGACAGCATCTGCTCTCAATGCCGCTGGGTCAGGGCCTGTTACTGGCGGGCCTGCCGGTCATCTTCACCTCGTTCGGCTTTCACGGCTCCATTCCGAGCGTGATGCTCTACCTCGGTGACTGCCCCAAGCAGTTGCGCCGGGTCTTTGTCTGGGGCTCAGCCCTGCCGCTGATCCTCTACGTGCTGTGGCAGGTGGCGATCCTCGGTCTGCTCGGCCAGCAAGTCCTGCTGCAAACCGGCGGTGCGCTGGACAACCTGCTGGCCAACGTCGGCAAGCTGGTGAGCTGGCCTGCGTTTAATCAGGCGATGCACCTGTTTGCCGATCTGGCGCTCGCCACCTCCTTCCTCGGGGTGACACTGGGGCTGTTCGACTTTATGGCCAAGGTGACCCGCCGCAAGGACAACTGGCAGGGCCGCACCCAGACTGGCCTCATCACCTTCGTGCCGCCATTGCTGTTTGCCCTCTACTTCCCGCAGGGCTTTATCATGGCCCTCGGCTACGCCGCCATTGCGCTGGCAATCCTCGCGGTACTGCTGCCGGTGGCGCTGGTATGGCAGAGCCGCAAACAGGCGCCTGCCCACCACTACCGCGCCCCGGGTGGCATGGTTGCGCTGGGAGTGGCCGCCGCCATGGGCGTGCTGATTGTTGGCGTACAGATCAGCGTCAGCCTTGGAATGCTGCCAGCGCTGTAATCCCCGATACTGAATGCCCCAAATAGCCAAGCCCCGCCAATTAACTTGGCGGGGCTTTTTGTTGGAAAAGAAATCAAGTTGGATACAGGCATCCGCCATTAATTAAGACAGCGACCCTTACCAAACAAACACCCAAACCTTCAGCTAAATACCGACCTTTTTACTACCTAACCCTGAATAATCAGTTCAAAAACCGTTCATGCCCCTTCGCTACACTGCCCGCTCGTTTATCGCGTTCAGGAGTTTGAAAACAATGATGTTGCACCTCAAGAAGAGCACCCTTGCCCTCGTCCTGCTTGCCGCCAGCGGCGCACTTAGCGCCGCCGAAATCGCCAACAACAATATTACCGAGGCGGAGATCAAGGCCGCGCAGGATGGTTGGGGCGCGGCGCTTATCAAGATCAGCGATGATTATCGCGCCGGTGGGATTGAGCGCGCCAAGGCGACCGCCGAGTCGGTGCTCGATAGTGCTTATGGCTACCAGCAGGGGCCGGTGCTGTTCAAACCCACCCTGGCCGGTGGCGAGCAGACCTTTCGCACCAACCGCGAGGGGGCGCTGGCCTACTTTGTCGGCAACAACAGCGCCTACCCCACCGACAAAGGGTTCGCCCTGAAAAACTGGCAGAGCTATCGCTATGACAATGCCGCTGTCTATATCAACGGCGACATGGCGCTGACCATGGGCAAGGTGCATCTGGTAGATCGCGACAACAAAGAAACTACAGTCGACAAGACCTGGGGTTTCAAGAAGGGGGATGATGGCAAGGTGCGTATCGTGCTACACCACTCCTCCCTCCCTTACGAGGGGTAATGACGGGGCGCAGCCCACCATCAACACGGTCAAAATTCAGCCCTGCCACCTCGGCAGGGCTGTTTGTTTTGCGCCTGCGCTTGGCCGATGGCGAGTGAGTGGATGACGGTCGTGCTAAGGCAGTTTGCTGCTACCCTCAAGGCAAGCCATTGAGATGCCGAGCAATATCGCGTCTCTGAACACCAACCACTCGATATCATCACACAAGGAGCCAGATACCATGACCATACTGCCTGTTTACGCGGCCCTGCTCGCGCTGCTGTTTGTGTTGCTGAGCATTCGAACCATTCGCAGCCGCCATAGCCGCAAGGTGGCGCTGGGGCATGGGGATGACCCCGCCATGCTGCGGGCCATGCGGGTACACGCCAACTTTGCCGAGTATGTCCCCCTCGCCCTGCTGCTGATCTATTTCGTCGAAACCGGCAGCCATACCCCCTGGCTTATCCATCTGCTGGGGAGCGCCTTGCTGCTTGGCCGCCTCTGCCATGCATTTGGCATGAGCCGCACGCCGGAGAACTTCCGTTATCGGGTGGTGGGAATGGGGCTGACCTTCACAGTGATCCTGGTGAGCGCGGCCCATATCCTGATCACGGCGCTGCTCCCCTGACCCGGCCGTCACGAATAGCTGGCGAAGCGGTCTGGCAGCCATCCCCATCGGCTATTCTTAACTGCACAGATAGTCGCAACAGTTCTGCTTGAACAAGCCCGATTCAGGAGTGCGATATGAAGTGGATTGGCTGGTTACTGCTTGTCGGGCTGACTCCCGTTGCCCACGCAACCCCGCTCAAGCTGGCGGCAGCGGTCGAACACACTGCGATATTGCGCCCTTTTATTCATGACTGGTTTGGCCGGGCCGGCATCGACTTTCAGTTGATCCCCTGCACCTATGCCCGCTGCGAAAAGTTGATTGAGGCAGACCATGCCGTCGATGGCGATATGGCCCGGATCAAGGGCTTTGATCAGACCTATCCCCACTTGCTGCAGATCGGAGCCCCCATCTCGGAGGCGGCGATTTATGGTCAGGCACGGGATAACCCGAGCTGGCCCCCTGCCGAGGGTACCGTGATTGGCTGCCTGCGTGGCATCCAGTGGTGCGAGCGCTTCCTCGGCAACTATCAGGTCATCTGGTTGAACGATGAGAAGCAGGGGCTTGCCCAACTGCATCGAGGCAAAGTGGACTGGCTCATCAAGATGCGCCCCGCCTCTCAACCTTCACTGGCGTCCCCCTGGCAGAAGATCACCAAAGAGCAGGTCTTTCTCTATCTCGATAAAAAGCACCGCGCGGAAATTGCAGCCCTGCTCAAGGTACAGCTGGCGTTTATCAATAACGGCCGCTGGCTGGCGATGCAAAAGCAGTACCTCTCCGCCATCTAGCGCTGCTCTCGCAGCACCACACAGTGCCGATTGCATGGCCGATGTCTAGTCCTGAAATAGGTTTACACATTTTCAACTAGCATTTCTCTACTCAGAACCCCCTATGTACCGCATCGGGG
>NZ_JAPDCL010000035.1:0-34570 GCF_027706025.1 Aeromonas sp. Y311-2 | reverse complement strand
CTCATCAGTTCGGCGTGTTCCGCCGTGCTGGTAGGGGCGCATTATAGGGAGCCGCGCCGGGATGACAAGGGCTTTTTCATCAAAAAAATTCGTTCGCTCAGATATCAAGCAACCACCTCTTTTTTGCTCGAAATGGCATCAATCCTGACTATTGCCGGATTTAAATTGAACATTTGAAAAGCCAATTTATAATTGCCATCTCAAATGTTCAATTGGAATGCCCTCATGCATCAAATCCTCGATAGCCATAAGGAAGAGCAAATCGTCCCGCTGTTCCGCTTGGGGTTCCGACCCTTCTTCTTGTTCGGGGCTCTGTTTGCTGCCGTCGCCATGTTGCTCTGGCTGGGGCAGCTCAACGGTTGGCTAACCTTGCCAGGGATTGCCAACCCGATCTGGTGGCATGGTCATGAAATGCTGTTTGGTTTCGGGGCAGCCATCGTCGCGGGCTTTCTGCTCACCGCGGTGCAGAACTGGACGGCCAATCCCGGTATTCGGAGCTGGCCATTGGCAATGGTGGTGGGGTTGTGGATATTGCCAAGGACCTTGTTACCCTGGCTGGGTGAGGAGAACATGATCCTGATGGTAGCAGACCTGCTCTGGCTGCCGCTGTGCGCCTGGTTCCTTGCCAAGCCTATCTTGATAACCCGGCAATGGCGCAATCTATTCTTCGTGCCCCTGTTGCTGATACTGACCTTGCTCAATGGTGCCAGCTGGTTATGGCAGGCCGATTGGACCACCGTTGAGCACCTATTGATCACCACAGTGCTGTTGTTTACCACCCTGATCGCCGTGATGGGTGGAAGGGTGATTCCGTTCTTCACCGCCCGAGCAACCGGTCAGGATAAAGCTGCACCTCAGCTCTGGCTGGAGCGGGCGGCGCTCGCGACACTGTGGCTTATCTTGCTCTGCTGGCTGCTGCTCCCCACCCAATGGGTCACCAGCATATATATAGTGCCTCTCTATATAGTGGCGGCGAGTTCGCATCTGTGGCGGCAACTGCGTTGGCATCTGCCATCGACCCTTGCGCATCCCCTGCTGTGGTCACTCCATCTCGCCTATCTGTTTATCCCTCTTGGCCTGCTCGCCCTTGCGGCACATAGCGCGGGTCTGCCCATCACGTTGTCGATGGCCAGTCACCTGCTCAGCGCAGGCTGTATGGGCACCATGATCCTGGGCATGATTGCGCGAGTCTCCCTCGGCCATAGCGGTCGGGCCTTGCAGGTAGGACGCAGGATCACTGGCGCATTCGCCCTGGTTATCGCTGCCGCTACAATGCGGGGGACGATTCCGCTGTTCTGGCCTGCTTATACCCTGCATGGCTGGAACCTCAGCGCGCTTGCCTGGATCGCTGCCTATGGTCTGTTTGTCTGGGTCTATACCCCGATACTGATCCGCCCCAGAGCAGATGGTCGACCGGGTTGATGACTGCGGAACATGTTCAGGGTGTTGCCACCGGATAGTGGATGAGGTTGTGGAAAATCGCCGGGGCTATGCCCAGATTGCGATAACCGTGGGGACGGTCGGCAGCAAAACGCACCGCCTCTCCTTGCACCAATGAACGCCACTCCCCTTCCACCAGCACCTCCATCATGCCGCTGATGACGATGACATGTTCGGTCACTCCCGGCTCATGGGGCTCGGATTCACGCTGGTAACCCGGCAACAGGGTCAGCTCAAGCAACTCGAAACCAAACCGGTTTTCATAAGGGAAGAGGGGGGCCACTTGCATGCCCTCTCCCGCAGGCTGCTGGCGAATGGCATCGGCGGTGCGATAGAGCACCTCCTCCTGCACGGCTGGTGTGGGCTCAATGAAACTGGAAAATGAGACTCGAAAACCGGTGGCTATCTTCCACAGCGTCGCCACCGTTGGGCTGGACTCTCCCCGCTCAATCTGCCCCAGCATCGCCTTGCTGACACCCGTTTCGCGCGCGGCGGCATCCAGGCTCCAGCCGCGCTCGCTGCGCAGCCCCTTCAGTCGAGCAGCCAGATGCTGACTCATCTCTTGCATAACTGCCTCTTTATTACTCTTGCACGATGTGCCTTGTGCGCTATAGCGCCCGGCGATATAGTCAAAGTTTTATTGTACGTAATAACGCACAGCGCGTCACAACGCCAAGAGGAAGAGTCATGCCCTTCGCACTCCCCCATCTGGTCGCAGGCTTTATCGCCGTGATGGTCGGCTACACCAGTTCCGTCATCCTGATCATCCAGGCCGCCACGGCAGCAGGTGCTGATACTGCTCAAGTCGCCTCCTGGCTCTGGACGCTGGGGATCGGCATGGGGGTGAGCTGCATCGGCCTCTCTCTCTATTACCGCATACCCATACTAACCGCCTGGTCCACACCGGGCGCGGCACTGCTGGTCACCACGCTGGGCAACGTCACTCTGGCGGAAGCAATCGGCGCCTTTGTGATCTCGTCCCTGATGATCACTCTGTGTGGCATCAGCGGCTGGTTCGACCGCTTGATGAAACATATCCCGGCTCCACTGGCCGCCGCCATGCTCGCTGGCGTGCTGCTCAGATTCGGATTGGATCTGTTCAAGGTCGCCCCGCAAGATCCCTTGCTGCTTGGCACCCTGCTGCTGGCCTTCCTGCTGGGTCGTCATCTCTGGCCCCGCTATACCATGGTGCTAGTACTGGGAGTGGGGATGCTGATCTGCAGCGTGCGGGGGGATTTGCAAATGGGCACCCTTCACTGGCAACTCGCCAGCCCGGTCTGGACATGGCCAGCCTTCTCCCTTGATGCTCTGTTTGGTATCGCGCTGCCGCTGTTCATTGTCACCATGACATCGCAAAACATGCCGGGAATTGCCATCTTGCGGGCCCACGGCTATCAGCCTTCCACCTCCTCGCTGATCAGCTGGACTGGCCTGACTGGCCTGCTGCTCGCCCCTTTTGGCGGCTATGCCTTCAATCTGGCCGCCATCACTGCCGCCATCTGCATGGGCAAAGAGGTCGACCCGGATACCAGGCGCCGCTGGCCAGCTGCGGTATGGGCGGGTTGCTTTTATCTCCTGACCGGCTGCTTCGGCGCAACCGTCGCGGCCCTGTTTAGCGCCTTTCCGGCAGCCCTTGTCACCTGCGTCGCTGGTTTGGCCCTGTTAGGCACCATCGGCAGCAGCCTGCACTCGGCCTTGCAAGAGGATGAAGCGCGAGAAGCTGCGCTGCTCACCTTTATCATTACCGCGTCCGGGATCAGCCTGCTCGGCATCGCGGCAGCCTGCTGGGGTCTGCTGATTGGTCTGGCTATCTATCAGTTCCAATTATATCGACAAAGGAATCAATTGAACCTCAAACCGTGAACCTCTGCACACTATCCACATAAAATGATTCACAAGTGAAACTAATTTACTTCTAGTGGCGTCAGGGCACCAATCTTCCCGGACATGGTGCCCTGTCAGGTTCCATGCAACGGAGTATAAAAATGAAAAATCAGGCTGTCTTGTTACTACTGGCCATACTGGGTGCTACGAGCGTCCAGGCTGCCGATACGGATCGAGAGCTGGCTCGCCAGCTCGCACTTCAGCAGAAAAACCTGCTGCCCCTGCTGAGCAATCAGCAATATCAGAGCCCGCTTCCCAATCTGCTGCAGAAGGCCAGCCCGCGCCTTAAGCGGCAGGCGACCGATGCCAACCAGGCGGCCATCAGCCGGCAAGGACTGGATGGCGAGGTCAAGCAACTGATGCAGTTGCGGCTGGCCAACACCGATCAGGCCGCTGCACTGCAACAGGGCGTCGAACCGCTGGTCGCCTATGTTCCAAGTGGAGATGAGAAGAGCTGGAGCGCCATTGAAGCGTTCGACAGCGCTGGCAATCCCGTCTATCTGGATGTGGACAAGGCACCGTCCCGGCCGGTTCTGGTAGTCGAAGCCGATCCCGTCAAAGCCAAGAACGCAGGCTTGAAAGTGATGCGCAAGGCGCTGGCCGATGCGGATCTGCAAAGCGCTCCGCGAGTGGCGGCCAGCACGGCGCCACTCAAGACCAGTATCCTGAAAAAGATCAGACTGAAGGATGATCAGGAGCCCTGGCTGCTCGGCGCAGCCGAAGTGTATGCAGTGGTCGCAGGGGTCAATCCCAGCCGAGATGAGCCAGTAGTCGATATTGTCGACATGCCCTACCTCGACTATGACAACACAGACTACACCCCCAACCAGATCCTGGTTTACTGGGATCGCTATCGCTGGGGTGCCGTCGATGTGGTGATGATGGAGCAGGATGACAACGTCAACTACAAGGAGCTGAGCGCCCTGCTGATTGAAGCCCTCAAACTCGGCTTTACCGCGGGTGGCGTGCCGGAAGCGCTGCCCTTCCTCGATCTCGGCGGTCGCATCGTCAAGGCGCTGCCCGACTCCTGGATGACCAACAACGACGACTATCTGGATACCTTCTACACACTGGAGCAGGATCAGGTCTATCGCCAATATCCGGGGGCTGCCGGTAATGCGGTCATCGATCTTGAGCCAAAAGAGATCGCCCCGACCAGACCTTGATAATCGGCCATAACGAAAAAGCCAATGAGCAACTCATTGGCTTTTTGCTTTTATCGCGGTGACCACCGGTCAACCCTTGGGACGAACCCCCAGAGTATGGCAGATGGCATAAGTCAGCTCGGAGCGGTTCAGGGTATAGAAGTGGAAATCCTTCACCCCTTCCTGACTCAGCACGCGCACCTGATCGATGGCGATGCTCGCCCCCACCAGATTGCGAGTCATCTGATCGTTATCCAGCCCCTCGAAACGCTGATGCATCCAACGCGGGATCTTCACGTTGGTAAAACCGGCAAACTTGGCCAGGGTCTGATAGTTGGAGACCGGCAGGATCCCCGGCACGATTTCGGCATCAATACCGATGGCGGCGCAGCGATCCCGAAAGCGCAAATACGTTTCCACATCAAAGAAGAACTGGGTGATAGCACGGTTGGCGCCGGCATCGATCTTGCGCTTGAGGTTGAGCAGGTCGGATTGCGCACTCTTGGCCTCCGGGTGCCCTTCCGGATAGGCGGCAACCGAGATATCGAAGTCGGCCTCTGACTTGAGCAGGGCAACCAGATCGGTGGCATACATATCCGGCTTCTCCAACCCCTGCGGCAAGTCACCGCGCAGAGCCACGATATGACGAATACCGCTGTTCCAGTAGTCGCGGGCGATGGTGCGCAGCTCGTCGCGGCTGGCATCGATACAGGTCAGGTGCGGCGCCGCAATCAGGCCTGTCCGCTCCTTGATGTCCTTAATCACCTTGTGGGTGCGATCACGGGTACCGGAGTTGGCGCCATAGGTGACGGAGACGAACTTGGGTTCCAGCACTTTCAGCCGTTCGATGGACTGCCAGAGGGTATTCTCCATCCCTTCACTGTTGGGCGGAAAAAACTCGAAACTGACCGATATATCGCCATTCAAATCTGCCAAGCTCTGGTTGAGCGCCTCAACCTGACGTGCACTGTGAAATCCCATCTGCTCTTCTCCCTGTCCTGCAATCCATCTGCCTACGTCAAAACGGATGTTTGGACGTCTAAACGTCTTTATATTTATGAGCAAAACGACACAAAGTCAACAGGGATTTACCTCACTTCCGATCTGACGAACTTCATATTTACAAAATTAACGGTACGTAACCGAAAAGTGCCCATCCCAAAATTGCCCCAGTCGAGTTATGATGGGGGCAGATCGTCCTGGACGTTCTGAATCTGCGTGTGATTGTTTGGCCGGAGGTTTCTCCGGCCCCTTTTCATCTATTTCCCACTCCTGCCGATAACAGAATGAGTCTTTGCAGGAGCACCATCATGGATACCCACCCCGGCTTTGCCACCGACTTGCTGTTCGATCGCTATCAGGGCGAGGTTGTTCAGCACGATCAGTTCTGGGCGGTTCGCACGCCGGATGCTCCCGATTACTACTTCGGCAACTACCTGCTGCTCCCCACCCCGCCCAGCGACCGTGACAAAGGCTGGCTGGAAGCCGCATTCGATCAGTTGATCGGTCAAGATCCTCGAGTGCGCCACCGCACCTTCCAATGGCCACTGGCAGCCGGGCAAAACAGCCGGATCGCCGGTTTTGTCGCAACGGGTTACCAATATATGGAGTGCGTGGTGCTGGCACTGGATGAACAGAGTTGCCCACCTCCTCACGGCGACATGAACAAGGTTGAGGCACGTACCTTCACCACTGCTGATTGGCCTGAGTGGCTCGACTTCGAACTCCATGAACGGGATGAGGGGCACTCGGAACAGAGCTATCTCCCCTATCTTCGATCCCGTCAGGCGCTCTATCAGGCCATGATTGCCGATGGTCTCGGGGACTGGTGGGGGATCTGGCGAGAGGGGCAACTGGTCGCCAGCTGCGGTCTCTTCTTTTGCGGCACACTTGGGCGCTTCCAGTTGGTACGCACGCACCATGCGTGGCGCAACCAGGGGTTATGCCGCCAGCTGCTGAGTCAAGTGGCTCGCGCAGGATTGTCCCGCGCCAAACAGCTCATCATAGTGGCTGACGAGCATTACCATGCCCAGCGCATTTACCGCTCCCTGGGGTTTGCCCCGGTTGCCCGCATCGGCAGCCTCTGCCGCTGGCCCCACGAAGCACAATAAAGCGATACCTGCTGGCCGCGAACCATAAAAAACGGGAGGCGATGCCTCCCGTTTTTATTGATGCCGATGACCTATTGCTGTGGCTGCTGTGGCGCTTCCAACTC
Source organism: Aeromonas sp. Y311-2 (assembly GCF_027706025.1). Lineage (NCBI taxonomy): Bacteria > Pseudomonadati > Pseudomonadota > Gammaproteobacteria > Aeromonadales > Aeromonadaceae > Aeromonas > Aeromonas sp. Y311-2. The sequence continues at coordinate 27,886 of NZ_JAPDCL010000035.1, read as the reverse complement.
GTTGGAGAGCGCCTGTTCCACCTCATCCGACTGCGCCGGTAATGGGGCAGCAACCGCTGATGCGGGTTCTGCGGAAGTCACAGCTGGTGCCACCACGGCCGATGTTTCACTGGTCGCGGGGGCTGCGGACACCTCAGTCGCTGGCGCTGAAGCCGAAGCAGGAGCAGGGGCAACAGCATCACACTGACAATCCGCGCTCTTGGCCTTGTTGCCCTGATGAGGGGCATACCAGCCCTTCAAGCCACTTTCCAGTCGATCAGCGGCAGCTTTGGGCTCCATCTTGCCAAGCAGCACAGCCTGACTCACCTCTGCCAGTTCATCCCCCAACTTGGGCGTACCACGGGAGAGGATCTGGGTCGCCACCCGAATGGTCGAGTCACACTGATCGCGCCACTCCATCATCTCTTTGGCCGCCGGATTGGTGACATCGAAGAAGTGGTTGGAGAGGGAGAAGAATCCCGGCAGCGAGTTGGTATAGAGCTCGGCAAATTGCGGCGTCGTCAGCCACTGCAGAAAAGCCATTGCCCCCTCTTTATTCTTGCTGGCCGGATTCATCCCCATACCGATATCGGTGTGGTCGGTAAAGAAACAGCCATCACCCTGTTTGGCCACCGGCGGACGCATGACGCCAAAATCGACCTTGCCGGTGAAGGGGGCAATCTCCCAGGAGCCCGCCACGTAGATGGCGGCCTTGCCCGAAGTGAACAGCTCGTTACTGGTCGCATAATCGCGGCTCTCTCCACCTTCACCGAGGTAGGAACGCCAGCGGGCCAGCTCGTCGAACACCTTCACATATTGGGGGTTATCCAACCGCTCCTGCCCACCAATCAGAGCCAGACGACCATCTTCCCCTTTCCAGTAATTGGGACCAATGTTCTGGAACCCCAGTTCGGAGGCAACCCAACTCTCGGAACCGCTCATGGCCAGCGGCACATAACGCCCGTCGGCCTTGATCTTGTCCAGCACGGCGAAGAACTGGTCGCGGGTTTGAGGCAAGGTGACCCCCAATTCACTGAGGATCTTCTTGTTATAGAAGAAGCCATGGATCACCGAGGCCATCGGCACACAGAAGGTCTGGGCACCGGAATCCGTCTGCCAAGGTGACTGGGCAAAACTCGGGAAGTTCTCCATTCCTGCCATTTCGGTCAGCTCGGCCAGATGGCCCGCCTTGAACAGGGCGAGCGAGTCATCAAACGGACGACAGGTAATGAGATCCCCCGCCTTACCGCCTTTCAGGCTCTCCCACAGGGTGGGCATGTAGTTGACGTTCTGCACCGGATGAAAACTCACCTTGATACCGGGATGCGCCGCTTCAAAGGCCGGGATGATTTTCTGCTCCCACAACGCCTTATCATCGGTTCGCCAGCTTTCAATCACCAGCTCGCTGGCCATCAGCTGGCCACACAACAGGAGACTCAGGGCTCCAATCCACTTTTTAGACATAAGCCCTCCTAGACCTTGAAATGTGCGATCAATTGCTGCTGTTTGGCGACCAGGTCGGCCAGTACTTCACTGCTGCTGGCGGATTCGCGCGCCTCCCGCTCGGTCTCGTATGCCACATCGGCAATACCGGCGATATGACGAGCGACCCCCTGACTGACGGAGATTTGCTCCTGAGCGGCATGGGCCACCTGATCCGCCATCGACTTGATGGCACCCATCCGATCGGCAATGGATTGCAGCGCCACATCCATCTCGCGAGTCTGCTCGACACAGCTCTGGGTCTGCTCTTGGCTACGCCCCATCACTTCAACCACATGCTTGCTGGAGCTTTGCAGGTTCTCAATCATCCCCTGGATCTCTTCGGTCGAAGTCTGGGTGCGATTGGCCAGTGCCCGCACCTCATCGGCCACCACCGCAAAACCGCGACCTGCATCGCCAGCACGGGCCGCTTCGATGGCGGCGTTCAAGGCCAGCAGGTTGGTTTGCTCGGCAATACTGCGGATCACATCGAGAATGCTGCCGATGTTGTTGCTGAATTCCCCAAGCTTATAGGTGATGCCGACAGCCTCCTCCATGGCGCCAGCCAGCTGCTCGGTGATCCGGCGAGTGGTGGCCACTTTCTGGCGGCCACTGCGTGCCTCGTCATCGGCCAGATCCACTTCGCGCTTGGTGCCATCGGTAGAGCGGGCCACCTCGGTGGCGCTCACTTCCAGCTCGGTAATGGCGGCGGCCACCTGATCGGTCTGGCTCTTCTGCTCCTGTACCCGGGACATGGCCCGTTCGCTGATCTCGGCGGCGCGGCTCGCCTCATCCACCAGATGACGGGAGCCCGCATTGATTTGAGAGAGCAGCTCGCCGGTCTTGCCCGCCAGCGTATCGATGGAGCGAGAGAGGCTGCCAAATTCGCAACTGCTGCGGTAGTTGATGCGGCGGGTCATGTCCCCGGCCGCCATGTAATCGAGCTCCTTGTTGATCATCTGCAACGGGCGCTGAATGCTGCGCGCCGTGGTATAGCCGATCACCAGCGCGGCAGCGGCCGACATAGCGGCAACCACCAGGATCCAGAAGCTGGCACTGCTGACCGCCGCATCGGCGTTGATCCGGCTGTCGCTGGCGATGGCACCGGCGGACTTGCCCATCTCATCGAGCAAATTGAGGCTGTTGACCAGACTGGCATCCAGCTGCTGATTTTGCGTGGCCAGCGACAGCGCCAGTTGCTGAGCCTGACGCATGGTTGCCAGCAAGCCCTGAGCGCCAAGTGCCAGCTCCTGCATCCGATCCAGATTGGAGACAAACCGCGCTTTCACATCATCGGGCACCAGCACCCGTTCCAGACGCTTGCGGGCCATCTCGATGTCCTTGCTGAGTACCTTTTCCAGCTCGTTCAGGTCGGTTTTGGCATCGGCACGGCGGATATTCTTCAGATCGCGGGCGATACCTGAGGTAATAAGTTCCGCCTTGTTGCGCATGGAGCGCTTGCTGGCGGTCTGTTGCAGCAGCAGATCCGCCGCCCACTGGTATGTATCCTCAAGGCGGATAAATTCCATCTCCAGCTTGTGGCGCTGCTCCAGTGCACTGACCCACTGCCGATGCTGGGCCAACACCTGATCCGCCAAGCCATAAAATTGAGTGGTAGCACTCTCGACCTGCTGGAAGCGGGCACGAGAATCCGCTACGTCGGTAAATTTACCCATCTCCTGACTCAGCTGGGCGAAGCGGTTCTGCTGCTCCTTGAACTGATTGGCCAGCTGCGGCAACTGGGCGGCATCTTCACTGGTGCGGTAGACCAGCACCCAGCGGTTGCTATCCTGCAGTGCCCCCTTGAGACCTGCGACAGCCACGACCAGCGGGGTTGCCCGGTCAGATACGGCAGAGAGGCCGTCATTTATACCCTTGATTTTAAAGGTACTGATCACACCAAGCAGGATCAGCAACAGCAGCATCAACACGAATCCGGCGATGATCCGCTGCACGATAGATAAGCCCATGGAGACATCCTCACTCATTGGGGGAAGGTAAAGTGAACATAGTCACTATCGGCAGGGGTGGCGAATAACTGAAATAAAGCGGCAGGTATTTAATTGATTTGTATCGGGTTGGGTCACAGTACAGACAAAATCAGCCATACGAAAAAAGCCCGGCACAAGCCGGGCTGAAAGAGACGTACTTTGCTATCTTCCGCGGTCCGTTCAGAACCGCAGTCAGAATCATTAGAAGCGGTAGCCAACACCCACCATAAAGGCCATCGGGTCGATATGCGTTTTGAAGGTGCCAACACCATCAACTTTAACATCTGTATCGATATCCATGATCCAGGCTGAACCGTTTACAAACCAGCGATCTGTAACCGCCATATCGATACCGACCTGACCTGCCAGACCCCAAGAGTCGTCAAGGCTGATATTGGCACCATCAAGTGCTCCCACCCCCTTCTCATCAAAGAAGGTGGTGTAGTTCACACCCACACCAACATACGGGCGAACCTTGCTCTGGGCATCGCCAAAATAGTACTGGGCCATCAATGTTGGAGGCAGATGTTTAACCTTGGCAATCTCACCAAGATCGCGAGTACTCACTCTATGGGAGAATGGGGTTGCAGCCAGCAACTCAACACCCCAGTTGTCGGTGATCATATAACCGAGGGTCAGGCCAAGCTGTTGATTACTGTTAATCTCAAATTCACCGGTACCCAATACATTGTCACTGCTCTCCTGAGGAGAAACGATGGCCAAACCACCACGAACCAGAATATCACCAGCCTGATGGGCCATGGCGAAAGGAGAGGTCACTGCAGCGGCAATCATCAGAGGAAGTAATTTTTTCATCACGTAATCCCTTTTTTTGTTTTCATTTGATGCTGTAAGCCCGCTGACTATATGCCCTTGTAAATGCAAAGTTATTGACTTGGAGCAAAGGTTGCACAGAAATAAATCGATTGGTGTGACATCTTTGCGCGCCATCCCAATCTCGTTGAGTCCCCAGATAACAAGCTGAAATGCCTGTTTCTGCAGGTTGTAACTCCCCGCACACAGCGCCAAAAGAGGCAAGCAAACCACATCTTATTGCGCGGCAGAGCGGCTATTAATTGTTGTTAATATGGGCAAATCAGCGTATTTTTTGCGCCATGCAAGTTACTGGGAAGTAATGGTTTGTTTATGAAAAATGAGTCGAAATGGCAAAAGGTGGGGGCCTTTCTCGCGGCCGTGTGGGGTATCGGATCCTTTCTCTTTATCCTGCTCGGTTTTATTGTCGCCCTGGCCTATCTGGTATTGGTACGGCAGGGTTAATCCGGGTTGACAGAGTGCAGCAGGGTGATATTCCCCCCTTCGGCAAGCTGTTCCGGAGTCTGGCCCATGCCCTCCGCAGAGAGGGTACCAGCATAGCCAAACCACCGATTTCGCCCGCCGACTTTGGCCTGGTACAGCGCCATGTCCGCCAGTTTGAAGCTGTGACTCCAGAATGAATCCGGACACTCCGGGTGCAACGGATAGCGGCAGAACCCCAGCGACACCGTCAACCAGAGTGGCGCATCCTCTTTGCCAAAGCGGTGCTGAGCGACACGCTGGCGCAGATATTCGACCCGCAGCGCCAACTCTTGCTCGTCATCCACCTGCAACAGCAACAAGAACTCCTCCCCGCCCAGCCGGATGATAGGCTCGCGCTCTCCTGTCACCACCTTGCGCAGCAGATCCGCCAGCTGTTTCAGCACCAGATCCCCGATGTCATGGCCAAGGCGGTCATTGATCCGCTTGAAATGATCCAGATCCAGCAGCAATAACAGACAAGGTTTGGCCCGGTTGGCCTGCAACCAACCATCGAGATAGCGACGATTGAAACAACGGGTCAAGGGGTCGGTGAATGCAGCCATCTCCATCTGGCTGGATTTTTCCAACAAATCATCGTGTTGCTGACTGACCTTGCTGGCCATCTCCTTGAACTTGCCGCTCAGGGTCGCCATCTCGGCGCTGCTGTCGATATAGGGGATCAAGGTGGCATCTGGCCGATCGCCAAAGCGTTGCAGCGCCGACACCAGCTGCTGCAACGGGGTAAGCACAATGCTATTGAGCCGATACATGGCGATCATGACGCAGATAAAACTGATAAACAGCATGCCGATAAAGGTCCAGAGCGCCCCCTCCATGACGCCACTCAAGATCTTTCTCTCCTCCTCAATCACCAGAGTCAGTACCGGCTGGTTATCGCTGTTAAGCAGTCGCACCTCTCCCCTGAGCCGGGTCAGCCCAAGGTCGATCAGGCGATACGTTATTTGCGGTTTCAGTGGTTTGAAGGTAGCGGTGACATCCAGATTGGCGTGGGAGATCGCCAGTGGCATCGCGGTACGCTCAGATACCTGCTCGAGGTAGGCCTTGTCGAGCCAACGTACAACCAGCAAGAAACCGTTGAACGGAGCCGACTCGTCACTGTTTCTGATCGGCTGCCACGAGTACATCAGCGGCCCCCACTGGGAAGCACGGATCCCGTGCAGATTGATGCCCCCTTGCGCCACCGAGCGCGCCCTTAACTGCTTTTTCAGTTCATCAAGGAAGTAGGGAAACTGATCCGGATTGATCCCCGGCGCATCGGGTAGCAGGGTGCGCGTCCAGACTTCGTAGCCGGTGAGATCCATAAAACTCATCAGGTTGAGACTAAAATCCCGCATCGGCATATCACTGAACAGGTTGGATTCGATGTACCCCCTGCTTTTGTTGTCCATAAAACGGTGACTGTCATCCCAGATGCCCCAATCCCGACTGAATGCATCCAGAGCTGCCACATCCGCCTGCACCGCCTTGGTCACGCGCAGCAGATGCTCCTTCATTCGCTGCTCTTCAATCCGGCTGGCAGCCGGGATCTGGGCCCACGCCAGCAGGACCAGCAATAGCAGGATCGCCCCCAGCCAGATGGGGAACATGGAGTAAGCCAATTGATGATCAATCGTTCGCGGAGCCTGAGCCATAACCCGATATATCCATTACCATGATGCTGAGATGCCAAGCCTGCCCACACCTGACGAGCTTCCCCCTATGCTCCCGATTTTTATAACAAAAAGGGGCCAAAGGCCCCTCGATTATAACGGCTTATCGCGCCAATAGCGGTCGTAAAAAACGAGCTGTATGAGACTCTTTATTGGTGCAAATCTCTTCCGGCGTCCCCGTCACCAGAATGCGGCCACCACCGGCGCCTCCCTCCGGTCCCAAATCGACGATCCAGTCGGCAGTTTTTACCACATCAAGATTGTGCTCGATGATGACGATGGTGTTGCCGCGATCCCGCAACTGGTGCAGAACCTTGAGCAGTTGCTGGATGTCGTGGAAGTGCAGCCCTGTGGTCGGCTCATCCAGAATGTATAGAGTCTGACCGGTGTCCCGCTTGGAGAGCTCACGCGCCAGCTTGACCCGCTGCGCCTCGCCGCCCGACAGCGTGGTGGCCGACTGGCCGAGACGGATATAGGAGAGGCCCACGTCCATCAGGGTCTGCAGCTTGCGCGCTACCGCCGGCACCGGATCGAAGAACTCGCGGGCATCTTCCACCGTCATCTCGAGGATCTCGTGGATGTTCTTGCCCTTGTACTTCACCTCCAGGGTCTCGCGGTTGTAGCGCTTGCCCTTGCAGACGTCGCACGGCACGTAGACATCCGGCAGGAAGTGCATCTCCACCTTGATGACCCCATCCCCCTGACACGCTTCGCAGCGGCCCCCCTTCACGTTGAAGGAGAAGCGGCCCGGCTGGTAGCCGCGCGAACGCGCCTCCTGGGTGCCGGAGAGCAGCTCGCGGATCGGAGTGAACAAACCGGTATAGGTGGCCGGGTTGGAGCGCGGGGTTCGACCGATGGGGCTCTGGTCGATATCCACCACCTTGTCCAGATGCTCCAGCCCCTCGACGCTGCGATAGGGTGCCGGGGTGGACTCGGTCGCCTTGTTGAGCTCGCGGTGGGCGATGCGGAACAGGGTGTCGTTGATCAGGGTCGACTTGCCGGAGCCGGAGACGCCGGTAACGCAGGTCATCACTCCGATGGGCAGATCAAGATTGACGTTGCGCAAGTTGTTGCCGCTCGCCCCCTTGAGTTTTAGCCACTTGCCGGTAAGCGGGGTACGCTCGGCCGGAATGGCGATCTGCTTGCGACCGGAGAGGTAGTCACCGGTCAGCGACTCCGGATTGTCGATGATCTGCTGGGGGGTGCCCTGCGCAACAATCTCGCCACCGTGCACGCCAGCGCCCGGGCCGATATCGAGCACATGGTCGGCGAGGCGGATGGCATCCTCGTCGTGCTCCACCACGATCACCGTGTTGCCGAGATCGCGCAGATGGGTGAGGGTCTTGAGCAACCGCTCGTTGTCACGCTGATGCAGACCGATGGAAGGCTCATCGAGTACATACATGACGCCCACCAGACCGGCACCAATCTGGCTGGCCAGTCGAATGCGCTGCGCTTCGCCACCTGAGAGGGTCTCGGCGCTGCGGGACAGGCTCAGGTAGTTGAGACCCACATTCACCAGGAAGCCGAGCCGCTCAACGATCTCTTTCAGGATCTTCTCGGCAATCTGGGCGCGCTGGCCGGTGAGGTTCAGTCCTTCGAAGAAGGCCAGTGCATCCCCGATGGACTGCTCGGCGATGGCCGGCAGATTGCGGTTGTCGACGAAGACGTGGCGCGCCTCTTCCCGCAGTCGGCTGCCACCGCAGCTGGTACAGGATTTGTTGGCGATGTATTTGGAGAGCTCTTCACGCACCGAGTTGGACTCGGTTTCCCGATAGCGACGCTCCATGTTGTGCAGGATCCCCTCGAACGGGTGCTTACGCACCACCACGTCGCCGCGGTCGTTCATGTAGCGGAACTCGATCTCGGTACGTCCGGAGCCACGCAGGATCACCTCCTGGGTCTTGACCGGCAGATCTTCCCACGGCGTCTCCAGATCGAACTTGTAGTGCTCGGAGAGGGATTTCAGCATCTGGAAGTAGTAGAAGCTGCGCTTGTCCCAGCCACGGATGGCGCCGTTGGCCAGACTGATGGCCGGATCGCCGATCACCTTGGCCGGATCGAAATATTGCTGCACCCCGAGACCGTCACAAGTCGGGCAGGCACCAGCCGGATTGTTGAAGGAGAAGATGCGCGGCTCCAGCTCCGACATGGAGTAGCCGCACTCCGGGCAGGCGAAGTTGGCGGAGAAAGTCATGGGGGGGACGCCCTCCTCGCCGTCCATCGGCACTACCAGTACGATGCCGCCGGAGAGAGTAAGCGCCGTCTCGAACGACTCGGCCAAACGCAAGGCAAGGTCCTCGCGCACCTTGAAGCGATCCACCACCACCTCGATGGTGTGCTTCTTGTGCAGCTCCAGAGTCGGAGGATCGGAGAGGTCGCACACCTCGCCGTCGATACGGGCACGGATGTAGCCCTGGGCCGCCAGATTCTCCAGCAGCTTGGTGTGCTCCCCCTTGCGATCGCGCACCACCGGGGCCAGCAGCATCAGCTTGCTCCCCTCCGGTTGGGCCAGCACCTGATCCACCATCTGGCTGATGGTCTGGGCGGCGAGCGGAATGGCGTGAGTCGGGCAGCGCGGCTCACCGACCCGGGCAAACAGCAAACGCAGGTAGTCGTAGATTTCGGTGATGGTACCGACGGTCGAGCGCGGGTTGTGGGAGGTGGACTTCTGCTCGATGGAGATGGCGGGCGAGAGCCCCTCGATATGGTCGACGTCCGGCTTCTCCATCAAGGAGAGGAACTGGCGGGCATAGGCGGAGAGGGACTCAACATAGCGGCGCTGCCCCTCGGCATAGAGGGTATCGAACGCCAGAGAGGATTTGCCCGAACCGGAGAGGCCGGTGACCACGATCAGCTTGTCGCGGGGCAGGGTCAGATTGATGTTCTTGAGGTTGTGGGTGCGAGCACCCCGGACCACGATCTTTTCCATCTTGTTGCACGCTCGATACAGAAACCTGAGCGAGTCAGTATGGCATAGAGACTACTGGATGAATAGACAGTCATGAGATGAAATGCGCATCATCCGGCGCACGCCATCTGCTCTTTTTTCTCCACCAGCAGCCGCTCGTTTTGCCATATCCGGGCGGTGACCTTGACCCGATAGGGGCAACGTAAACCCAGCCCTATTTTGCCAACCGCCATGACCACTCCAGCCTGCAGCGACAGATTACGGCTCTGGCGCTGAGTCGTGCTCCCGGCGGCCCCTTCGCCATGCACCAGCAACCTGACACTCACCGTCACGTCGCGCTTGCTGAACAGCGTCGGTGCAAGTGACAGCCCCTGTTCGCTCTGCACCATATTGAGGGACAAGCGGATCGACGGATCGGGTTCTATCTCGGTTTCCCTTGCAGTTACTGGTGAAGGAACGCGATAAACCAGCATCAACCCACAGAGCGGCACCAATAAAAGAGGGGCCCGCAGGCCCCTGAATCCGGAGATGACCATCAGTTGCTACCAGACCCCTGATAGACATAGGCCATGTTATCGCTGCCATAGACAGTCACATTGGCAGTGTTGAGGCTGTCGGTTTGTGCAACGTCGACTTCGTTATTACCACCACCCATGCCGCCATTGACGTAAACGTTGGCCACGTGTTTTTCACCGAACTGGCTCACGGTGAGCGTGTTGTCGCTCCCCAGATAGGATTCGACCTTGGCATTGTTCTGCTCGCCATCCTGGGTCACTTTGACCACAGAGTCAGAGTGAGACGCATCGGCATAGGCCCAGTTGTCAGTGCCTTTCTGAGCCACGACCAGCTCGTTGTCCGAGCCCCAGGTCCAGGCTCCTTTGCCCTCAACGCCACGCGCGGCGGCAACCTGGTTGCCAGTGCCGTTCTGGTCAATATCGACCTTGTTGCGACTACCTTCCTCTTGCACTGCATTGGCATAGTTGTCGCTACCCAACTGATCGATAGTGACAGACCCACCCACGCTGCTGGCCAGCTGATCAACCACTGCCTGGTTATTGCTGCCATTCTGAGTGACCTGTGCAGTGTTGCCAGACCCCTGCTGGTTGGTATCGGCCTGGTTGCCATTACCCAGCTGAGTCACGACCGCCGTTTCACCAGTGCCGCTCTGTCTGGCGTTGGCGATGTTCTCGTTACCATTCTGGGTGATGGTCAACAGATCCTCAGAACCTCTCTGCTCAGAGTCGATCTGGTTACGATTTCCGGTCTGGGTCAGAAGGGCGGTTTCACCGGAACCAGCCTGCTTGGCCAGCAGGTTGTTCCCTTGTCCGGCGGTCGCACCAGACTGCTGGGCTGTCACGCTGCCAGCGGTCCCGCTTTGCTCCACCGTTGCCACGTTGGCCAGCCCCAGCTGAGTGACCTCGGCAGTGTTGTCATTGCCACTTTGCTTCACGACCGCAGAGGTACCCTCGTTTGCGCCGTAACCGAAGTTGCTTGTACGTTGTGCGACTAAGGCCGTGTTATTGCCACCCTCTTGAGCCACTCTGGCAACGGCACCATCGGATTCGCGTTGATCGACATCCGCATTATGCCCACCTTCTCCTGACTGGGTAATGGTCGCGCTGGCATAATCAGACCAGTAGTTATTGATCTGCGCGCTGTTACCATCCGCTTGCTGCTCAATCACTGAAATAGCGCCGTTACCATCATCCTGTTTAATGAGAGCATTGTTACTGTCACCGAGCTGGCTCACCCGGGCAGTGGCCTCACCGTTATAGTACTGCTGGGTAATCGAGGCCTTGTTCAGCTGCCCGCTGGTATCAATGGTCGCGGTCGATTTATTGGTCACCCCCTGCTGCAATACCTCCCCTTCGTTCTGGCCACCGGCTTGCTTGATATCAGCAGTGGAAGCACCGGTATTGCGCTGCTCGGTCAAGGCGAGGTTGTCGTTACCCTGTTGATAGATCGCCGCCTTGTTTGCCGTGCTCTCCTCGACCTGCTGGATGTACGCCAGGTTGCCGCTGGAGAATTGAGCCTGAGTCACCTCAGCCTGATTGCCAGTAGATGCCGCCCAAGCGGTGCTGGTCGCCAGAAGAACTGCCGAGGCAATGATGGTAAGTTTAAACATGATTTCCCTCTCGTGCTAATGGTTGAGCCTAGGCTCAGTTGGTTTGAACGACATTTACTTGCTGATTGGCTCCCGTCTGAATAACGGTTGCCGCCAATCCATACCCGTTTTGCTCGATGTTGGCCTGATTGCCATCACCCAGCTGGATCGCCCGGGCCTGATTGTCTGCCCCTTGCTGACTGATCCAGGCTTCATTGCCGCTGCCTTGTTGCAGCAGCCAAATCCGGTTATTGATGCCCGCCTGATAGAGCTCGGCGCTATTGCCCTCGCCCAGTTGCGCACCATTGACCCAGTTCTCATCTCCCACTTGGGAGAGTGCCAACTCATTGGCCCAACCCTGTTGCAGCAGACGCGCCTGATTCAGCTCCCCTTGCTGGGTGAGGTGCAGTTGCTGCTCGCCACCGAGTTGCCACAACAGCGCCTGATTCCCATCGTTCTGCAGACAGGAATCCAGCTCGCTTGCCATCGCCAGCTCGTCGAAGACGGCAGGCTCTGCGGCGAGTTGCGGGGCGCCCGATATCAGCAGGAAAATGAGAGCACTCAACAGGTGTTTCATCGCGCCATCGCCTTGTTGGAAAACGCCCACAGTATCCCTGTCAGACCAGAGGCGGCCTATCAGGCACTCCGCTGATTCGAGGATGAAAAGCGCCGCCCTGTCGCTGAGCAGAAAGTCTTAATTCGTATTCGATGGAGGCCAAAAAAATGCCCTCCACCAGGGAGGGCATTGCGCGAGCGGGGAAACTCAAAGCAGCGGGGTATTGTCTTGCAGATACTCCTGCAGGATCGGATTGTCGATATCCCGCTGGTCAGCCAGTTGCCACAGATTGTCTCGCACGCCATTGGCTATTAGCCGGATCACCCCGGACTCGATAGCCGACATGACACACATCTGTACCGGTTCATTGGTACTGAAACCGGCCTCGGCCTCCAGCAGGCGCTTGTACTCGACGAAACGGAATACCCCGGCCTGCACCTGTTGCGACAATACGGTCTTAGAGGTGGTGACACTGTTCAGGATCCGGCCTGAACGGATATCGACGGCGCGCAGATTGACCGTCACCTGATCGACCCGGTACTCCCCGCTGGCACCGATGCCGAAATACTTGGCCCCCGCCCCGCCGGTTCGCACATTGCTGTCATAGGCGACGATCCCCCCCTCGATCAGGATGTTGGCGGCAACCAGCGAGGGCAGTTGATTGGCATTGTTGCCGGGAACGTTGGGCTTGTTCTGGGCCGCCCGCACAATCTTGCGTTCGGTCAGCAGGTTCTGCAGCCCTTCCCGCTCAAGCGGCACAAACCATTGGGAATCCCACAAAGCCGTGCTCAGCATGGCTACCCCGCCCTGGGTGACCGCCGTGGAGAAGTTGGAGGCCGGAGCAGGCAGGTACTGACCGGTCTGATCGCGAAAATCGTAGACGGCCGCGACAATTTTCCCTTTTGGCTTGGGCAGACTTATCAGCTCCTTGTAAGAAACGGATCGTGGCATCAAGGTTGCCTTCTCATCGGCAACAGGCGAGCCGATATGGGTCGCACAGCCAGCCAGCACAAGCAGAGGCACTATCAATAACAGTTGTCGTTTCATCGCGCCCTCAGTCGGCAATCAGGCCATTCACTTCGATCATGGTGGTCTGGTTGGTCACCCGGTCGGTGATCGAAACCACCAGGGTGCCATCTTCATCCACCACATTGATGGCAAAATCATCGGTCACCAGACTGCCGCTCTGGCTGCCATCCTTGCCGATATCGGCCAACAGCTGGCTGATCAGGCGGGATTGCAGGTTGGAGGTCAGGCGATCCAGCGCCGAGGTGCCGCTGCTACCGCTGCCACTGGCGGGATCCTTGTAATCATTCTGCGCATTGGCGGTGCCAAGCAGATGACTGCTGTTGAGAGGGTTACCCCCAAAGCTGGGGTTGACGGGGCGATAGACAAGCTCCGACGCATGGAGCGTTGGCGCTATCAGGGCTGCAACTAGCCATAACCGGGCACGCATGAGAAATATCCTTATAGTTCATCATGTTCCAAATCGAAGGTATCCATGAACAGGGTCGCGATCTTTTGCTGTTCGAGGGTCTGCCTGACCTGTGACCAAGCCAGTTTGGCGCTCTGCTCCTGCTGATTGCGGCCGGGAGAGAGCGCGGTTTTAAAAATCACCTTCCGGTTATGGGTGATCCAGATCAGGCTGCCCCAGCGGGCTGTCGGGCGCTCATGAATCGTCAGATTTTCTCTGGCATCCGGGTCTTCATCGCTGCGCAACCGGGTAAATTCGTTATAAAAGCCCTGACCGAAGCGAGTAAAAGTGCGGTCCAGCACCAGACCATCCACATCCAGCCGATCACTCTCCTGCTCCGGCTGTACCGACTCCAGCGGTGCATCGGCCTCGGCCGCCACAACGGTCGTGCAGCCCCAGAGCAGCGCGAGGCAACACGCCACAGAGAGCGCTTTCATCAGTGGGAGTCCGGAGCATCGAGATACTCTTTGGCCCAGCTCACCGCCTGGATCCGGTTCTTCACATTCAGCTTTTTAAAGACGTTATAGAGGTGGGATTTGACGGTGTGCTCGCTGACAAACAGGCTGTCGGCGATCTCGACATTGGAGGCGCCCGTCATCAGATAACGGATGATCTCCTGCTCTCTGGCGGTCAGCAGGGTGTCGTTACGCAGCAGATAACTGTTGCCCTGGCGATAGTATTCGACCAGCTCGCACAGCAGGTGGCGCGGCATCCAGTACTCGCCCAACAGGATTTTCTGCAACCCGGCAACCAGTCTGTCGAGCGGATCCTGACGGAAAAACAGACCGCAGATCTGCGGCCACATCAGCAGCAGGTCGCGATCCGTCGCAGTGGGAGCATTGAGCAGCACAGTGGTCGCCATGCCAAAGCGTTCGGAGATCGCCCGGTTCCAGCCCAGTGACTGGCCAGAGCGGATATAGTCGAGATCGATGAGAAACAGCGTGCCGTCACACTGGTTATCTAGCTGATTAATCTCGTGGATTAGCTGGACGGGACGGCTCAAATGAGAGATGAGGTATGCAGCAAATGTGCTGGCCTGCACATTATTTTCAGTGACCAGTGCGATCGGGCATGCGGCTTTCATTGTGTGCTCTTCCTTGAACCTGTAAACCACCTAATCTGGCCGACTGAGTCTACCAAGGAGGTATGGGAGCACAATATTAAAAAAGTATGAGAATGGATCTCATAAATATCGTAACCATATGTTTTTAGTCGATTTAAAAACCGATTCCAATTCGCCAATCGGCCAGCATAACAGGAATATATGGCAGAAATGTGATGCCGGACGCGCCGGAAACAGCTGTAACCCGACCATCACTACAGCAGGAGCCAACAGTTACCTTTGGCACATCAAGCAGGTTAAGGATGCTGCCAATCCGCTTCGCAACTGTTACTATGACCGTCACATGCGTCTGCGGGACATTGCGCCCCGCACACAGCAACTAATCAGGTATCTAGTCGTGTTGGACCAGGTTTCGACCTGGCCGGTAAATAAGGTGGAAGAGAGATTATGGCCAGTCGAGGCATCAATAAAGTCATTCTGATCGGTAACCTCGGGCAAGACCCGGAAGTACGCTACATGCCGAGTGGCGGTGCTGTGACCAACATTACTCTGGCTACCTCTGAAACCTGGCGCGACAAGCAGACCGGTGAGCAGAAAGAGCGTACCGAATGGCATCGCGTCGTCTTCATGGGCAAGTTGGCCGAAGTGGCTGGCGAGTACCTGAAGAAAGGCTCCCAGGTCTATGTGGAAGGCAAACTGCAAACCCGCAAATGGCAGGATCAGAGCGGCCAGGAGCGCTACACCACTGAAGTGCTGGTCGACAGCTTCACTGGCGTGATGCAGATGCTGGGTGGCCGTTCGCAAGGCGGTCAGGGCATGGGCCAGAACATGGGTGGCCAATCCCAGGGTAACTGGGGTCAGCCGCAGCAGAGCATGCCTGCCCAGCAGCCGATGAATCAGCAGCGCCCGGCACCGGCTCCGCAGCAGAACATGCAGCCGCAAGGCGGTTATGGCCGTCCTGCCCAGCAGCCGCAATCTGCGCCGCCGGTATATAACGAGCCGCCGATGGATTTCGACGACGATATCCCGTTCTAAGAACAGAATATTGAAAAGGCCCTGATAACTCAGGGTCTTTTTTTATGCACTCAGGCTGAACCTCTCAGCCCGAAAGGGATATAACGCTTTATGGTTGCCTCCCCTACAGTGATGGATATCCTCCACAGGAGCGCTTTGTGAAAAGTGCAATGAAACTGCTCACCCCTTTATTGCTAATGCTGACCAGCATGCTCTCCGGCCAGTTGCTGGCAACGCCACTCAAGGTCGGGGTCAGCTTTGCCATCCCCCCTTATGTCATCGAAAGTAATCAGCGTGGCATCGAGCTGGATCTGCTGAAAGAGGCGTTCGCTGGCAGCGGCTATGAGCCCAGCTTTGAATTTCTGCCGCTGGAGCGCACCTTCCGCCTGTTCGAGTCAGGAAAGCTGGATGCCATCATCAACGTCAGACCCGGTATGGTTGATCCTCACGTTCTGACCCAGCCCGTTATCACCTTCCATAACCGGATCTTCACCCTGCGCAGCACCCACATCAGTACTCTGGACGATCTGCATTCAAAACGGGTCACCGCCTTTCAACGGGCAAGGATCATTCTGGGGGGCGCGTTCGCCACCATGGCCAACCAGAATCCCCACTATGAGGAGGTAGCCAAGCAGCAGGTGCAGGTACATCAGCTGATGCGCGGCAGGGTGGATGCAGTCGTACTGGAGGAGCGGGTGTTCTACTACTACCTCGACCAGCTGATTGCCACCGCCCAGGCAGGCGAGCACTACGAGCGCAATCAGGTCAGGCAAGCAGACCTCTTCCCACCCACCGTCTATCACTTTGCCTTCCGAACGGCCGATGCCCGCAATCTGTTTGATAAGCGCCTTGAGGCGATGCGTCAGGATGGTCGTTATCACCAGATTTTCGCGGCTTACGGCGCCACACCGTGAGCCACAAACATAAAAGCCAGCCGGTAAGGGCTGGCTTTGTACTGGCTCCGAAGGAACAGCAGTAGGGGAGCGTTACTTCATTGCGCTGCCGTTTTTCAGTTCTGCTTTCTGACGTTTGGCTTCGCGTTTCTCTTTCAGTGACATCTGCGGTTTTTTCTTGGCATCTTTGCCGTTGTGATGTTCTTTGTTACTCATCATCAAACTCCAAAAATGTTACCCAGACAGTTGGTTCCTCATGGGAGCCAGCATGCCATCCGAATCATCAACTTCAGTACGCTTGGTGGGATGGTGCAAGACCATCACCAGACCCAGCATACCCTCCAGCGGCATCCGGATCCAGCCTCATTCTCGTCCAAAAAATGTCGCGCACAGCCCCCTGAGCGCAGAGGCCAAAGGACCTCGACAGGAAAGACCAAAAAAGAGTAATTCGCATTATTAAATGTTGTCACGCTTATATTAAGCCATCGTTACCTAGATATTTTCACGGATAAATATAAATCCCTCTCATTATTTATTGCCGCACAAGAGGTCACCATTTTAATAAGCATTCGCAATATCATCGAAAACATCAGGTTACAACACCGAATAGGTTATTTCCGGTCATCCGGATATAATGCGCGCCGCACCGAAATATCCGTTTTTATTCAGGAAGCTGTGACATGAACAGAAAAACCAGAGCCGCCATGGTGTCGGTCTGCTCCAATATCAGTCTGATCATCATGAAAATGGTGGCCGGTTTCGCCAGCGGCTCGGTCAGTATCATCTCGGAGGCGATCCACTCCGCCATGGATCTGGTGGCGGCCCTGATCGCTCTGTTCGCGGTGAAAAAGTCCGACCTCCCGCCCGATGAACGGCACCCCTATGGTCACGACAAGATTGAAAATGTCTCCGGCGTCATCGAAGCACTGCTTATCTTGCTGGCCGCGGGCTGGATCATCTTCGAAGCCGTCGACAAGCTGATCACCCCCAGCCCGATCGAAAGCATTGGCTGGGGCGTGCTGGTGATGGTGATCTCGGCGCTGGTCAACAGCGGTGTCTCGGCCTACCTCTACAAGGTGGCCCGAGAGGAGGAGTCGGTCGCGCTGGCTGCCGATGCGCTTCATCTCAAGGCGGATGTGCTCACCTCCGCCGGGGTCGCCGTCGGTCTTGGCGGGATCTGGCTGGCCGGTCTGTTCGGCCATTCACTCGCCATCCTCGACCCGCTGGTCGCCATTGCGGTCGCCATCTTTATTGTCAGAGAGGCCATCAGCATGCTCAACGAGGCCTTCCAGCCGCTGATCGACCAGAGTATGAGCCCGGAAGAGCTGGCGATGACCAGCCGCATCATCACCGAATGCTGCCCTGCCGCCAGCGGTTTTCACGATCTGCGCAGCCGTCGTGCCGGTCGTCGTCGCCATATCGACTTCCACCTCACCCTGCCCCCGGAGATGAGCATCGGCGAAGCCCACGATATCTGTGATCGCATCGAACACGCCATCATGGCGCAGTTGCCCCACGCCATCGTGCTGATCCACGTCGAGCCGGAGGAACAAGAGCTACCCTCACCGCTCACCATAAATTGAAATGTGGCAAACAGGCGGGAAAGTGGCAGCGAAATAACGGAAAGTTGGCACAAACCCGCATTTTTACTGCCGGAAAGCCGATTGCATAAGAAGTGATCGGCACAACTGTGTTAGGGTGTCTAACCACCCTGCCGCAGGAGCGCGCCGTGAAAAAGCTGGAAATGAAAGATCTGACCGAGGCCGAAAAAGCCGAGATAGCCTTGTTATTGCAAAAGGCACAAGCCAATGCAGACCACCAGCTGACCAACGGAGAGCGGAACAAGATCCGCGAAGAGGGTCGCCTGAAAATTGTGGCCGACCGCGCCGAAGCGGCCAAGGCAGCCTCCAAGCTGGCTCGCGAGAAAGCCAAAGAGCGTGCCAAGAATCAGGTACTGCCGGAAACCTTCAGCTGGATTGATTCGGTCAGCAACAAGTTTCGCAGCAAGCGCTGACCCCTTCTTGCAAAACGCCCGCTGGCACTTGGTGCCAGCGGGCGTTTGCATGTCTGGGCGATGCTCGATGAGCCAGATTTGGCGCCGCCATTGATTTGCAGCCCAGAAGCTAATCGCAGCAGCAAAGAAGTGATTTACATTGTGAGTTAGAGAGAACGCCAACTGACAATCCCCATCTATCGCCAGCTTTTCATTTTTTCTCATATTTTTTGCCAGAACTGGCTACATAGTCAGGACAAAAAAGCCGAATCCGGTTTGCTACAGGGTGATATGAGTCTGCACTGATTTTTCTATGCCGTTGAAATGCATCATGTTTACTATAAAAAATGATATTTTTGGCTGTTACAAAACATTAATATCGAGATAAAGTTTGCTTTAAAAATGAGAGCGTGTTTTAATCTTTCTCGATGGTTCGGCAGTTCAGACCTGATTATGTTAGGCAGTCATTTTAGTAAAGCAGTGATTAGCATAAGCGTTATCCTCGGATAATTCTTATCAAATAATTCTCCTTCTTTAGTGCTCCCCATACGTATTGCTGACGAAAAATCAAAAATTGCCATTTAGGTGGCATTCAACACTATTTAAGGAAATTATTATGTCTAACAAAATGACTGGTACTGTTAAGTTCTTCAACGCTGAGAAAGGTTTTGGTTTCATCTCCCCGGCTGACGGCAGCAAAGACGTGTTCGTACACTTCTCCGCTATCCAATCCACCAGCTTCAAAACCCTGGACGAAGGTCAGCGCGTTGAGTTCACCATCGAGCAAGGCCAGAAAGGCCCGGCTGCTGCCAACGTAGTTGGTCTGTAATTCAAGCCGGAGCATGCTGCTGATGGCTCATGCCAACTGCTGACAGCTCTGCAAGAATTTAAAAAAACCCGCTTCGGCGGGTTTTTTGTTGTTCCCCGCTTTTTCCTCACTGATCTCCCCTCCCCCGACAGCTTGATCCCTTCCTTACATGCTCTCACCGCTTGAGTCTTAGAATGAGCTCCGAATGGGCTTAAAATGTAAAATAGTGACGAAAAAGTCCGGTTATCCGCTGTATTTGCCGCGAATTCTTGCTATTTTGCGCGCCACCAACGCAAACGATTTCCTTCACACTTTCAGGATTAGTTATGGCAAAGCAAGATATGGCCGCCCAAACAGGGACTGGCGGCTTTCTGGACTCTTATTTTTCCATTTCTGCGCGCGGCAGCAGCGTGCGTCAGGAGCTGGTCGCGGGGCTGACCACCTTCCTGGCGATGGTCTACAGCATCATAGTGGTGCCGAACATGCTGGGTGCTGCCGGCTTTGAGCAGGGCCCGGTGTTTGTGGCCACCTGTTTGATCGCCGCATTCGGCTCCCTACTGATGGGCCTGTGGGCCAAGCTGCCGATGGCTATCGGTTGCGCCATCTCCCTCACTGCCTTTACCGCCTTCAGTCTGGTGCTGGGTCAGGGGCTGAGCATTCCGGTCGCCCTCGGCGCCATCTTCCTGATGGGTGTGCTGTTTACCCTGATCAGTGTCACCGGCGTGCGCCAGTGGATCCTGGATAACCTCCCCTCCGGCATCGCTCACGGCACCGGCATCGGTATCGGCCTGTTCCTGCTGCTGATCGCCACCAACGGCGTTGGCATGGTGATCAAGAACGAAGGTGCTGGCCTGCCGGTACAACTCGGTGAAGTGACCGCCTTCCCGGTGATCATGACGGTGCTGGGTCTGGCCGCCATCTTCGGTCTGGAGCGTCGCAAGGTGCCGGGCGGCATCCTGATGGTGATTATCGCCATCTCCATCCTCGGCCTTATCTTCGACCCGAAAGTGACCTGGCAGGGCTTCTTCGCCATGCCGAGCCTGACTGGAGAGAAGGGCTCTCTGGTAGGCAGCATGGATCTGCTGGGCGCCCTCAATCCGGTGGTCATTCCGACCGTACTGGCACTGGTGATGACCGCCGTGTTTGACGCCACCGGCACCATCCGTGCCGTGGCCGGTCAGGCGGGCCTCATCAACGAACGTGGCCACATCATCAGCGGCGGCAAGGCCCTGACTGCCGACTCCGTCAGCAGCATGGTGGCAGGCGCCGTTGGCGGTGCTCCGGCTGCCGTCTACATCGAATCTGCCGCAGGCACCGCAGCAGGTGGCAAAACCGGTCTGACCGCCGCGCTGGTCGGCGTGCTGTTCCTGCTGATGATCTTCCTCTCCCCGCTCAGCTATCTGGTACCGGCTTACGCCACCGCACCGGCCCTGATGTACGTCGGCCTGCTGATGCTGGGCAACGTCACCAAGCTGGACTTCAGCGACTCGGTCGATGCCCTCTCCGGCATGCTGTGTGCCGTCTTTATCGTGCTGACCTGCAACATCGTGACCGGCATCATGCTGGGCTTCGTGGCGCTGGTCGTTGGCCGCATCTTCGCTGCCGAGTGGAAGAAGCTCAACGTCGGCACCGTCATCATCGCCCTGGCGCTGGTGATCTTCTATGCCGGTGGCTGGGCCATCTAACCCGTCCGCATATTCCGGTTATAGCGAAGGGCCCTGCGGGGCCCTTTTTCATAGCTGTGAGGCCGCTAACAGTTTCCCGCCTGTTTGCCCTGCGCCGTTTCAGATTGAAACACCCATACCCCTTCTGCTGTTTCAAATCCGAACCAAATCGCCCGTCATTTTTATCCCTTTTTCTGTCGTTAGACTGGCTCCATCAACCATTTGCCCACCCGTGCGGTGGCAAGCCAAGGAGTGAGCCATGAAGAAACTGATCAATGCCGTCGATGCCGTGGTCCGTGAACAACTGATGGGGATGGCAGCCGCCCACCCCGAGCTCAAGGTACGTATCGAGCCCCACTACATCACCCGCGCCGACTCCCCCGTGATGGGCAAGGTGGCGCTGGTCTCCGGCGGTGGCAGCGGCCACGAGCCGATGCACGGTGGTCTGGTAGGCAAAGGGATGCTGGATGGCGCCTGCCCCGGCGAGATCTTTACCTCCCCGACGCCGGATCAGATGTACGAGTGCGGTCAGGCCGTTGATGGCGGCGCGGGCGTACTATTTCTGGTGAAGAACTACACCGGCGACGTGCTCAACTTCGAGACCGCAGTCGAGCTGCTGCACGGCGATGGGGTCAAGGTGGGCTTCGCCCTGATCGATGATGACGTGGCGGTCAAAGACAGCCTCTATACCGCAGGTCGCCGTGGCGTAGCCACGACCGTGCTGTGCGAGAAGCTGGTCGGTGCCGCCGCCGAAGCGGGCTACGATCTGGCGCGCTGCGAGGCGCTGGCCCGCCGCATCAACAACCAGAGCCGCACCATAGGCGTGGCCATGCATGCCTGCACCGTGCCGGCCGCTGGCAAGCCCTCCTTCACTCTGGCGGACAACGAGCTGGAGTTCGGCGTGGGCATTCACGGCGAACCGGGCATCGAGCGTCGCCCCTTCACCGACCTCAATACCCTGGTGGACGACATGTTCAGCGAGCTGGCGGACAATACCCCCTATGGCCGCACCCTGCGCCACTGGGATCGCACCAGCGGCAGTTGGCAGGAAGAGCACACCTTTATCGAACCGCTGAATGCGGGTGATCGGGTCATAGCGCTGGTCAACAGCCTCGGTGGCACTCCTATCTCCGAGCTCTATGGCGTCTATGGTCGCCTTGCCACCCTGTGCGAAGAGGCGGGCATCCATCTGGTGCGCAACCTGATCGGCCCCTACTGCACCTCCCTCGACATGACCGGCATCTCCATCACCCTGCTCAAGGTGGATGATGAGCTGATGACCCTGTGGGATGCCCCCGTTCACACCCCCGCCCTGCGTCGCGGCTGCTAAGGAGAACCCATGTTAAGCAAGCATCACATCGTCAACTGGCTGCTCGACTGCGAACACATCTTTACCGAGCAGCGTGACTACCTCACCGCGCTGGATACCGACATCGGCGACGGCGACCACGGCCTCAACATGCAACGCGGCTTTGCCAAAGTGGCCGAGAAACTGCCTGCGGTGGCGGACAAGGATATCGGTCAGGTGCTGAAAACCACCGGTATGACCTTGCTCTCCTCGGTTGGCGGTGCCAGCGGCCCGCTCTACGGCACCTTCTTTATCCGGGCGGCGGCCAGCACCGATGCCTGCCAGAGCCTGAGCCTCAGCCAGTTGTGCAAAATGCTGAGCGACGGGGTCGAGGGGATCGTCTCTCGCGGCCGCGCCGAGCCGGGCGACAAGACCATGTGCGACGCCTGGTGGCCGGCACTGGCCGCCCTGCAACAGGCGCAGCAGCAAGAGTTGTCGATCAGCGAAGCGCTGGACAAGGCGGTGGCAGCCGCCGCAGCCGGTACCGAGGCCACCATCCAGATGCAGGCTCGCAAGGGGCGCGCCAGCTATCTTGGCGAGCGCAGCATCGGCCATCAGGATGCCGGGGCCACCTCGACCCTGCTGCTGCTGACTGCCCTGCGTGACAGAGCGAGGTTGTGACATGATCGGAATCGTAGTTGTCTCTCACAGCGCCATGCTGGCGGCCGGCTTGAAAGCGCTGGCCGACCAGCTCGGCAGCCCGGCCCGATTGCTGCTGGCGGCCGGGGTCGATGACCCCGACCACCCCATCGGCACCGATGCCATCGCGGTGATGAGTGCGATTGAAGAAGCGGACAACGGCAGCGGCGTGCTGGTGCTGATGGACTTGGGCAGCGCCCTCTTGAGCGCCGAAACCGCCCTCGAACTGCTGCCCCCGGAGCTGAGCGCGAGGGTGCGGCTCTGCCCCGCCCCGCTGGTCGAGGGTACCCTGGCCGCCGTGGTAGCGGCCGGTTCCGGCCTGACGCTGGATGAGGTGGCCGCCGAGGCGCTCGGCGCGCTGGGCCCGAAACAGGCGATGCTGCCTGCCAGCGCGGCGCAGGCCGCCACCGAGACAGCCCCCGTTGCCGACGACGGCTGGCTGCGCTGCGAAGTGGTGGTGGATAACCCCCACGGCCTGCATGTGCGCCCCGCTGCCCGACTGGTGGCCGCCCTCAAGCCCTTTGCCGCTGAACTCAAGCTGCAAAAGGGGGATAAAGAGGCCAATCCCCGCAGCCTGACCCGGCTCGCCATGCTCAACGTGCGTCAGGGCGACCAGCTCACCCTGCTGGCGCGCGGGGAGGATGCCAGCGCCGCACTGACCTGCTTCCAGCAGTTGGCCGCCGAGCATTTCGGCGACTGACGCCGCACGCCACTGTTTCAAGGGCTGCACTCGCTCGCTGAGCCTGTGCAGCTTCATTCAAGACGAAGGAGTCCCCGGCACTGCCGCCCCTTCGCCCCGATTCTTAATTAGTAAAGAGAGAGGGATAGAATATGGACCGCATTATCATCAGCCCCAGCAAATACGTGCAAGGCAACGGGGCCCTCGCCAATATCGGCAACTACGTCAAAGCGCTCGGCGCCAAGCCGCTGATCCTGGCCGACGCCTTCGTCACCAAGCTGGTCGGCGATACCGTGGCCACCAGCTTCCACGGTGCCGGCATCCAGCCGGAGTTCGACTGCTTCAACGGCGAATGCTCCCGCCCCGAGATCGACCGCCTGCTGGCCCGCTGCCAGCAGGCCCCGTTTGACGTCATCATCGGCATCGGCGGCGGCAAAACGCTGGATACCGCCAAGTCGGTCGCCTTCTACCAGAAGGTGCCGGTGGTCATAGTGCCCACCATCGCCTCCACCGATGCCCCCACCAGCGCGCTGGCGGTCATCTACACCCCGGAGGGGCAGTTCAGCGAATACCTGATGATCCCGACCAACCCCAACATGGTCATCATGGATACCGGCGTGGTCTCCCGCGCCCCGGTGCGGCTCTTGGTCTCCGGCATGGGGGATGCGCTCTCCACCTACTTCGAGGCGCGCGCCAACAAGGTCTCCGGTTGCCAGACCATGGCCGGTGGTGCCTCTACGCTGGCGGCGCAGGCCATTGCCGAGCTCTGCTACAAAACCCTGCTGGCCGATGGCTACAAGGCCAAGCTGGCGGTGGAGCAGGGGCTCTGCACCAAGGCGGTGGAGAACATCATCGAGGCCAACACCTATCTGAGCGGTATCGGCTTCGAGAGCAGCGGGCTGGCCGCCGCCCACGCCATCCACAACGGCCTGACCCAGCTGGCCGAGTGTCACCACCTCTACCACGGTGAGAAAGTGGCGTTCGGTACCCTGGTGCAGCTGGTGCTGGAGAATGCGCCGATGGCGGAGATCGAAACCGTGCTGGGCTTCTGCCGCTCAGTGGGCCTGCCGACCAACCTGCATATGATGGGGGTCAAGGAGCTGGATATGGCGCGCCTGATGGAGGTGGCCAAAGCCTCCACCGCCGAGGGCGAGACCATCCACAATATGCCGTTCAAGGTCACCGCCGAGGATGTGCTGGCGGCCATCGTCACCGCCCACCAGTTGGGGCTGTAATCGCGCCACTGCTGACCTTGCCATATAAAACGGCCCCGCAACTGCGGGGCCTTTTCATTTTCTGCGGGCCGATTGGCGACAGCTCGGATCGCCGTCAACCGTGATAGTCGGCGGGATCGATCTCGAGCAGTTTCAGTCGCCGCCAGAGGGTGGTGCGGCTGATGCCAAGATGTTGGGCCATCTGGCTCACCTGTCCCTTGCAGACGTGGGCGCAGCGCAAGATGGCCTGCCGCTCCAGCTCGGCCAGCGTGAGCAGCGGTTGCCCCACCACCTCATCCGCCACCCGCTGATAGCCGTGGCGAATGGCGGCGGGCAGCGCCTCCGGCGGGATCGGCCCCTGACCGGCATGAAGCAGGGCATGCTCGATAGCGCTGCGCAGTTCCCCCAGATTGCCGGGCCAGGGATAGGCCAGCAGGCAGTCGAGGGCCGCCGGACTGAACTGGCGCTCCGGCTCGCGCCCCTGCGCCGCCAGCTGCTGGCTGATAAGGCCCGGCAGATCGGCACTGCGCTCCCGCAGCCCCGGCAGCCATAGCTCGCATGCCTGCAAGGCATAGAGCAGATGGCGGCCAAACAGCCCCTCTTGCACCAACTGCTCCAGCGGGGCGCTACTGGTGGCGATAATCCGCACCTTGAGCGGCAGGATGCGGGCCGAATCGAAGCGCTGGATGCGGCCGGTCTTGAGCAGTTGCAGCAGCGCCGCCTGCATGGGGGCAGAGAGACACTCCACCTGCTCCAGCACCAGGGTACCACCGTGGGCCAGCTCGAACTTGCCCGCCCGCTCCTGCCCCGCCTCGTCGGAGCCCATCAGCTCCAGCGCCATCCGCTCGCTCGGCAGCGCCTTGCAGTTGAGGGTAATAAGCGGCCCGGCGGCCCGTTCGCTACCGAAGTGAATCGCCTCCGCCAGCTGGGCCTTGCCCACCTCCTCCTCACCGCGCAGCAGGATCGGCCCCTGACTCTGGGCCGCCTGCCGGGCGTAGCGCAGCAGCTTACGCATGGCGCTCGAGTCCCCCACCAGTGCCGACAACTCGGGCACCGTCTGGCGCAGCTGATGAATCGCCCGCAGCCGATCGACCGGGTGCAGCAGGGCGATAAAGCTGACCCCCTCCGGCCCCGGCAGCGGCTTGAGGCTCACCAGCGCATTGATAAACTCCCCCTCCTGCGCGCCGAGCCGCTCCAGCGTCACCTCCACATGGCTGAGCGGTGTCTGCCCCCTGATGGCCAACTGCAACCGCTGGGGCAACAACAGGTGCTGCTCCAGCGGCTGGCCGAGACAGAGCGCCGGATCGAGCCGCAGCCGGTTGGCCGCCAGCGCGTTGAGGTAGCGCAGTCGGCCCTGCGGATCCCAGGCCAGCACGCCGTCATCCATGCCATCGAGCAGGGCGTAGAGTTCGCTCAAGTGGTGCTGGGACTCCTGCATCAGGGTCTCCATCTGCAGCAGATGGGCCAGCTCGCGTCCGGCGCTGACGGTGAGCGCCAGATCGCCGGCGCTCGCCTCCTCCACCTTGCAGATCAAGGCGATGATGGCGACCTGACGGCCATTGCTGTTGTAGACCGGGCTGGCGCAACTGTGCCACTGATGGAGGGTCTGATTGAAGTGCTGGGCACCGCTGACGCAGAGCGGCACTCCCTCCAGCGCCGCCAGATTGATGGCATTGGTGCCGATGCGCCCCTCGCTGAAAAAGGCGCCGGGGCCAAACCCCAGCGCCGCCAGCTCGCGCAGGGTATCGGGGTGGCCGGTCTGGGCCAGCAGGCAGCCGCTCTCGTCGGTGAGCAGCAGGGCGCAGGGGCGCCCCTCCATAAATTCGTAGAGATCTTCGAGGGCCATCTCGCCGGTGGTGAGCAGGTCCCGCTTACGCTGGCGCAGGCTCTGCAAGGTCTGCCCCTTGGCGCTGTGGGGCGGATGCCAGAGGGTGGCACTGGTCTGGTGGGCGCAGCGCAGCCAGGATGCCTGCAGATAGTCAGGCCAAGCGAGCAGCGGCTGAAGGTCAGATGGCATGGTCACAGCAATATCCGGCAAGATGTGAGCCGACCATTTAACCACGCCAGCGCCCCCGATTCAGTGACCTGCCTCAGAGGGTGGCAAGCCCGCTCTGCTCTTGGTCGGGTTCGCCTCTGAATTTGACGACAAGGTCGTCGCCAGTGGTGGAATTCACTGCATCACCATTCACCAGCCCGCCCGCCTGACCCTCTCCTACCCACTGATAACCCGGGGCGTTGCCACGCCCCGGGTTATTTATCCACGTCAATTTTTGTTAACTACAAGCCCCTGACCTGCCGAAGCCTTTTATCTTGGCAAACTGAGCTAAATATTTTCCACCGAACTCATACTCCTGACTTGTTCAAGAAAATGAAGCTGAGCTAGTGAGCTCAGATCCAGATGCAGGTCCCCCCTGACTTTAAAAGTTTTTTGTGACAACCACCCTAGTAATTCAAATTTGTACGGAAGGCTCTATTAACAGATAGTATCGCCTTCCATATAATCACTGCTATCTTACTAACGAACATCTATTCTGCACTCGAGTAGTGAATGAAAGAAATAAAATATGACGCTCTACGTATGCAGGCCTCATTTTGTGATGGGGTATATTCACTGAACATTTCAATAACAAGTGGTTTCGCTGACTTCGTGGTTACAATCCCCTTGAGCCGCCCTGACTTCGAGGTTATAGAAAAAGACATAGAGCGTGCGGCTTTCCTTCAAGCTGCACTGCATGAGCCTTTTCAGCTTAGAGCAACGGCGCTTGATGAGGTGGAACTCCGGCGATACTTAGATGTGATTCTCCACGGTTCAAAACTCTACGTAGAAGACTTTTTGACCCAAAAGGATCATGATGTCGCTAATGGTGCAATTTCGAATATGGTTCGCATAACATGTGGGAGAGAACAGTCGCTAATGCGCCAAGGAAAATGGTTCAGCGAATGATTCCGTATCGGTGAGATAATATAATACGCCAAATACATTAACTGCATTGCTCTTGCGGCTTCGTTTTAACGAAAATACTGTGTACTACCTTAACCATCCCCTCATATGAGCGAGGCGTGGCGCGGCTTCTGAGGTATGATCGCCATCCTTGACCAGCTAATACC
>NZ_JAPDCL010000034.1:3269-37646 GCF_027706025.1 Aeromonas sp. Y311-2 | reverse complement strand
AATGAGCGTTCACATTGGTCCGGAAATGGTGTTCACGTTGAACCGGAATCGGTGTTCATGATCGGCCGGAATATGCACCTTTAAATCTCCTCTTGGGTAACGGAGTGTGATCAAGATACATGGTTACTGTTCCGCTATATTTTTACACGAGCACCACGTTCTATGAACGAAAAGGAGCTCATCATGAAACTACTTAAGTTAAAAGATGTCATCGCAATGACATCACTCTCTAAGGCATCTGTTTACCGTCAGATGAATGACGGGAAATTTCCCGCATCAGTCAAGATCGGCCCAAGATCTGTTGCTTGGGTTAGCTCTGAAATAGAGTTGTGGATTGAAGAGAAAATAAATCTTCGCTAAGGCTAATTTCTGACGAATTATCGATATTAATTGGCTAGTTGCTGAGGCTACAAGTCTTGTCCTATCAGGGACTAGAGTTATTATGTTGGTTTTACATTCAATACTTTGGTGTCGGCAATAGTAATATATAAATAAGGAATACAAATAAACACCGAGTGAAACTGCATACACAGTATGCAGATCGACAGTACAAATATGTAGATTTCATAACCATCAGCATACCGTAATCCATAACCTATCATATCGCTAAGTTGATAGCGCTGTTTCAAACCTTCAATGAAAGTGTGCTAGTGCACACTCGAAAACTGCTACCTAAATTCTAACGCAGGCATACATTCGCAGAATGTGGTCCTTCTTCTACCTATGGGGTTTAATATGTTTGACACTCTTAATGAATATCGAGTGGCGGCTGAACGACACTACCAGAACAGTGGGTATACCTTCGATAAGGATAACCTCAGTAAAATTGTTACTGTGATGAATCATGCTTTTGCTCAATACTCTAGAGTCTTTGCTTTTAGAGTTGACCTTCGCTTCCCTGATAATGTTTTTACCAGGATCCTATCAGAAGGCAGTTCACGTTATCATGGCGCTGTGCTGAAAGCATTCTTTGCGGAACTTGAAAAACTGTTTGTGCTGGATCAGATGCGCCAAGCTACAAATGGGAAAAGAGTTCGCAAAACAGCAATAAGATATGTTTGGGCGAGGGAGCAAACAGCAGAGGCTGTCGTTCCTCACTATCACTTGATGTTTTTCTTAAATGGGGATGCCTATTACTCTCTGGGGAACTTTAAGTCTGAGAATATGAATCTGGCAAACAAGCTTAGAGTAGCTTGGCATCGAGCCGTCTTTGAAGCGGATGTATCAATTGATTTTTGCAGGAGGCGAGGGTTGGTTCAACTTTCAGAGGAGGGACAGCACGAAGTATTCTCAGATGATCCTGTGGCTATAAAAAAAGTGCTGCTCCATGCAGCCTACCTTGCCAAAAGGGAATCGAAGCGCCGTGTGGAGGGGTATCAGTGTTTCGGGGGGAGTAACCGTTGAAGGCTTATTGGATTTGATAAATTACTTTTACTACGACTGTATAGGTGACGTCAGATCCAGGAGTTTCTACCCCCGGATCCGTTAAGCTATTCCCTCATTTGTTATCGCATAACTTGGAGTAATCTATGACAGCCTATTCCCCTCCCTTCACCCTGACCCACGCCATGTTGAGTCGAGTGGCGGACATCACCGAGTTGGTGAGTGAATCACCCCCAGTTCCCTAGACACCTCACAGCCTTAAAATGAGGCAACCATTGGAGGTGTTATGACCCGTCAGCGTTATCCAGAAACATTCAAAATCGAAGCGGTTAAACAAGTTACCGAGCGCGGGCGGCCTGTGGCTGACGTTGCGCTAGCTAGCCCTCGGGGTATCCCGCCACAGTCTTTATGCCTGGCTCAAGCAGCACGGTAAGCCTGCAGAGCAGCAACACGAAGAGTCTGCCTTGCAAGCCGAGACACACTGCTTGAAAACCGAACTGCGCCAAGTGACCGAGGAGCGCAACATGTTAAAGGAGGATGTTGTGGATTCAATTGAATAATTCAACAACCATGTGAAAGCATGCCGTTGCTGAGGATTGTTGAATGAAACGAACATTTACAGCAAAGGAAAAAGGGACTGCCGAAGCAGTCCCTGATGTAGGTTCATGGAGATAACATATGTCTGAAATTTGGTTCAATTGTATTATCTACATGTTAACCACAGCTGCTCACTGAGAGCGTTGTTTAACTCAACTAAGTCGAGCGTTCACCGCCTGGCAGGGCGGCTATACCATGACCAGTCTGGAAATAGTTGACCACTACAATCTGTGCTGATCATGACATTGAGGTGTCAGCGAACAAATTAGAGTGGGCCGGCTCCGGCTGAGGGCTTACAGATATAGATGCTCGGTTTCAGGCCGCTGAGTTGAGGGTAGCGAACATTTACCTGCTCACATACTGTTACGGTCAAAGTCTGCGGCACCAGCGCAACAATACAGCCGCCAAAGCCCCCCCCCGTCATTCTGACCCCACCGCGACTGCCGATGATATCTTTGACGATGTCGACCAAGGCGTCGATAGCAGGCACTGTGATGGCAAAATCATCGCGCATCGATGCATGAGACAGCGCCATTAATTCTGCCATCATGACCATGTCTTCATTTGCAAGCGCATCGGCCGCTGCCAGCGTTCGTTCATTCTCGGAGATGACGTGGCGGGCACGGCTTGCGACGACAGGATCCAGTTCGTTGGCGCGTTCGGTAAACTGCTGTATTGTCAGGTCGCGCAGTGCCTTGACACCAAAATGCCGTGCGGCTTCTTCACACTGTGCCCTGCGGGTATTGTATTCGCTATCCACTAGGCCCCGGCGTACGTTCGAGTTGATGATGACCACATCGATGTCGGCCGGCATGCTCACAGGGCGGGTTTCCAGGCTGCGGCAATCGATCAGCAGGGCATGGTCCTGCTGACCCAAGGCGGAGATGAACTGATCCATGATGCCGCAGTTGCAACCGACGAACCTGTTTTCCGCCAGTTGTCCGTTCAGGGCGATATCTGCCTGGCTGATGTCGAGGTGATTCATCTCTTTGAAGATCTGTCCTACCGCCACTTCCAGAGAGGCGGAAGAGCTCAGACCTGCTCCCTGCGGTACATTGCCACTGAGCACCAGGTCCGCCCCGGTCAGTTGACAGCCTCGCAATAGCAAATATTTGACGACACCTCGCACATAGTTGGCCCACAGGTATTCCGGGCGCGGCTCTATGGGGTGGCGCAAGTCAAATTCATCCAGCTGGTTGTGATAGTCGGCAGCGATCACCCTGATCAGGCTGTCCTGGCGGGGAGCTGCACTTATCACGGTCTGATAGTCAATAGCGCAGGGGAGCACGAAGCCGTCGTTGTAGTCCGTGTGTTCCCCGATGAGGTTGACACGCCCAGGCGCCTGAATGGCGAGGGTCGGGTGATAACCGTACTGGGTGTAAAAGGTGCGTTCAGTCACGCTGCGTGGCGATTCAATACTCATAACTCAACCTCAAACCTGTTCACGAAAATGGATATCGCTGACGGAACACAGGCGTTCGGCCGCCTGTTCTGCCGTCAGGTCGCGCTGTGTTTCCGCCAGCATTTCATAGCCCACCATAAATTTGCGTACGCTCGCAGAGCGCAGCAGGGGCGGGTAGAAGTGGGCATGCAACTGCCAGTGGTCATTCTCCTCGCCATTGAAAGGCGCACCATGCCATCCCATCGAATAGGGGAAGGAGCACTGAAACAGGTTGTCATAGCGGCTGGTCAGTTTCTTGAGCGCAAGCGCGAGGTCTTCACGCTGTTGTGCTGTCAGGTCTGGTAGACGTGTTACCGCAAACTTGGGAAGCAACAGGGTTTCGAAGGGCCAGGCTGCCCAATAGGGCACCACTGCCAGCCAGTGCTTCGTTTCCACTACAGTACGGCGGCCATCAGCCTGTTCGCGCTCCGCATAATCGAGCAACATGGCACGACCATGTTTGGAAAAATACTCCCGTTGGGCATCATCTTCGCGCGCGGCTTCGTTGGGCAAGAAGTCGTTGGCCCAGATCTGCCCGTGGGGGTGGGGATTGGAGCATCCCATCATGGTACCCTTGTTTTCGAATACTTGGATCCAGGGGTAGTCGCGCCCCAGCTCTGCAGTTTGCTCGCACCAAGTGTTGACCACGGCGGTGAGAGAGGGGACGGACAACTCGGGCAAGGTCTTGCTGTGATCCGGTGAGAAGCAGATTACCCTACTGGTGCCGCGTGCACTCTCTAGCTGGAAGAGGTGATCCTCGCTGGTTGGGGCCATCGGGGTATCAACCATCAGGGCTGCAAAGTCGTTGGTAAAGACGAAGGTCGACTGATAATCCGGATTTTTGTCACCAGTGACGCGAGTGTTACCAGCGCAGAGGAAACAATCCGGATCGTGAGCGGATCGCTGGGTGCGATCGGGTTCATCCTGCTGCCCCTGCCAAGGGCGCTTCGCCCTGTGGGGAGAAACTAGAACCCACTGCTGGATCAATGGGTTGTAACGACGGTGGGGATGATCGGTCGGTTCAAATTGCATAGGAAGGCCTGTCTCGTTCTGTACATTCATGGAAGGGGGTAACCGTTCGGATTTTGGGATTGCCAGCGCCAGGTATCAGCCGTCATCTCATCAAGCGTGCGATGAGCCTTCCACCCCAGCTCGTTGTAGGCCCGTGTTGGATCGGCCCAACACTGCGCTATGTCCCCGGCACGGCGCGGCACGATCTCATAAGGCAGCTCGCGGCCACAGGCCTTGGAGAAGGCGCCATGAATGTCCAGGACGCTGTAGCCATGCCCAGTGCCCAGGTTGTACACATGGACGCCAGCTTGCCCAAGAGTATGTTTCAAGGCTGCGACATGGCCATCGGCTAGATCCATGACATGAATGTAATCCCGCACGCCGGTACCATCCGGTGTCGGGTAGTCATCACCAAAGATGGCGAGTTTGGCACGGCGGCCCACTGCCACCTGGGCAATATAAGGCATCAGGTTATTGGGAATGCCCTGGGGATCTTCGCCCATCATGCCGCTGGGATGGGCTCCCACCGGATTGAAATAGCGCAACAGGGTCAATGACCAGTCGGGAGCTGATCGTGCAAAGTCCTTGATGAGACGCTCCACCATCAGCTTGCTCTGACCATAAGGGTTGGTGGCGCTAAAGGTTGGCGATTCCTCGGTGATGGGCATGGTCTCTGGCTCACCATAAACAGTGGCAGATGAGCTGAATAGTAAGGTCTTGACCCCGGCGCGTCGCATTGACTGCAGCAACACCAGGGTGCCGCTGACATTGTTGTCATAGTACTCGAGAGGCTTTTCTACCGATTCTCCTACGGCCTTGAGGCCTGCGAAGTGGATCACTGCATCTATCGGCTGGTCTGCAAACACACGATCCAGCAGGTCGGCATCCCGCACATCACCTTGATAGTGCAGGGGACGTTGCCCGCTGAGGGTGTGGATACGTTCTAGTACACTTTCTTTACTGTTAACCAAATTGTCCAACAAGATGGGGGTCATCCCGGCAGCGATAAGCTGCAAGCAGGTATGACTACCTATGTAACCAGTTCCACCCGTGACGAGTATATTCAACATGAATCTCTCCTTGGTGCTCGTTTTGATTGGGTTTTATTTAGTGTAACCGCTTACCCTTATTCTGCGCTTGTGAAAGCAGGCCGGGAAGATTTATCTCCATTTTGTGTGACTTTTGTCACGTTTTTATCCGCGATGAGCATGATAGTGGAGAACAGTGTATGTAAGATGATTACACGGTGAGGCGTTCGTATTGATAGAATGCTCCCGCTTTTGGTATCAAAGCCGTGCCAGGCATTGGAAATGTCGGTAGTATCCTTACCCTGTAAACCACAGGTTTTTATTTATACCGTTCACCGGAAAAGCTAATTCATGGCAACCATCAAAGATGTAGCACTCCTGTCAGGCGTATCCGTCGCCACAGTCTCACGTGTCATCAATAATTCGCCAAAGGCAAGTCAGGCGTCACGCGATGCCGTCTTCAAGGCGATGCATGAACTCAACTACCACCCCAACGCGAACGCGAGAGCCTTGGCCCATCAGAACAACGAAACGCTGGGGTTGATTGTTGCTGATGTGTCTGACCCCTTCTTTGGCACCATGGTTAAAGCAGTCGAGCAGGTGGCGCAGGCTACGGGGAATTTTCTGCTCATCGGAAATGGCTACCACGACGCAGCCAAAGAGAAGCACGTAATAGAGCAGTTGATAGGGCATCGCTGCTCTGGTTTGGTGGTTCATGCCAAAATGCTGCCAGATGAAGAGCTGATCCAGATGATGAGCTATGTTCCCGGCATGGTGCTAATCAACCGCATCGTTCCAGGGTTCGAGTCCCGTTGTGTGGCGCTGGACGATCGCTATGGTTCCTGGCTTGCAACTCGTCACCTGATCCAGGAAGGGCACAAGAAGATAGGGTTTCTGTGTTCAAATCATCAGATCTCTGACTCTCAGGATCGCCTGCAGGGGTATCTGGATGCGCTGCAAGAGCACAATATCCCGGTCGATGAGCGCCTGATCTCCCGTGGCAGTCCAGATGAATTGGGAGGTGAAGCCGCGATGACTGAGTTGTTGAGCCGGGGGCAACAGATGACGGCGGTCGTCTGCTATAACGATTCGATGGCGGCAGGAGCCTTGTCCGTGCTTAGCGACAACGGGATCGAGGTTCCCCAGGAGCTATCTCTGGTGGGGTTTGATGATGTGCTGATATCCCGCTACTTGCGCCCTCGTCTGACTACGGTGCGTTATCCCATCATCGCCATGGCGACCCAGGCCGCCGAGCTGGCCATTGCCCTGGCAAAAGGTGGGCCCTTGCCCCAGACGACACATATGTTCAGCCCGACTCTGGTTCGCCGTCATTCAGTCCACAGTATCGATTGATCGACGTGCTGACAACCTGAATTCATCGACCATCAGGCAAGGTTACCCGTCAGGGGCCTTGCCTTTTTAGTGCCTCATCTTCTTCCCCTCCTTTTTGTCGCTCACCCCTGTGGGGCCGGGAAGGTCTCACGGTGCCTTCCTATGCCCTGCACGAGGACGTCATGTCTGCTGCGATGAGTCTGGTCGAGCCATGGTTATCTCTGGTGTAAACATCACCACCACGAGTGTAATCGATAACATCTATTTTTTTGTGAAAAACATCATTAATATCAACTGTTTATTATTTTTATGATAGTTTTATCAAGTGTTTTTATCGCGATATTTATGTAATAATTACAGTTTTGTGAGATGCGTCATGTCAGCGATGGCACGGTTATTCCTATAATCCCCACCGGACAGTGAAAGCGCTTTCCCTATGGATTGGTAAGCGGTTCATCAAGATAACAATGCAACAGTGGAATAAAGGAATAACTATGAAAGTGAAACTACTGACGACATCCGTTGCCCTCGCTCTGTCAATGACCGCATTGAATGCTAATGCTGTTGATTTTACAGGCTATTTCCGCTCTGGCGTAGGTGTGTCCCAAGACGGTGATATGCAAACCGGTCGACAGAACTTTGTCGGTCGTCTGGGTAACGAAAGCGATACCTATACCGAAATTGGTATTGGTCAGGAGGTTTACAACAAGGATGGCAAGACTTTCTATGTAGACAGCATGTTCAGCATGCAGAGCGATGGCTCCAATGACTATGAAAGTACCACCACTGTGTGTAACTTCGATCAAAAGGAGTGCAAGGACGATGCAACATTTGCCCTGCGCCAATTCAATGTTAAGGCCAAGGGGCTGATCTCCGCTGCGCCCGATGCCGTGGTTTGGGCTGGCAAGCGCTTCTATCAGCGTCACGACCTTCACATCATCGATACCAAGTACTGGAATATCTCGGGAGCCGGTGCCGGTGTTGAGAACCTCAAGGCAGGTCCAGGCGCCTTCTCACTGGCATGGATCCGGTCTGATGGTAACGATATCGATAACTCGATTGTCAACAATGACCTCAACGTTAACTTCCTGGACCTGCGCTATGCTGGCTGGGCTCCTTGGGAAGGGGCCTGGACCGAAGCGGGTGTCAGCTATGCCATGCCCAATCCGACCGATGAGCAGGAGAAGGCCGGTAATCTCTATGATCCCAAAAATGGTGTCATGCTGACCGCAGAAATGAGTCAATATTTTGCCGATAGCCGCATCTACGAGAAGTTGGTGCTGCAATATGCTGACAAAGGGCTGGCCCAGAACATGATCTCCCAAGGGGGCGGTTGGTATGATGTTTGGCATCTGACCGATGATGCCAAGGGATACCGGGTGATTCTGACGGGTGACATTCCCATGGGAGAGAAATTCAGTGTGAACCATGTATTCACTTACGGTAAGGGTGAGAAACTTGAAGCATGGCATGACAACACCGAACTGTTCAGCGCTGTCGCGCGAGGCGGTTATGCGTGGACTGACATCATGAAGACGCTGGTTGAAGCCGGTACTTATGAGAGCACCAAGACCTGGACAAGCGGCTCTGAAGAAAAATCGAGCGGTCAAAAATATACCTTGGCTCAAGCTTGGTCAGCTGGTCCCAGCATGTTTGCCCGCCCGGAGATCCGTGTGTTTGCTAGCTATCTGAAAGATGGCGAAGGCAAATCCTTCAACGGCGGTGAGGATGACAATACCTGGAACTTCGGCGTGCAGGCCGAAGCCTGGTGGTAAATCCCGACTCGTTACACCGCAGGGAGCCCGCTTGGGCTCCCTTTTTTATTTCGCATTGAGGACTCGCCTTGTCGTGCTGACGTCGTTCTCGGTAGCCTGATGTTGCGAGTCCCGGCTACGGAGGCTGCAGTCCGCGAGTCTGTTTGTCTCGGGGAGAGGGTGGTCGTGTTTTCGATGATGGTGCCGGAGGGCCCGTCGCGGCTCGGTGGAGGTGCCACCCGCATCCAGAGCCACTACGCGCAGGCAAGTGGCGGGATGATATGCGATGGTGAGGAAGGGCGAAGAGACGGGCGAAGTCATGTCCAGGTGGCAGACGGAAGAGGCGCACTACCTACTGCGCCTCTGTGTAACGTTACATATTTACTGCAACAGGAAGGCATCCAGCGCATAGGTGGGTTTGCCGCTGTTGTCCATCAGTCCCAGGCTGTAACCCTGCCAGTTCTTGTAGCTCTGTGGTTCCCAGTAGAGCACTCCGAGCCCCTTGCCATCGGGGATCCACGTCATCTTGTTGAGTAGATCAGCAATGGTGTCGTAACTGTTTTTCGGGTCATCCCATGGCATGCCCACCTCGACAATCATCACCTCCTTGCCATAGCGGGTCACCATATCGGAGAGGTTGTCATAGCAGAGGTTGTTGAGGGTGAACCAGTCGCCGTTGCCACTCTGGGTTGGGTAGATGGAGGCACCAATGACATCCCACTTGGCGCCGTTGTTCTTTAGGCCATCAAACATCCAACGATAGAGGCTGTTGTTCTCGCAGTTGGCCAGGTGGACGATGACCTTGGTGCTACTGTTGACCGCCTTGACGGCGTCATAACCGCTGTTGATGAGCCAGGCAAAGTTCTTCATGTTGACCGAGGCGCGCCCCTCTTCCCAGAGCATGCCATTGTTGGTCTCGTTGCCCACCTGCACCCACTTGGGGGTGATTCCTGCGTTTTTCAGGGCCACCAGGGAGTTGTAGGTGTGCCACCATACGTTCGACATCAGCTGATCAAAGGTGTAGCTCTGCCAGGCTGCCGGCTTGGTCTGCTTGCCAGGGTCGGCCCAGCTGTCGCTGTAGTGGAAGTCAATCAGCAGATCGAAACCGGCCGCCTTGGCCCGCTTGGCCTTGGCGATGACGTCACTGATGTTGTTCCAGCCATCGGCAGGATTGACCCATACCCTGAGCCTGATGGTATTCATACCGTGATCTTTCAGGGTCTTGAACAGATCCTGCGGCTGGCCGGCGTCGTTATAGAACTTGTATCCGGCTTTCTCCATCTGGGTCAGCCAGCTGATGTCAGCCCCCTTGACCATGGCCTCTCCCTGGCCATGAAACAGCAGGGCGCTGCCAAGCAGCAGGGTGGTAAGTAGATGTCTCTTCATTGTTGTTATCTCCTGTCTGGATGTGTGTAGGGTGGCGACAGGGATGCAGTCCCGCGCCGGGATGGCGTCGCCGTGCGGCGCCATCCCGGCGGAGGCTGGGGCCGCCTTGCGGCGGCCCTGGGATCACCCGGCGGGGGAGACGGTAACCTGGATGTGTTGGGGATCGCGGCGATCCAGGGTGATGCGATACTGGCCGTCGCGGGGCGGGGTGAACTTCATGTCGCTCCACTGCCAGCCGGCCTTGACTACCACCGGTTTGTCCGCCTCGACCTTGGCGGCGGGGTCGAACTGGCCATAGGTGGTGTCGGCCTTCCACTTCTCGTCGGCAATCTTGAACTTGTAGGCGCCGTGACTGGCCTGCAACGCCACCTGTACCGACAGCAAGTCTCCTTGCTGGGTCACCAGTCGCTGGTCTGCCGGTGCCTCCCAGTTGTTCATCTCGCCACGCAGGAACAGCGGGCGTGCCAGGGGATCCTCCTCATTGGCCAGCGCGGGCTGGAGGCAGGCGATCAGGGTAGTCAGCAACAGTGTCTTCTTGAACATGGGTGGTCCTCTTTGTGGTGTGTAGTCAGGCACTCTGCAGGGTGAAGCGGCGGGTCAGCGACAGTTGCTGCTGCGACAGCTGCTGCAACTGGTCGCTGGTCTGTGCCACCTTGGCCAGGGCGCCCTGGTTGTCGTCGGCAATCCGGGCGATGTTGGTAATGTTGCGGGCGATCTCTGCACTGGTCTGCTGTTGCTGCAGGGTCGCGCTGGCGATACGGCTGCTCTGCTCGGCCACCTGCTGCAGCGCCTGGGATAGTTCGGCCAGGGTGGCGCAGCCTGCATCGCTGTCGGTGCGGCTCTGGGCCATGGCATCGTGGCAGCGCAGCATGGTGGCGACCGCGCCGCGGGTGCTCTGCTGCAGATCGTCGATGATCCCCTGGATACGAGTGGTTGAGTCTGCGGTGTGGTGTGCCAGCTGACGCACCTCGTCGGCCACCACGGCAAAGCCACGCCCCTGTTCGCCGGCGCGGGCCGCCTCGATGGCGGCGTTGAGGGCCAGCAGATTGGTCTGCTCCGTGATGCGCCCGATCAGGGCAAGGATGTCACCGATGCTGACGCTCAATGTCTGCACCTGCTCCACACTGCGGCGTGATTGCGCCAACTCGTCAGCCAGTTGCTGCAGCCGTTTGCCGGTCGCCGCCCCACGCAGGCTGGCGGCGTGGGCTGCCGCAGCTATGTTGCCGAGTGTCTGCTCGGTCTGGCCAATACTGCCGGCAACCTCGCGCACCGAGTAGTCCATCTCCTCCATGGCGCTACAGACCCCTGTGGTCTCGTTGCGCTGCTCGCCGATGGCAAGCTGGGCGTGATGCTGGGCTTGCTGGTTCTGGCCGGCCATG
The DNA here is from genome assembly GCF_027706025.1 of Aeromonas sp. Y311-2. Lineage (NCBI taxonomy): Bacteria > Pseudomonadati > Pseudomonadota > Gammaproteobacteria > Aeromonadales > Aeromonadaceae > Aeromonas > Aeromonas sp. Y311-2. The sequence continues at coordinate 26,335 of NZ_JAPDCL010000034.1, read as the reverse complement.
CGGCCGAGCGCGTCGGCCGCATGAACTATCTGACCGAGCATGCCGCTCATCTCGTCGGCCAGGGCATTGATGCCGATGGCAAGCTGGCCAAACTCGTCGTGGCGCAGCAGCGGTACGCGTTGGCGCATGTCTCCCTGGCTCAGTGCCTTGAGGGTGGTGAGGATATGGTGCAGCGGTTGGCGGATGGCGCGCACCAGATGCCAGAGCACTAGGGCGCCGAGACCGAGGGAGAGCAGCAGGCCGGCGCACAGCCCGAGGCGCAGCCAGAGCAGAATGGCGCCGCTGCCGGCGGTGCTCTGGTGAAGCTGCTCGTCGATTGCACCGTCAAGCTCGCTCAGCTCGCCGAGCAGACTGTCGATGAAACGGCTGGCTTGTGCGCTTTGGTTGCGAAGCATGATGCTTTGCTCGACCAGTGACAGATGGCGGGCCAGCAAGCTTTCTGGACCACTTAGCAGGGTTGCGAGGGCATCGAGCCGTACCCCTGTGCTACGTTCCAGGCTTAGGGTCGCGCCGAAAGCATCTTCTTGGCCTGCAAGCTGGCGCTCCAGCTCCTTGCGCAGTTCTGTCATCTGCTTATTGGCCCGTTCATTGATGGCTAAGCGTGCAGCAATAGGAGCCGGGTCTTGCTGCTTGAGGGTCTCCTGAGTAGTACTGACTTGCTGTTCCAGGTTCGCCAGAAGACGATTCTTGAGCAATGCGGCAGGATGGCTACCCAGAGGGGCAAGCAGAACATCGAGGGCACTGGCAAATTGGCGCGCCGTGCTGCCGAGGCGGGTGTCGGCAGCCAGCTTGCTCTGTTCGAGGCGGTTGTGGGCATAGTCATCGACCAGTTGTTGGGCCAGTTGCCAGTAGGCGGCCTGTTGCTCGCGCAGGCTATCGACGCGCTTACTCTGCTTTGGTTCCCCTGCTATTTGCCTAGCCAGGATGTTCAGGTCCTGCTCGAAGCGTGCTTGCCATTGCTGCATCTGCTGACGTGCTGCATCCAGATCCTCATCCCTGGTCTGCAGTAATGCGTTGCCAAGATGGCGGTCAAGCGTGAACAGATCGCGAGTCACGGCGCGGCTTTGCACCAGGGTTGGAGCAGTATGGCTGGCAAGTGTCCCAACCTGGTCGGCCAGCCGCTGGCCGGCGTAGAGGGAGAGGGCTACGGAGAGCAGCAGTAGCAGCAGGATGACGGCAAAGCCCAGCGTCAGGCGCTGGATGATGGAAAGGTGACGGGTACGTAATTTCATGGTATCGATTACATGTGGTGTTGAGCCAACCCGGCCTGATGGCAGAAATGATAAGTCATCTATTATCAATGTCTTACTTTAGTGAAAAATAAGGCTTTGATAAGGCAGGGCACCTGAATCTGATTTCTGTGTAACGTTTTCACTATTGTGTGAATCTTTTACACTCTTTCTTGGTACCCTTGTACGGGATTTGTCCTGGGTTGCGAGCCCGCTCTCATTTTGAGTCCTGCGCCCGTGAATAAAAAAAGCCCCCGGCTGGGCGGGGGCAAAGTGGATCGGGGCATGCAGTAGCCCTATTTAGCGGCTGATCCTGAGCCCTTCGGCATTGAAAACAAGGCAATTTTGCGGGGCAAAGAAAACATCCATCTTCTGGTACGGATGAAACTCCCCATCCCCTGCCAGCAGCAGCTTGAAGCCGTCGGTGCCGCAGCACTGGCCGAACAGATAGGTGCTGTTGCCAAGACGCTCCACTACCTCGCAGGTAAAGGCGAGGTGGATCCCCTCTGCGCCCGGCACCACATGCTCGGGACGCAGGCCAAGGGAGATCTCGCTGCCCGGCTCGAGTCGCTCGGTGAAGATGGGCAGGGTGAGCTCCTGCTGGCCGGCTACCCTGACCCGGATCTGCTCCGGGCTCCAGGCCAGTACGCTGGCTGGCAGGAAGTTCATCTTGGGTGAGCCGATGAAACCGGCCACGAAACGGTTGCAGGGCTTGTAGTAGAGCTCCATTGGCGAGCCGACCTGTTCCACCTTGCCATAGTTCATCACCACTATCTTGTCGGCCAGGGTCATGGCCTCCACCTGGTCGTGGGTCACGTAGATCATGGTGGTCTTGAGTTCCTGATGCAGCTTGGCGATGTGCAGGCGCATCTCGACACGCAGTTCGGCATCGAGGTTGGAGAGTGGCTCGTCAAACAGGAACACCTTGGGGTTGCGCACAATGGCACGGCCGATGGCGACCCGCTGGCGCTGGCCGCCGGAAAGCTGCTTGGGTTTACGATCGAGCAGATGAGAAAGCTGCAGAGTCTTGGCCACCATGCTGACCTGGTGGGCAATTTCCTCTTTTGGCACCCCATTGACCCGCAGGCCATAGCCCATGTTCTCCGCCACCGTCATGTGGGGATAAAGCGCATAAGACTGGAACACCATGGCCACCCCGCGATGAGCTGGGGCCACATCGTTGACCACTTGTTCATCAATGGCAATGTTGCCGTCCGATATCTCTTCCAGGCCTGCGATCATCCGCAGCAGGGTGGATTTGCCACAACCGGAAGGACCGACGAAGACGGTGAACTCACCGTCTTCTACATCCAGGTTGACGTTATGCAAGGTCACGTTGCTGCCAAAACGCTTGACCACATTGTTCAATCTGATACTCGCCATGAGCTTTAACTCCTTGATAGTAAATGCATTAGCTGCAGAGTCTCGAAGTAGTCAGCCCCTGCTGCGGCTTTTTTGCCCTGGGAGGGAGAAGGGGTTTCACACCGTTTCACTCTGTGGCTTTAAGAGGACTATATCAGTCAGGTGTAAGCGGTTGCACAAAATGCTGTTTCTTTTGTGCATGAGATCACAGCGTTGATATGTGCTACTAGCAGGCAGGGCAAGCACCGCTTACCGTAGAGCCATTCGGTGTAATCGTTACCTTTTTTCTGTTTAAGTGCACACCTGGAAGGCGTGCCAAGCAAGAATCAAGAGATGGAGCGAATTGATCCGGATCTGATGTATAGGGTTAAAGCATTTATTTATCATGATCTTAGTTAAGTTGGTGTGTGCGACTGCGATTTCCGACTTAACCGGTATGTAATCAAGATGAATTCTTAATTACACAATAACCGGTAAAAAATGCCACAAGTTACACTGGCTTGATGAAATTGTAACATTCACCTCACCTAGATGCTCGGCTAAGGCCTGTTTTCACCTGAGTTAGGGACAAGGAAATCATATGAAAATCAATAAATTGACCGTTTCAATGCTGTTGTCTTTGGGCGTGATGGGGCTGGGGCAGGTTGCCCGTGCCGCCGATGGCGAGCTGCTGGTGTGGGAAGACATCAAGAAATCCAATGGCATCGAAGAAGCGGTCAAGGCATTTGAAGCCAAGCACAACGTCAAGGTGAAAATCCTCGAAACGCCCTATGCCCAGCAAATAGAGAAGCTGCGCCTGGATGGACCGGCCGGTATCGGTCCGGATGTGCTGGTACTGCCCCATGATCAGGTTGGCACCGCCGTGGTACAGGGGTTGATCAGCGAAATCAAGCCAAGTGCCGACTATCTGGCAGGTTTCACCAAGCCTGCTGTAGACGCCCAGACCTATGAGGGCAAGCTCTATGGCCTGCCCAAGGCAGTCGAGACCATAGTGATGGTCTACAACAAGGATCTGCTGCCCAAGGCACCGGAAAGCTTCGACGAGCTGATCAAGGCTTCCCAGACCCTGCGCGCAGAGAACAAATACGGCCTGCTCGCCAAGTTTGACGAGATCTATTACTCCTACGGCGTAGTGGCAGCCATGGGGGGCTACATCTTCGGCCAGAACCCCAACGGTTCACTCAACGTCAAGGATGTTGGCCTGGCTAACCAGGGGGCAGTCGACGGGGTCACCTTCCTTAAGCGCTTCTATACCGAAGGGCTTTTCCCTGCTGGCATTGTCGGTGAGACCGGTGCAAACGCCATCGACTCTCTGTTTACCGAGAAGAAGGCGGCGGCTGTTATCACAGGACCTTGGTCGTTCCAACCTTACAAGGATGCCGGTGTGAATTATGGCGTCGCCCCGCTGCCGACACTGCCCAATGGCGAACACATGCGCTCCTTCCTCGGCGTGAAGGGGTACAGCATCTCAACCTATTCCAAGCAGAAAGAGCTGGCACAGCAGTTCATCGAGTTCATCAATCAGCCTGAGTACGCCAAGGTCCGCTTCCAGAAGACCGGTGAGATCCCGCCGCTCAAGGCGTTGATCGACGATCCGCTCATCAAGGAAGACGAGAAATCCCGGGCCGTGGCCATTCAGGCTGGCTTCGCCATCCCGATGCCAAGTGTGCCCGAGATGCAGGAGGTGTGGACCCCGGCCAACAGCGCACTGCAGCTCGGTGTGACCGGCAAGCAGGATGTCAAGGCGGCTCTGGACGGCGCGGTCAAGAACATCAACATGCAGATCGAAGTCAATCACGCACAGCAATAACAACAGTCGAGCTCCGGCTCGATTCGGGCCGGGCGGCATCAGTGGTCGCCCGGGCTCTTAATGGAAAGGAGGTAAATTGTGGTTGTCGATTCCGAATCGTTCACCCAGATCGGTACAAGAACCCATCATGCCAAGGTTGCCGCGCTGCTCTCGCTGATACCGGGACTCGGACAGTGGTATAACCGGCAGTGGGTCAAGGGCACCCTGTTTTTCATCGTCATGGTTTGCTTCTTCGGCGTATTCCATGACTTCCTGTCCCAGGGCTTCTGGGGCCTGTTCACCCTCGGCACCGAGTTGCCGCGGGACAACTCAGTCTTCCTCCTGGCCAAGGGGGTCATCAGCGTACTGGTGGCCATCTTTGGTTGTGCTTTCTACTACTGGAGTATCCGCGACGCCTATATCAACGGTGATCGCCGCGATCGTGGCGTGGCCCTGACCAGTGTGCGCAAGCAATACCAGTTGCTGCTGAGCGAAGGGTTTCCGTACCTGATGATCACCCCGGGCTTCATCCTGCTGGTGTTCGTGGTGGTGTTCCCCATCATCTTCGGCTTCTCCATCGCCTTCACCAACTACGATCTCTACCACACCCCGCCGGCCAAGTTGGTGGACTGGGTGGGGATGAAGAACTTCATCAACATTTTCAAGCTCGATCTGTGGCGCTCGACCTTGCTTGACGTGTTGCAGTGGACAGTGATCTGGACGCTGATCGCCACCACGTTGCAATGCTCGGTCGGGGTGCTGCTGGCGATCCTGGTCAATCAGAAGGATCTGCGCTTCAAGCCGCTCATCCGCACCATCCTGATCCTGCCGTGGGCAGTGCCCGGTTTTGTCACCATTCTGGTGTTCGCCGGCATGTTCAACGAAACCTTTGGCGTCATCAACAACGGTATTCTGGCTTCTCTGGGTATCGACCCCAAGGCATGGATGACAGATCCCTTCTGGACCAAGACGGCCCTCATCCTGATGCAGACCTGGCTTGGCTTCCCGTTCGTCTTCGCCATGACCACTGGGGTGTTGCAGGCTATCCCGGATGATCTCTACGAGGCGGCCACCATCGACGGTGCCAGCACATGGCACAAGCTGACCACCATTACGCTGCCCCTGGTGCTCTATTCGATCGCTCCGATCCTCATCACCCAGTACACCTTCAACTTCAACAACTTCAACATTATTTACCTGTTCAACAACGGGGGACCTGCGGTGGCCGGTTCCAATGCCGGCGGCACCGACATCCTGGTCTCCTGGATCTACAAGCTGACCATGTCGTCATCCCAGTATGCGATTGCGGCGAGCATCACCATTCTGCTCTCCATCTTCGTGGTCGGCATTGCCCTGTGGCAGTTCCGTGCGACCAATTCGTTCAAGCAAGACGACATGGTGTAAGGAGATCCAGCCATGAGTGCCAAACACAGTCTGAAAAAGAGTAATGCCATCCGCCTGACCCTAAGCTATTTGCTGCTGGCTATGGTTGCGGTGGTCATCATCTACCCCCTCATCTGGACGGTGGGGGCATCCCTCAACCCGGGCAGCAGCCTGCTTAACACCTCGATCATCCCGGAAAACTTCTCCTTTATTCACTACCAGGAGTTGTTTGATGGACGCATCGACTATGCCGCCTGGTACTGGAACTCGATGAAGATCAGCTTCCTGACCATGGTGCTGACCCTCATCAGTGTCAGTTTCACCGCCTATGCCTTCTCGCGCTTTCGTTTCCGCGGGCGGCAAAACGGCCTGATGCTGTTCCTGCTGCTGCAGATGGTGCCCCAGTTCTCGGCCCTCATCGCCATCTTCGTGCTGGCCCAGATGCTCGGCCTGGTCAACAGCCACCTGGCGTTGGTGCTGGTCTACGTGGGTGGCATGATCCCGATGAACACCTATTTGATGAAGGGTTACCTCGACGCCATCCCCAAGGATCTCGACGAGTCGGCGCGCATGGATGGGGCTGGCAACTTCCGCATCTTCATCGAGATCATCATGCCGCTCTCCAAGCCCATCATCGCGGTGGTAGCACTGTTCTCCTTCACCGGCCCGCTCGGTGATTTCATCCTGGCCAGCACCATATTGCGTACCCCGGATCAGTTCACCCTGCCTATTGGTCTTTACAACCTGGTCGCCCAGAAGATGGGGGCCAGCTACACCACCTACGCGGCGGGGGCTGTGCTCATCGCGGTACCGGTGGCCATCTTGTACCTCTCCTTGCAGAAGTACTTCGTTTCCGGTCTTACCGCAGGTGGGACCAAGGGTTAATCCGTTAAACAGGACGTTCGACATGAAAATCAAGAAGACGCTGGTGATGGCGGCGCTGCTCGCCACCGGCATGTTGGGCATGCAGGCCCAAGTCGTGGCCGCCGAGAGTGCAGTAGTGCAGCCAGTAGCGGTACCACAAGCCTTCATCAAGGGGGCCGATGTATCCATGCTGGCCGAGGTGGAGAAGTTTGGCGGCAAATTCTTCGATGCCAGCGGCAAGCAACAGGACGCCATGGCCATCCTCAAGGAGAACGGTTTTAACTACATTCGCCTGCGCCTGTGGGTGGATCCCAAGGATGCAGAGGGTAAGCCTTACGGCGGCGGCAACAACGATCTGGCTGCAACGATAGAACTTGCCAAGCGTGCCAAGGCGCACGGCATGAAGTTCCTGCTCGATTTCCACTACAGCGACTTCTGGACCGATCCGGGTCGTCAGAACAAGCCCAAGGCGTGGCGTGATATGTCGGTCGAGCAGTTGGCGGATGCAGTTTATGCCCACACCAAGGAGAGCATGGATGCCCTGGCCAAGGCCGGCGTGGTGCCTGACATGGTGCAGGTCGGCAACGAGATCAATGGCGGCATGCTGTGGCCAGAGGGCAAGAGCTGGGGCCAGAACGGTGGCGAGTTTGATCGCCTGGCCACTTTGCTCAAGGCCGGCGTGCGTGCGGTGAAAGAGCACGGCAAGGATATCAAGGTGATGTTGCACCTGGCTGAGGGTACCAAGAATGACACCTTCGTCTGGTGGTTTGACGAGATCGCCAAGCGCGAGGTGCCCTTCGATATCATCGGGCTCTCCTTCTACACCTACTGGGATGGTCCCATCAGCGCCCTCAAAGCCAACATGGATGACATCAGCAAGCGCTATGGCAAGGATGTGATCGTGGTCGAGGCCGCCTACGGCTACACCACGGACAACTGCGACAACGCCGAGAATAACTTCACCGCCAAAGAGGCAAGCGACGGTGGTTACCCTGCCAGTGTACAGGGGCAGGCCGACTTCCTTCGCGATCTTATCAAGAGCGTGGTGGCGGTACCGGATGGGCGTGGCAAGGGCGTCTTCTACTGGGAGCCTGCCTGGCTGCCGACGCAGGGCGCGACCTGGGCAACCAAGGCCGGTATGAAGTACAACAACGACGACTGGAAAGAGGGCAATGCCCGGGAGAACCAGGCGCTGTTTGACTGCTCCGGCCATGTGCTTCCCTCGATCAAAGTATTCAACTGACCCGGTTTCAACCGATAGGGCGGCCGGCCATGGCCGGCGCCCCCTCGTCTTAGGAGATGTGTGATGTTCAAGTTTTCCCCGCTCAGTGAACGGGTGCCTGCCCTGTTGCATGGCGCTGACTACAACCCGGATCAGTGGCTGGACGACCCTCAGGTGTTCGAGCGCGATCTCGAGATGATGAAACAGACCCATTCCAATGTGATGTCGGTCGGTATCTTCAGCTGGTCTTCCCTGGAGCCACAGGAGGGGCGCTATGAGTTTGGCTGGCTCGATACGGTGATCGATCGCCTGCATGAGAACGGCGTGTCGGTCTTCCTCGCCACCCCGAGCGGTGCCCGCCCGGCCTGGCTTTCCCAGCGCTATCCCGAGGTGCTGCGGGTCAGCAAGGAGCGGGTTAAGGCGCTGCACGGTGGTCGTCATAATCACTGCATGAGCTCGCCTGTCTATCGTGAGAAGGTACGTGCCATCAACGGCGCGCTGGCCGAACGCTATGGTCGTCATCCAGGTGTTATCGCCTGGCACATCTCCAACGAGTACGGTGGCGAGTGCCACTGTGAGCTATGCCAGGGGCGCTTCCGTGACTGGCTCAAGGCACGCTATGGCAGCATAGAAGCGCTAAACCACGCTTGGTGGAGCAGCTTCTGGAGCCACACCTATACCGACTGGTCACAGATCGAATCCCCGTCACCCATCGGGGAAAGCTCGATCCACGGCCTCAACCTCGACTGGAAGCGTTTCAACACCGCCCAGGTGAGTGACTTCTGCGCCGAGGAGATCAAACCCTTGAAGGCGGCCAACCCGAGCCTGCCGGCCACCACCAACTTCATGGAGTACTTCTACGACTATGACTACTGGCAGTTGGCCAAGGTGATCGATTTCATCTCCTGGGACAGCTACCCCCTGTGGCACAACAGTGGCGATGACTCGACCCTGGCAGCCTACACCGCCATGTATCACGACCTGATGCGCACCCTCAAGGGAGGCAAGCCCTTCTTCCTGATGGAGTCGACCCCGAGCCTGACCAACTGGCAGCCCATCAGCAAGCTCAAGAAGCCAGGGATGCACATACTCACCTCCTTGCAGGCGGTGGCCCACGGCTCCGACTCGGTGCAGTATTTCCAGTGGCGCAAGAGCCGTGGTTCAGTCGAGAAGTTCCACGGAGCCGTGGTCGATCACGTCGGTCACATCGACACCCGTGTCGGCCGCGAGGTGCAGGCTCTCGGCGAGATCCTGGCCAAGTTGCCTGAGGTTGCAGGCAGCCGCGTTGAGGCGAAAGTGGCCATCATCTTCGACTGGGAGAGCCGTTGGGCCATGGACAACGCCCAGGGCCCGCGCAATGCCGGTCTCTTCTACGAGAAGACGGTGGCCGAGCACTACCGCCCCTTCTGGGAAGCAGGGGTGGCGGTGGATGTCATTAATGCCGACTGCGCGCTCGATGGTTATGACCTGGTTATCGCCCCCATGCTCTACATGGTGCGCGATGGCTTTGCCGAACGGGTAGATGCCTTCGTCAAACGAGGCGGCCAGTTTGTCACCACTTACTGGAGCGGCATCGTCAACGAGACCGATCTCTGTCACCTGGGGGGCTTCCCCGGGCCGCTGCGCCCTGTCCTTGGGATCTGGGCAGAGGAGATAGACGGCCTCTATGACGAGGAACGTAACGCTGTCTCGGGTCTTGCCGGCAACGAGGCCGGACTCTGTGGCCCCTACGAGGTGACCCACCTGTGCGATCTCATCCATTTGGAGGGCGCGAGGTCCTTGGCCAACTATGACGGCGACTTCTATGCCGGGCGTCCGGCGGTGACGGTCAACGAACACGGGGCAGGGCGTGCCTACTATGTCGCCTCGCGCAATAATCTGGCATTCCAGCGCGACTTCTTCGGCCATCTCATCGATACCCTGGCCCTGCCGCGTGCCCTGCCGGCCTTGCCGGAGGGGGTCACCGCCCAGTGTCGCACTGACGGTGAGCAGGTGTTCGTGTTCGTGCAGAACTTCGCCAACGCAGAGCGCCTAGTCGCTCTGCCGGGTGGTCACAGCGACATGGTGAGCGGCGAGGTGCTGTGCGACTCGCTGGTGCTGCCGGCGTTTGGCTGCCGGGTGCTGCGTCGCGCCTGTTGATCGCGGGGCGGAGCCAGTGGCTTCGCCCTCTTTTTTCACGTTTAGGAGGTTCAAATGGTCAAGATGCAGGACTTCAAGCGGCTGTTCGCCGCCGCCCTCGGCCACAAGGGGGAGAAATCGGCCGAGGCACCGCTCTCCGGGCTGGACGAAGCGGCCATCACCGCGCTCATCGCTGCCTTTGGCGGGCGCGACAACATTGTGGGCTTTGACGCCTGCCTGACCCGGCTGCGGGTCAGGGTCAATGCCTTGCAGCCGGTCGACAGCGAGGCGCTGCAGCGTCTCGGCGCCATCGGCGTCATCATCATCGGCGACGAGGTGCAGGCCATCTTCGGCAAGCGCTCGGACAACCTGCGTCGTGAGCTCGGTCAGTGGTTCGAGCTGCACGAGCCGGAGCAGCACTAAGATGCGCCCCCCGCTGAGCTGGCCACTGCTGGTCATGCTAGGTGCCCTCAGCGCCGGGGCTGGCGCAGCCCCCCACAACCTGGCCATCCGCGGGGCGGATGTGTCCACTCTGGCCGAACTCGAGCGCCTCGGCGTGCACTATCAAGACGGAACGCGGAAGGGGGCGCTGCTGAGCCTGATGCGCGAGCGCGGTCTCAACCTAGTACGCCTGCGGCTGTGGGTCGATCCCCACTCCGCCAAAGGTGAACCCTTTGGCGGAGGCAACAACGATCTGGGAAGGGTGATTGCACTGGCGCAGCGCAGCCGGGCCCTCAACCTGCCCTGGTTGCTCGATCTTCACTACAGCGACTTCTGGGCCGACCCCGGCAAGCAGCATACGCCACGCGCCTGGCGGGGTAAGTCGGATGCAGAGCTGGCAGTGACGTTGCATGATTACAGCGCTGTCGTGATGCGCCGCCTGCGCGAGGCAGGGGTGCCACCACAGATGGTGCAGGTCGGCAACGAACTCAATAACGGCATGCTGTGGCCGCAGGGGCGACTGCACCGGCGGGAAGAGGCCGAGTTCGACCGTCTGGCCCAGCTGCTCAAGGCCGCCATCGCCGGGATCCGTGCCGGCAGCGAGGGGGGGAGCACCCCGCGCCTTATGCTGCATCTGGCCGAAGGGGGCGATGAGGCACAGTGCCTGCGCTGGCTCAAGGCGATTCAGGCGCGCGATGTGCCGTTCGATCTGGTGGGTCTCTCCTTCTACCCCTACTGGCACGGATCCTTGGGCGACCTCTCGCGCACCATGAACAGCCTGGCCACCCAAATCAGACTCCCGCTGCTGGTGGTTGAGACCGCCTATGGGCACGACACCGTCAACCAGGACGCGGTTCGCAACGCCTTCGGTGAGCAGGAGGCCGTGCGCGGCGGGTTTGCTGCGACGCCCGAGGGGCAACTGGCGTTTCTCGATGCCCTGCGTGCCGCTATTGCCGCAGTGCCGGATCGGCTCGGGCTCGGGTTTGTCTACTGGGAGCCGGGCTGGATCCGGGTCACCGGTGACAGCTGGGCCAGTCAGGCTGGCATGGCGTTCCTCGGGATAGACGAACCCCTCGGGAATGGTTGGGAGAACCAGGCCCTGTTTGATCGGGAGGGCAGAGGACTGCCGGCGTTGGCCGCCTTTGCCCTGACCCGCTGACTATTTCACATTGAAGAGATGACAACAGCACCATGAAGACTGACATGAAAAAGACCAAAATCGTCTGCACCATCGGTCCCAAGACCGAATCCAAAGAAATGCTGGCCAAGATGCTGGACGCCGGCATGAACGTCATGCGCCTGAACTTCTCCCACGGCGACTACGCCGAGCACGGTGGTCGCATCAGCAACCTGCGCGCTGTCATGGCCGAAACCGGCAAGCACGCAGCCATCCTGCTGGACACCAAGGGTCCGGAAATCCGTACCATCAAGCTGGAAGGCGGAAACGACGTGGCCCTGGTCGCTGGCCAGACCTTCACCTTCACCACCGACCAGACCGTGGTGGGCAACAAAGACAAAGTCGCCGTCACCTATGCTGGTTTCGCCAACGACCTGCGCGTCGGCAACCGCATCCTGGTTGACGATGGCCTGATCGGTCTGGACGTCATCGAAATCACCGAGCGCGAAGTGATCTGTAAAGTACTGAACAACGGTGACCTGGGCGAGAACAAGGGCATCAACCTGCCGGGCGTCTCCATCAAGCTGCCGGCCCTGGCCGAGAAAGACAAGCGCGACCTCATCTTCGGTTGCGAGCAAGGCGTTGATTTCGTTGCCGCCTCCTTCATCCGCAAGAAAGAAGATGTGCTGGAAATCCGTGAGCACCTGAAAGCCCACGGCGGCGAGAACATCCAGATCATCTCCAAGATCGAAAACCAGGAAGGCCTGGACAACTTCGACGAGATCCTGGCTGTCTCCGACGGCATCATGGTTGCTCGTGGCGACATGGGTGTGGAAATTCCGGTTGAAGAAGTTATCTTCGCCCAGAAGATGATCATCGAGAAGTGCAACAAAGCCCGCAAAGTGGTCATCACCGCCACCCAGATGCTGGACTCCATGATCAAGAACCCGCGTCCGACCCGCGCCGAAGCCGGCGACGTGGCCAACGCCATCCTGGACGGTACCGACGCAGTCATGCTGTCCGGTGAGTCCGCCAAGGGCAAGTACCCGCTGGAAGCCGTGACCATCATGGCCACCATCTGCGAGCGTACCGATGCCGTGATGCCGTCCAACCTGTCTGCTGCCAACGACAGCAATAAGCTGCGCATCACCGAAGCGGTCTGTAAAGGCGCGGTAGAGACCTCCGAGAAGCTGGACGCCCCGCTGATCGTGGTTGCCACCGAAGGCGGCAAGTCTGCCAAGGCCATCCGTAAGTACTTCCCGAAAGCCTGGATCCTGGCCATCACTACCAACAAGAAGACCGCTGCCCAGCTGGTACTGACCAAGGGTGTGGTGACTCACGTGGTTGACTCCATCGCCTCCACCGACGACTTCTATCGCATCGGCAAAGAAGCCGCGCAGGAAATCGGCATGGGCGTGAAGGGTGACGTAGTTGTCATGGTCTCCGGTGCTCTGGTACCGAGCGGCACCACCAACACCGCTTCCGTTCATGTGCTCTGATCAGGTATCGAGTCTTTCTAGCCCCATACTAGACCTCAACATTATTAGCTAACTTTTAGACACTCAGAACCCGCGATGTGATGCATCGCGGGTTCTGTATTTCAAGGGGGGACACGGTTGCACTATGTCATATTTATTCCTATCCGCATTACAGTTGTAATATGTTCTGGGGACATGGCTCAGTGATTTCCAGCCCTCGCCTAATCGACGCCCAAGGTTAATTTTAGTGATTACGTATCGTTTCGAAACCCAGATGACGCCCGACAACGGCAAGCATTCGACCTCTGGGCTGGGTTCCAATACGCTAGCGAAGGAGGCGATCCGGGTCGGTTTCGATTACTTCAAAGGAAATCTGAATCGGATCAGCGCAACGGCCAAGTTCTCCGAGCATGAGTACCATCTGCATGTGGTCTAGCTACATAACTCCGGCCCCAGCACCAAAACCAGTCTGGCTGCTTTGGTCTAATTCTGCTCCATCTTGATGGGCAAGCCGGTTCAGGAGCAGATGGTTGTGCTGGGAGACATGACGCTAGGCGGTGTGGTCAACAGGTTGAGGATTTGGCTGGTAGTCTGCTACTGGCGATGGACAGCGGCGGAAAGCGGGTATTGTTGCCGATGACGTCTGCCTCCGACATTCCAACCGTACCGCGGAGATCTTCTCCAAGTTTCAAATCAGCTTTTATGCTTATCCGGTGGGTGCTGTCTACAAGGCATTAGGGGTTCAGTAGTAAGAGTCTCAGGTAGGGTGAGCTACACGCTCACCCTCTGCCTCAGCTTCAGGTTTTCGTGGCTTGAACACTACCGCATTCTTGCCGGTAGACATCCAGATAGAGATATCCGTAGCTGGCTTTGGGATTAGCCAGACATATCCATTCCCCTTGTTGCAACGTCACCAATTTATCTTGGTCACTAAGCAGTTCTCCTTGTTGAAAGAGCTTGCTAAGGTGCTCAATAAAACCCGGTATAACAGTATCAATGTCGGTTAGCCACTGCTCTTCAGCATCGCCATAGATGCCGCAGCGATCCCAAGGAAGGGAGATCCCGCCTCGTTCGACAATAGCACGTGCGCCAAAACGTGGTTGAACTTGGGTATGTAATCCCCAACTACCTATGGTTCCCATTTTCTGTGTACTCCTAATGATGGTAAGTCGTAGTAGAGCTCACTGCTGGTCATGCCTTCTTCCTCCATGAGCGGGCCACCTGACCGGCGTGGCAGTTACAAATTTCCTCGTTCTGCCAGCGACACCACGCCCTCGGTCCCCACCACCAGATGATCCAGGGTGCGGATATCGACTAGCGCCAAGGCACCTTGCAATCGCAGGGTGATCTCGATATCTGCCCGGCTGGGTTCCGGGTATCCCGACGGGTGGTTATGCACCAGCATCAGGGCGGCAGCATTGTGGTGTAGTGCCCGCTTGACGACATCGCGGGGGTAGACAGTCGCGGCGGAGAGGGTGCCGAGAAACAGCTCCTCGTAGGCCAAGATCCGGTGCTGGTTATCGAGGAACACTGCGGCGAACACTTCGCGATCCCGCGTTTGCAGCAGCCCTTGTAGCGCTTGGTGGGCCAGATGCTTGTCGGTGAGGGCTACGCCTTTGGCGAGCTTCTGGCGGGCCAGTGCCTGGGCGATGGTGAGCAAGTCGTCGTCGGTGACCAAGTCGGTCACCCGATAGGTGCCGGGTTGCTCCCCGGCGCTTAGTTTCTGATGCAACATGATTGATCCTCCAAAGCGTTCGCCCCACTGGCCGATGGGCCGGTGGGGTGTGCTTTTTTGCGATAAAGGGGGATTGCGGGGAGTGGGTCAGCGGATTACCGATACTTCCTAGTTCCCGCTGACGGTGACGCTGAAGCACTCCAGCCCGCAGTAGGTGATGAAGTTGCGCTGCCACAGCGCGAATAGCTCTCGCGCTTCTGCCAGCTGTAGTGGTCCCCAGCCCTGCATAAAGTGCTCACCGTCGAGGAAGTTGAAATCGAGCTCTTTGCACAACTCGGCATACTGCCCCAGCCCCTGGTAGCTGAAGTCGGTGACGTAATCGAATAGCCAGTCGTCGAGACCACGCACCAGGCGGATCTCGACCGGGTGAACGCCACCTTGCTCGGCGCTGTAACCGGGGTTGCGGAAGTTGAAGGTGAGCTGGGTGCAACGCACCAGGTCGAGGTTGGTACGCTCTGCTTCTTGGTTGAGCAGGATCAGCAGCGCCTGACTCACGGGCAGGCTGATGCCGTCCCGGTTGAAGATGATGGTCATGGGATTGTTCCTTGCGTGGTGATGAAGTGGTTGAGCGACGAATGAAGGGGTTAGTCATCGGTGAGCCATTTGAATAACCGGTGTGTGCCATAGGCGACCGCAACGCCCACGGCCAGCGGTGCCCATGCCGGGGCGCTGATGGCGGTGACAGACAAGATGGTGCCGCTGGTCGCCGGAACGCTGGCCAAGCTGGCGGAGGCCCCCATCAAGGCGTTGGTGACGGCCTGACTACCTTGGCTGGATTTAAGCAACTGGCTGCCGGTGGCCGCGAGGGCGGTGGTGGCATGGTTCACCTGGGGTGAGCTGTGGCGGTCCTCAATGCACCACTGCACAAAGTGCTCGCAGTTGTTGAAGAGCAGGTGATAGTCCTGCTCGCCCAAGCGGGAGAAGGCCCGTGTCACGCACTCTTCCCGACTAAACGGCCGACGTGGGTGAGAGACCACCTGTAGCGGCTGCTCGCCGTGAAAATCATCGAGCGAGCACAGCACGACTTGGCCCGTTCGGTCATCGCTGGCAAACGGTCCTTGGTAATGGATAACCTGTCCGTCGCCGACGTAGAGGCCGTGGTGGCTGTAGCCGAGGCGCTGGACGGCGAGGTGGTCGCTGAGGGTGAGAGGGGGCATGGTCATAGCGGTTCCTTATGAACTGAAAATGAAAAAGGGCGTCACCATGTGGTGACGCCCTGTGGGATTTATGTTGTCGAACGAGTGAGGCTTACTGTTTGGTGAAGGTGAGCTGGGTACGCTCGAATGGGGCCTCCCGGTAGATGTTGGCGCCATCGGCAAAGAATTGCAGCTCTGCCTGGAAGGTTGTGCCGTTGAACGGTGTGGTCACGCGCAACAGATATTGCTGCGCCACATCGACACCATCGCAGACCACGCTCACTACCATGTCCCCGCCAACCGGTGCGAACAGCAATTCCTGACGCACGGTGGCAGGGTCGCCGCCGCAGATACCCTGGCTGATACCCGCCTCACGGCTGGCCTTGAAGCTCAGCGGCGCGGTGCCAAACAGCAGTTCGGCGAACTCTTGGCCATCTGGGCTGGTATCGCTGCTCTGCACGCTCCAGTGCAGCGGCGAGCTGAAGAGCCCTTCTGCGAAAGTGGGCGTGCTGATGGCATTACCACCATCGACTGTCATGGTCTGCGTGGCGCTGGGCAAGCCGTTGGATTGCACGAGCGTGACGGTTGCCTTCAGTTCCAACGCGTCACCTTGCATGACCTGGTGTGGCAGTGGCCAGACATCGGCAAGGTCGGCAACGGGGGTGTAGTGATGGGTGGCAGTCAGGGTCTGGCTGGCACTATCAAACTGCCAGTCCTGAGTCATAAACGGCGTGCTATTGCCCGCGTATTTCAAGAACAATGGCTTGGCCAGCCCATCGGGCTGCTGTACATCCAGCTGGTAGAAGCGATTAGTGAGGGTAGAGCCGCTCGCCTGCTTCCGGTAATCCTGCTCCAGATAGGCCCCGCTCAGCGAGCGCCAGCGGGTCGGGTTGTAGTTTTGCAGCTCGACCTTGCCAAAGCCGGGGATGCTGCTGTCGAGTTCGGTCGCCGCGCACCCGCCACAAATCGGCTGGGCCAATTTGATGGCGCTGTCACCGGTATGGCTCAGCTTGTCATCGCGGGTGAGGTTGAAGGGAGACTGACCCAACGCTGGGGCGTTGATGGTCAGAGCCTGGTTATCCAGTTGGTTCACAAACTGCGTATCCCCTTGCGCCGTGACCACGCTGGTGCGGGTTTCGTAGCTGCTGGGTGGGCCATTGGGATTGATGGGGTCTTCCCCTCTGAGCCAGAAAGTCAGGGCGCGGTGCTGTGTCCATGCGCCCTGGCTGTCGAGGTTCTCCTGGTCATCGCTTTGCAGGACATTGCCTACACACTGGTCGAGCGCCGTCAGGCTTGGATTGGCTTGCCAGCGGGCGAACTCGGCCTGGATGTCGAAGCCTTCGCAATAACTATCCTCAGGCAACGGGGCCGTGTCATGGGGAACGGGCGTGCCCTCGTTGGTGAACTCCGTGGTGTGGTAGCTGTAGAGACCATTCGCATCCTGACTGAAGGTGCCGCTGCGGATACTCTCGCCTTTGACGGTGGCATTACCGCTCTCGTCGTAGGTCCAGTCCCAAGCGGAGTGCAGGCTATATTGCTTGCTGTCCCAGTTCTTGTACTCCTCGTCGATAAAGCGGCGCAGTGGCTGCTGGGCATCGTAGCCTCCCTGCTCATCAAGCAGCCAGCGGGTGCTCTCGGTGCGGGTCGTCTCGATGGCCTCAACCCGTTTGGTGTAGACAACCTCTTGCAGGCGGATTTGCTGCCAGATGTCCTGATTGCGGTTGTACTCGCGCAGGTTGCGAATGCTGACCGTGACCGATTGCCATCCTTGCGGGTTGTCGGTGGCAAGGGCCGCCGCCAGCTCGGCTTGCAGGGTACTTGCCTCAACGAGTTGCTGCTCTTTGGTGGCTGCCTCTTCAGCCAGGGCCGTACTGTGTTCGTCACCCGCCGCCAGATAATCTCCAAACAGCTTCTGTTCGCTGGCCTCCTGTGTCGTCAGCCCCAGCTCGCTGGCAATCAGTTGTTTCTCCTTGGTGGCGATGCTGGATTGATAGTGGGTCTTGCGTTGCTCAGGATCGGTGCTGGTGACCAGTTGGTGGGTATAGGGGCTGACCACAAACTCAGCACCGTCAACGTAACCGAGCAGGGTTGGGGTGGTGGCGGCACGAGCCGCAACCATTGGCGAGGTGGCAGGAGCAGCAAGAATAGCCCATGCCTGACTGGCGTCGGCTTGCTGCGTTTCTGGCAGGGTGAAGTTGAAACGCCCCTGACTGTCGGTGGTGGTCTGCGGTTCGCCGTTGTCACACTGTTGGTTGGCATTGAGGTCCAGGCAGGCGGCTTGCCCAGCCAGATAGTCGCCGGAGAGGGCGCGACCGGTTAGGGTGATATCGGCAGGAGCGCCATTGCCGCCATTATCACTACTGCTATTGTCGCTGCCACCGCCGCAAGCACTGAGGACCAAAGCGGCGATTAACGAGAGATAATGATGTTTTTTCATTATTTTTCTTCCTTGTGTTGAATACGAATCCGATGCTCCGGGAGATACCCCGGCATTATTTTTCTGTTGTCCTGAGGATGCGTTGCACGCTGGAAATGCTGATCCCCGTCTGCCTCGCGATCTCGGCCCTGGGTAACCCTCGCTTGGCTAGCGCCAGCACCTCGCGCCCCTTTGCCATCGCGGTGGGCTTGCGGCCCTTGTAGGCCCCACGCCGTTTGGCGAGCTCAATCCCCTCGGCTTGGCGTTCCAGCATCAACTCCCGCTCGAAGGTGGCGATGGCGCCGATCATGGTCAGCATCAACTTGCCGGTCGGGGTTGAGGTGTCGACGCCTAGGTTCAAGATGCGCAGGGCCACCTGCCGCTGTTGCAGGTACTCCGAAATTTCCAACAGGTGGCGGGTGTTGCGTGCCAGGCGATCCAGCTTGGTCACCATCACCACGTCGCCTGCATTCACACAATCCAGCAGCAGGGCGAGCTGGGGCCGGTCATCGCTGGCGCCGCTCACCTTCTCTTGGAAAATCTTGCTGCACTCGGCCAGCGCTTGAAGCTGGGTATCCAGGCTCTGGCCTACCGTGCTCACGCGTGCATAACCTACCAGTGCCATGGTCTCCTCCCGGTCAATAGGGCAAGGTACACTGACACCCCAGGTCAAAAGCCTCAAAGAGACCTTATTGACCTGAAATGGGTGGGGAATAGCTGAAAAAGGTGCCTATTTCGTGAGGGGCAATAGGGCTTGATCTATTGACCCCAAACCAGTGATGGGAATACGCGACGGGCCGTTTTGTGACAGACGTCCCGTCGTGAGGTCGCAGCCGAACGCATCGCTACGAATTGATTTGAAAGGATTTAACGGTCGGTAGTACCGAGTTCAGGCATGGGGTGACGAAGGGTCAGCACCGCTGCCTAGCTTGTTGGTCAAGGGGGAGGGGCGAGGGCGGGAGCGTGCTGGCGTCGTTACCACCGCTGTTGCCATCGGCGGTGAGGCTGATGATGCTTCGCCCGCCTCTGGCTCGGGATAGAACTCCTCCAGCAGAGACGGCACCTCTTCATCCATCTCTTCGAACTGGCCGTTGCGCAGCAGCTCGCGGGCCGTGTGCTCCATCTGCTCGATATCAAGCCCTGCCTCATGATCACGTAGTGCCGCCTCTTTCGCTTGTCCGACAACCTCGGTCAGGGTCAGCTCATCGCGCAGGGTCAGGTCCACGTAGTAGACCGGGGTACGGTAGGACTGGGTGGTGCTCTTGGCCCGCAGCCGCAACGTGAGCGGCAGATAGCGGGTCAGGCCGCCGCTGACCGCTTCCAGGTACTTGAGTCGTGCCGCCAGGGTACGCACCGAGTTGTAGCCGGTGGTGCGAAAGATAAAGCTGCCGAGCTCATCCCCCTGTCCCTCCACAAACAGGTTCAGCCGTCCGTACAACTTGCAGTCCTGTTGTCCGGCAAAGGCACAGCGCTCAGGCCCAGGGCAGCTGACTTCCTCCATGCCTTGAGCCCCCACGCGTCTTGCCATTTCCCCATTACCGACACAGAGCGGCCTGCCGGTTTGCCGGTCAAACGCGGTGTATTCCGCCCGCAAGTTCAAGTCGCTGTCGTTGAACAGCACCCGCACCGGAATGGCGCGGATTTTGGTCTGCTCCTGCCCTTGGCCGTTCTTTTGCGATGAATAGTGTTGATGCAGGGGATGGAGCAACCATCCCCCCTTCTGTTGTACCTGGGTGGTGAGGGTGAAGCTGTCGTCCTTCTCTGGTACCCATTTATCCTGTTTTTGCACCAGTTTGCCGATGCAGATCCGCCCGATCACGGGCGGGGTAATCGCCAGTCCTTTGATCATGGTGTTTGCCTCAAGGGTTGAATGGTGAAACGGCGCACGCCGGGCACCGGTTTAACGTAGCGGGTGAGCAAGTCGGGATGATCCTGTCCGAGCTTATCCAGATCCGGTGCCAGCCGGTCTTTGCTGCGCTTCCAGGTGATCTTGCCATCGGCAAACAGCCCGGCTGTCGCTTCGCCCAAGGTGGCTTGCAGCCGCTGCTTGAGTTGTGACTCCTGTAGCTCGACCGCTTCTTTCTGCTCACGCAAGCGCAGTAGCTCGCCAAACAGCTGGTTGAACTCGGGGGAATCGGAGAGATCCACCGTCTGGCCATCATCGCGGGGGAAGAGCCAGCTCAGGGCATTGGCGGCATCACTGGAGCCGTCAGGTTCAGGTTGCTGATCTTGTTGTACCATCTGCCAGAACTGCGCTTCCCGCTCGGTGAGATCCTGGATCTTCTCTTCGTCACGCTCGATGCGGTAAATCCGAAAATCCTGGCCGCCGATCAGCACTGCCACCTCAGCCCAGGCATGGCCGGTGACGGCCAGCTGATGCAGCACCTGACATTGGTAAGCCACCGGCACCCCTTCCTCCCACTGGGGGGCGCTGTGATAGCTGGCGGTCTTGATCTCCAGAATGCCCGGCCCATCGGGATGGCCGACCACTTCTCGGTCGAGGTTGGCGAGCATGAAGGGGTGCTCGGGGTGTTGCAGAACGGCATTGACCCGGCGCACCTTGTAGCCTGTGCGTTTGGCATAGACCTGTGCCAGCACCGGTTCCAGCTCAATGCCCCACAGTACCGCTTCCCTTTGGGAGATATCTTCCGGCTCCTTGCGGCCGGTCTTCTCCAGCCACAGGCTGAGCGGGCATTTGTAGGGAGATAACCCCACAGCCACGGCGGCATCGGAGGAGCCAATGCCGAGTTTGCGGATTGCGAGCCACTGCTCGCGGGTTAATTGAGTAGTAGAGGCCAGCCGCAGGGCTTGGCCATATTTGGCTTTTGCTTTCATGACGACTCCTTGTTGACGGCATAAATGGCTACGCCCGGATTGGCTTTCGCCAGTCCGGGTGAGGTCGTTATGCGGTTTAAATAGGGAAGAGGAATTACTGCAGCAGAGTGAGAGCTTGATTCAAGGCTTGGGATTTGAGTTGGGCACCCTGACCAAACCAGGCGGAATCGAGCCGGTGATCCTGGCTGCGAGCACGGCGGTGGTGATCGACATATTCCGTTACCGCATTGACCAGCCCCCAGGCGGTATTGCGGGAGCTGGCAAGCTCTGAGCCCATGCCTGCGCCCAGATAGAGCTCATGCAGGCGTTGTACCGGCTTGGTGAGGATCATGCTCTCCTCATCCAGCGGCTGCGCCAGCAGGTCGCTGAAAAAGCGCAGCGCCTCTTCGGGGGCTACTGGCCGCTGTGCCAGCGCCTTGGTCTGCGCCTTGAACTCATCCCAATGAGAGAGCCCCAGCCCGAGCGACTCTTTGACGGCAGCGGCATCGAACTGAGTGGAGTGGGGCACCTTGATGGCGCCGGTAGCGCCGCGCAGTGCCATCTGCAGCGTGTTGTTGCACACCACACGCAATGAGGTGAACTGAGCCGTGGTGCAGAGAGTGCCGTCGCAACTGGTGGCCAGCAGCAGATAAGACTTCACCACGTCACCGCCCTTGAGCTTAAGGTTCTGACCGGTCTTGGCCAGTGCCCACAGCTTGCGGCCGCCCTTGAGCGAGCCAGCTGTCTCCAGCTCAAAGCCACCGGCTTCCACCAAGTCTTGATAGAAGTGCAGCACCTCGTGGGGCTGTACCACGTTGTAGCGGCTTGAGACCACCGACAGGGGAATGAGTGTATCGGAGCGATAAAGCACCTTGCTGTCGCTGTAGGGGCGGATATGCAGCGCATCGGAGGCGACGTTAAACATCACGTCGCTCTGTTCGATAGTCCAATCCATCCTGGCCGCTTGCAGCCAGATATCCAGAGATTGCTGTGGGGGCAATATATTGCCGAGGCCGTGCCAAGGCGTCTGGCCTACGTAGGCCATGGTGTCGATCAGGTGCGCCATTAGAGATCTCCAATGAAAAAGGGACTGCACAGAGCAGTCCCTTGGGTAGGTTCATGGAGATAATATATATCTGAATTTAATTGAAATGAGACTCATTTATATTTCCAGATTTCTAGTTATGGAATGCGCGCTGTGGTACCCCGTGTGGTACCCCAGAGCAAAAACGACCAAGGGGTTGGCATCTTGCGATACCAACCCCTTGTTTTGTATGGCGTTCCCGACTGGAGTCGAACCAGTGGCCTGTCCCTTAGGAGGGGATGGTTATAAGATCTTTTAAATAAAAAATATCGTTAAAAAACAATTGGTTAAGTGCATTTTGGGATTTGAATAGCGCTGAAATAGCGCAAAATAATGCTTGCAACGCATGCGCAAATGCATTATTGGGGGTGAAATGAGGTTACGAGATGGCGTCCCAGGCAGGATTCGAACCTGCGACCTCGCCCTTAGGAGGGGCGCGCGCTATCCAGCTGTGCCACTGGGACGTGCGCGCATTATATAAAAATACTAATAAAAATAAACAGCTAATGTCATCGCCAGCGACCACTGAGGTGCAGATCACCGCGTTGTCAGCTGACAATCGAGTTCGCTGGAGCCAGATTTCCATTTCACGATACCTATAATGCGGCTGACAGAGAGTGCCGAGCAGATTATCGGGCAGCGGCCAGGACTTCATTTCACACTACCGATAACGCTAATGCCTGATGGTTCTGATGAGCTGATCACCCCGTTGTCAGCTGACAATCGTTGCCAGCCAGCAGCCAGGATTTCATTTCACGCTACCGATAACGCTAATGCCTGATGGTTCTGATGAGCTGATCGCCCCGTTGTCAGCTGACAATCGTTGCCAGCCAGCAGCCAGGATTTCATTTCACGCTACCGATAACGCTAATGCCTGA